>CAUQCU010000159.1:0-2511 GCA_963516555.1 Campylobacter concisus | reverse complement strand
CACGAGCATTAAAATTTAAAGCCATATTTTTATATGGCTTTTCTCTTTTAAATTTCTACTATCTATCAAATTTAACCTTTAGCTTGTATCTCAAATTTTGTTTTATAAATCTAGTGAAGAATTAAGCAGTAAAAATGTGTGCTATCTCTAGCACACATAAATTTATTTTCTGTGGTCGTATTTCCAGCCCATTTTCTCAAGCTTTTCAACGATCTCTACAACGTAGTCAGTCACACAATCAAGCATCTTTTGACCTTTTTCTAGGCTAGCTTTTGTGCTATCTCCTGTTGCGCCTGTCTCTGTTACCTCTTTGATATCCCAGATGATGGTGCTAAACTCGCCAAAACCTATGACGTCATGAGGCACTTGTGACTTTGCGTACTCTAAATTTACAAGCTCAGGCTTAACTGCCATTGTTATAGAAGTCTCGCCCTCTCCGCCGTGACCAAGTCCGTCCCAGACGTCAAATGTACCTTTTAGTCTAGCTCCTGTGATATTCCACCAAGCAGGGATAAAGACCAAAACAGCGTCTTTGTGTCTATCTTTTACCTTTCTAGCGGCGATCTCAAGGGCAGGGATGTTGCCGTCGTGGCCATTTAGGATGATGATATGTTTTATGCCGTTGTTTATAAGGCTCTCAAAAATGTCTTCAGCGATCGCTATCGTGGTTTCAAACCTAAGAGTGACTGACATAGGAAATTGGTTGTAGTGGATAGAAGTACCAAATGGCACGCCTGGAACAACGATAGTCTTTCCAAGTCTTAGAGCTGCTCTTTTTGCGATCTCTTCAGGCACGAAAAGATCAGGACCAAGTGGCAGGTGCCAGCCATGACTCTCGCAGCTACCAAAGGTCGTGATAGCGCTATCTATCTCGTGTGCCTCAAATTTTTGCTTTAGCTCTCTTGCGCTAAATTCGTTCAAAACTACCTTTTTCATCTCATCTCCTTGTTAAAAAATTTATAAAATATCGGATAGATAATAATCGTAATAACTAACGCTACAAGACCTGATGGTAGGTCAAATGGAAGCGGCAAATAGTACTGGAAGATAAATCCAAGCAAAGCGCCTATGACAAATGAGATAACGCCAGCTATGTGATAGTCTGGTTCGCTGTTAAATTTAGCGATGTCGTATTTTCCTTTTTTGATGATGTAATAATCAGCTATTAACGGACCAGCAAGAGGCGGAGCAAATGTGCCAAGTATCGTGATAAATGACGCAAAAAACATTTGATAAAAGGCAAATGAGCCAAGCACAGTGCCTACTACGCCAGCGATTAGCACTAGTTTTTTTCTATTTATGTTTAAATTTATGCTTGAGAGCACCGGGCCAGTATATAGCGAGTTGCAGTATAGCTCGGCGTTATTTGTAGTCCAAAGCGATGCTGTCCAAGCGATGACACCGATGATAGCTAAAAGGGCTGACTTTGTTAGCATCCACTCTACGTAGTTAAACTGACCAACGCTTACTGCGCCGATGTAGCCAACTATGTTTAAAAGAGGGTTTGTTAGTATAAAGCAAGCCACGACACCAGCGATGACAGCTTTTACTGATTTGTTAAATCTAAATAGATCAACGCCCATAACAGCTCCTGCTATCCAGCTACCAACAACAGCAGTGATGGCATTTCCAAGTCCAAGACCTTGTATATTTTTGGTCTTTTCTAAAAAGGCCGCAGCTCCGCCACCCTCTGCCAACATCTCGTAGCCAACATAGACTGCGATGATCAAGATAACAGGGCTTATAGGGATCGCGATAGCCTCGATAGCTTTGATGCCAACGTATGCTGTGATGGTAAAGATGATGCCAAAGATAAAGCAAGCAAGAAAGACCTCAAGCGTGATCGGTGTGATATCTTTGTAGCCAAAATTTGCTGGGTCAAAGACTATAACGCCACTTGGATTGCCTATAAATGAACCCCAAATTTGACCGACCATGCCAGTGATGCTGGCAAACCAGCCAAGTGTGAGCAGTGCCATGATGATCATTGGCAAATTTGCACCTTTTATGCCGTAAGAGTACCTAGAGACTAGAGCTAGGCTCATACCAGTTTTTTGGGCCATTATGCCAAGTAGTGCAGTGATGATACTTAGCGAGCCCATACCCAAAATGATCGCCCAAAGGGCAGTTTGAGGTGAGACGCCAGGCTTTCCGCCAAAACCGGCTAGAACGCCACCTATGAAAAGTCCAGTAACAACGTATCCAAAACCTACCCAGACCATTATCTGGTTAAATGTCGGACGTCGCTCAGACATCGGAACTGGAGATAGCATACGTTCGCCATCTTCTAAAACAACATTCTCTTTGTCGCTCATACAAGCTCCTTTCATAAAATTTTGTCTTTTTTTATTATAGCTATATTATTTTTTTCTTACGAAAAGTATTTAATTTGTAATTTAAATTTTTATCATTAATGTTACGAATTGTTAGTGTTTTTAAATTTCCTTAAAAGCTCCCCTTTAGATATTTTAAAAGAAAGTATCGCTAAAATACGCACTAAAAATTTGCATA
>CAUQCU010000158.1:0-2547 GCA_963516555.1 Campylobacter concisus | reverse complement strand
GATCCTAGCGATTTTTGCCATCTGGCAGGTCGTTTGCGAGCTAGAAATTTTCACGTCGTATATCTTGCCAAGCCCCATTGCGACCTTTAAGACGATGCATAGCATGAGCCTAAGCGGCGAGCTAGCCACGCATACTATCATCAGCTTTAAGCGCATATTTGCAGGCTACGCACTCTCCTTTGCCCTAGCGCTCGTGCTTGGCGGTATAGCGGCACTTTTGCCAAAGATCAGCGTTTATTACGAGTGGATACTGGAGTTTTTTAGAAATATCCCGCCGCTTAGTTTGATAGCCATTTTGGTGCTTTGGTTTGGCATAAACGAAACGCCAAAGATCATCATTATCATCCTAGCCTCGTTTTTTCCGATGTTTCTAAGCATCCAAAAGGGGCTAACGAGCTGCGACGTGAAACTTATCGAGGTAGGTAAAATTTTTGGCTTTAGTAAATTTGAAATTTTTTACAAGATCATCCTAAAAAGCGCGCTAAAAGATATCTTTGTCGGCATGCGAATAGGCTTTGGCTACGCTATGCGTGCGATCATTGGAGCTGAGATGATAGCGGCTTCAAGCGGGCTGGGATATCTCATACTTGACGCAGAGGAGCTTTCGCGAGCGGATAGGATATTTGTAGGCATTTTTACGATTGGCATTTGCGGCGTGCTCATAGATAGGCTCTTTTTGCTTTTGATAGCGAAATTTAGCCTTTTGCGAGGTGAAAAATGATAGAAATTTTAAATTTATCCAAGCATTTTTTTATAGGCGAAAAGCGGATCGACGTTTTAAGAGAGCTAAATTTAAGCATAAAAAAAGATAAGATCACCGTCATACTTGGCAGAAGCGGATGTGGCAAAACTACGCTTTTACGCCTTATCGCTGGCCTTGAGAGCGTAAGCCAGGGCGAGATAAAATTTAAAGAGCAAGCAAAGATCGGCTTCGTCTTTCAAGAGCCCCGCCTCATGCCGTTTCTAAACGTCTATGAAAACATCGTTTTTCCTCTTAAAAAGCAGGAGATCGAGCCAGCAAAGATAGACGCATTTATATCGATGATAGGGCTTAGTGACTTTAAATTTGCCGCAGTTTCGCAGCTCTCTGGCGGTATGAGCTCGCGTGTTTCGCTTGCAAGGGTGCTTGCATATGAAGCAAATTTGATCCTTATGGACGAGCCATTTGCCGCGCTTGATGCATTTACTAGAGCTAGCATGCAGGCTGAAATTTTAAAGATAAAGGCTGGCAAAACCATCATTTTTGTCACGCACAACATCGACGAGGCGCTATTTTTGGCGGACGAGATCATCTTGCTTGAAAAGGGCGGGATAAAGTCAAACTACGATCTTTCAAATTTAGCAAGGCCAAGAGACTTGCTAAGTGACGAGCTAATAGCGATAAAACGCAAAATTTTGAGTGAAATTTAGGCAAATAAAATGATAATTAAAACCAAAATGAAGCAAAAGATTATATAATCTTGAAAATTTTTAAAAGGAGTAAGTATGAGAAAGTTTTTTAAGGTTTTGTGTGCGGCCTCTTTGCTTTGCCTAGTCGCAAACGCAAGCGATGGCCTAGATAAGATCGGCATGACCTACGTCAAATCGCCGCTAAACGTCCCATCTATCGTTGATAAATTTAAGGGCTTTTACGCTAAGTCTTTTGGCGTGCCAGTTGAGTACTCTGAGATCACTTCAGGTGCCAAGCAGACGCAAGCGCTCGCTTCAAATTCGCTCCAGTTTCTAAACTGCGTGGGTGGCACTTCGGTCATACTTGCGGCTGCAAATAAGGCTGATATAAAGATCATAAGCGCTTATTCAAGGGCGCCTGAAGCCTTTGTGATATTTTCAAAAGATCAAAACATCAAGTCGCCAAAAGATCTAAAAGGCAAAAAAGTAGCAGGGCCAAAGGGTACTATCTTAAATGAGCTTTTGGTGAGATACCTAGCTCTTGGCGGTCTTAGTATAAACGACGTAGAGTTCATCTCTATGGGCATCCCAGCTGCGCAAGCGGCACTTGAAAATGGCAGCGTCGATGCAGCGCTTCTTGCGGGACCAGCGGCCTACAACGCTCAAAAATCAGGCCTAAATGTAGTGACAACTGGCAAAGGCGTCATCACTCCAGTCATCGTCACAGCAACAAGTGGAGAGTTTTATAAAAAGCATAAAGACGTAGTTGAGAAATTTAAAAAGGCTCAGGACGAAATTTTAGACTACATAAAGGCAAACGAGGACGAAGCGCTTAAATTTACGGCTGAAGAGACTGGGCTAAGCATAGAGGCGGTAAAGAGCATGTATCCTCAGTACGACTTTAACTCAAAGATCACGGCTGAAGATATAAAAGCGCTTGAGGCTACGCAAGAATTTATGCTTGAGAGCAAGATGATAGAGCACAAAATCGATATAAAATCACTTCTACTAAACTAAATTTAAAGGGCAAATTTGCCCTTTTTACTCACAAAAAACCACTAAAATTTAAAGCCAAAACGCCCCCAGTAAAAGCCTAGAAAACGTTTGTTTGCACTTTATCTGCTATAATAGCTAAAAAATTTAAGGAAAAAATATGAT
>CAUQCU010000157.1:0-2556 GCA_963516555.1 Campylobacter concisus | reverse complement strand
CAGCTTAGCTCAAATTTTAGAGCCGAAATTACTCGTTCATGAAATTTTAAAATTTACTATAAATTCTCTCACATAAAACTCATGCGGCACGACAGTGCTATCGCATGCACTTCTAACGTCGTCGGGGTTAGGGGATCGTTAAGGGGGAAGGGAGCGACTTCGTAATTCAAGCCTCTTCCCCCTTAACAAAGAAACAAAACTTTAAATTTTTAAAAAACTATTTTGCAAATTTTAAAACTTTACTCACTCGCCCTATAATAAAACGCATGCAGTGCGTAGCACTGACGCATGCCACTTCTAGCGTCGTCGGGCTTTACTTCGACTTCGTCTCGTAACTGCGAGCAGAAGAGGGATCTAAAGAAAGATAAGGGGACGGACTTCGTGTCTGCCCCGCAGTTGCGAGCTAGCGAAGCAAAATTCAAGTCCCCTTGTCACCCTTTTGGATAAAAAGAATTTACAAATTTAATAAAGCTATTTTGTAAATTTTAAAATTTCACTCACTCGCAAGAATTGACTACTAAAATTTGGCTTCGCTTACCGCTTAGCTCAAATTTTAGAGCCGAAATTACTCGCTCATGAAATTTTAAAATTTGTCCGAGTTTTTAAGCGCATTTAGTGAGATACCTTTTTTACGTCGCCAAATTAAACATTATAAACCACGTTTAGTAGTAATAAAAATGAAATTTCAAATGTGATTTTTGCTTTCATACAAAGCATATATTTTTACCATTTTAAAAGAGAAATTTCTTTAGAAAATGCCTAAATATCGTGATTTAATTTAGTATTACGTAGAATTTCTTTTTTATTAACTAAAAATTTCATTAAAATTTATATTTAAATAATAACATTTCATCGTCCTAAACGGGCCCTCCTTTTTGTAGCGGTTAAGACTTTGCTTCCCCCTTTTCTGGCTTTTCCGCTTACACAAAGAGGAGTTGTCTCTCTTTTAAAATCAAATTTTTACCTTTCTAAACTCAAATTTCACAAACGTCACTTTCTTTTTAAAATTATATTTTGATAATGGTTTTAAAAATTATAAAAGCAAAAATTTTATAAAATTGCGAGCTGTTATCAAAACTAACTTTTAAAAGGTGGCTAAAAGGTTGAAATTTTTAAATTTAAAGCTTTTTTACAAAGTGCATGCATATTTGTCGCTTCTCTTTTTTATCCCACTTGTTGTAGTTTGCTTTAGCGGTGCGATCCTCGTTTATAAAGACGAGCTAAACAGCCTTTTTATCCCAAATATCGTAAATGTAAATTTAAACAAAGAAAATTTAAGCAAAAGGATTAGCTTTGATGAGCTAAGAGATATCATCGCAAGCAAGTTTGGCGGCTACGAGATGGTTGGTGTAAATATCGATGCAAACCCTAAAAAGTGCGACAAAATTTGGCTAATCGAGCATAACGACAGCAAAAAAGAGTGGAAATTTATCTATTTTGATGCTTTTAGTGGCAAGATAAAGAGCGAGACACTAGCACATGATGAGGGATTTTTCGGGGTTTTGGCGCATATCCATGAGGAGCTTCTTCTTGGAAAAAGTGGAAACATTATCCTCTTTTTAACAGCTATTTTTACATTTTTTATCTGCATTAGCGGCTTTGTGATCTACCGTAAATTTTGGCTAACTCTGCTTAGACTGCGCGTAAATGGGCTAAATGTTTTCATGAACGACATCCACAAGATAATAGGAATTTTTTGCACACCAGTTTTACTGCTCATTTGCATAAGTGGCGTTTGGTGGGAATTTAGGATGGCACGCACGCCAGAGTTTAAAAATGACTTCGTAATAGACGCAAAAATTTATAACAAAAGTTTATCCCTTGATGAGCTGGTCGCTAGATCGAAAAAGGACATAAAAGGCTTTGAGCCACACTTCATCTCGCTGCCTTTCATGCAAGGGGCAAACATCCGTATCTTTGGCTATGTGATATGGCAAAGCTTTTTGCATAACGAATACTCAAGCGTTATCACCTACGACAAAGAAAGCGGCAAGCTAGTTAGCGTCTTAGACATAAAAAATGCAAATTTAAGTGAGAAAATCCTCTCGACCTTTAGAAGATCGCACTTTGGAAACTACAACCAAACTACAAAATTTATCTGGTTTATAGCGGGCATCTCGCCGTTAGTTTTGAGCATCTCAGGACTTTATTTGTGGATTAAAAGAAATTTTAAAAGGAGAAAAAATGAAAAAATTTTTAATTAGTTTGGTTGCATTAAATTTGATGCAACCTCAAATTTACGCTAGTGAAAATGACAAGGTTTTAGAAGCAGTCGATGTCGTGGAGAGTGAGCGAAGAGATGATGCAAACTACTTTGCAAAAGAGCTTGTAAAGAGCACAACTAGGCTAAATTTAACCTCTCGTCAAACGCCCAGTCGCTAACTGTGCTAACAGAAGCAAGGCTAAAAGATCAAGGCATCAAAGACTATCAGGTGCTTCTTAGAAATGTCCCTGGCGTCACGCTAAATAAATGGGATGAGCGCGTATATCCGACGGCTCGCGGCTTTGCGATAGATTATTACTTGCTTGATTCGATGCCTAGCTTTGGTGGCTTTA
>CAUQCU010000156.1:0-2575 GCA_963516555.1 Campylobacter concisus | reverse complement strand
TAGTCGCCAAAAGAGCCGGCAAAAGCGACGACGATGAGCAAGATAGCGACACAAATAGCGACGCAGACGATGAGTGATATAAACGACATCTCAAGTTATGATTATTTTTTGCCTAATGAGCTCATCGCAAAAGAGCCAGTTTTGCCAAAAGAAGAGGCAAGATTGCTTGTCTATTTTAAAAAAGCAAAAGAGATAAAACACTATAAATTTAAAGATCTTGCCAGTCTCATCCCAGAGGACGCGGCAGTCATTTTTAACAACACAAAGGTAGTTAAGGCTCGCATTTTAGGACACAAACAAAGCGGCGGAGCCTGCGAAGTGATGCTAAATCAACCGCTTAGCGATAATAAATTTAGCGTCTATATAAGGGGCAGAGTAAGTGTCGGTAGCGTTTTAAATTTCACTGATGATATAAAGGTAAATGTGCTTGAGCTAAATGATGATGGCTCAAGAGTGGTAAATTTCACCAAAAATGGCGTTATTTTAGATACGGCGCGACTTTTTAGCGAGCTAGAAAAGATCGGTCATGTCCCGCTTCCGCCATACATAAAAAGGGCTGATACAAAGGACGATGAGAGCTGGTATCAAAGCATATTTGCTAAAAATAGCGGCGCAGTCGCAGCTCCGACAGCTAGTTTGCACTTTAGCGAGCAGATGCTAGAGAGAATAAAGGCAAAACACGAGGTCGCTTATATCACGCTTCACGTGGGCGCTGGGACATTTAAGGGCGTGGAGTGCCAAAACATAAATGACCACAAAATGCACTCTGAGTTTTACGAGCTAAGCGAAAAAGCTCAAGAGATCATAAGCTCAAATAAGCCCATCCTTGGCGTTGGCACGACAGTTACTAGGTGCGTTGAAGAATTTGCTAGAAGCAAGCAGCCAAGTGGCTTTTGCAAGCTATTTTTAAATCTAAACAATAAGCCTATCAGACAAAACTACCTTTTAACAAATTTTCACCTACCAAAATCAACGCTGATAATGCTAGTTACTAGCTTCATAGGGCTTGAAGAAACGATGAGGGTTTATGAAACGGCGGTTAGCGAAAAGTATAGATTTTACTCATATGGAGATGGGATGCTTGTGATATGAAAAATGTCGATTTTATCGCGCAAATGGAGCTTTTTTTAGAGGCACTTTTTAAAGACGCAACCACCAGAGATAACGCCATCGTCTTTAACTACAACCCAAACTACCCACGCTATCTAAGCTTTGAAGCACACAAGCTAATAGGTGCGATCAAAAATTTAAGCAAATTTTACCTAAATAGCGTTAGCAACTCAAAACTGCTAATCTCCTTTACTCTAGTAAGCTATAGCCTAAGTTTGGTGCATTTTGACATACATATAAGATGTACTTCATGCCCGCAAAAGCCAAATGAGAGACTAGTTAAAGAAGCTGGTGAGCTATTAAAAGAGCTAAATGCCAAGATGAGCAAAGCGGAGGACGGCTTTAATATAAGCATAAGCGTGCCACTGCCAAAAAGCGGGACATTTAAAAGGCAAAGCGTCGAGATAGCAAGCCTCTTAGGCAAAAATGCGATAATAGCTTGCGATGATGAAAATTTATTTTTAACGCTAAGTCATGAGCTAAGCTTTACAGGGCTGAAGCTCAGCAAACAAAAGAGCTTTGAGAGTTTAAATTTACACATAAAAGATGCCATTTTTAAGCCAGACATCATCTTCGTGCAAAAGGAGTATCTAAGCGACAAAACAAGGCTTGATGAGATGCTAACTTATCAAAAGCTTAAGAATTTCTACATCGTCATCATCAGCAAGGATGAAGCCAAAAGCATCAAAAGCGAGAAGATGACTACGCTTAGACAGCCATTTACTAGCGATAGCTTGCACGAGACTTTAGGGGTAGTCGCTAGAAATTTATAAAATTTTTAGGTATCTCTTTAAGATGATGGTAGCTGAGACGCTATCGAGCCTGCCATCTCGCTTTGTGTTTGTATAAATTTCACTTGCCTCGCTGCTGCTAAAGGCTTCGTCTTGATAGACGATATTAGCCTGCACATCAAGAAGCGAGACAAAGTGCTCTATGCGCCTTCTCATCTCATCTTCGCTGCTGCCACCTATCGGCACGCCCACCACTAGCGTGTTTGGAGCGTATTCATTTACTTTTTGACTTACATCTCTTGCGGCTTGGTTTCTGTTTTTTCTAAGAACTGGCTCAAGCGGCGTCACGACCTCGCCAAAGCCAAAAGCAAGCCCTATGCGCTTTAGTCCAACATCGATCGCCATAAATTTCTCTCTCATAGCGCGCTTTTTACTCTTAAATTTGAAATTTCAACTAGCCCGTCAAGCTCGTATTCATAGATGATCTCGCCAAATTTTGCTAAGGCTTCATCAAGGCTAACGCCATTTTTACAAAATTTCAAGATCTCATCATCAACTTTTTCTTGCACTTTTACCTCGCCAAAAAGTGAGGCAAATTTAACGTAATCATCAATAAGCTCGGCCTTTTTGCTAGCTAGCAAGGCATTTGTCCCACTACTCTCATTTATACGCTGCGGCAGGACAAAGAGAGGGATTTTAAGCTCATTTGCAAGCCTTGCACTTTGCATCGAGCC
>CAUQCU010000155.1:0-2635 GCA_963516555.1 Campylobacter concisus | reverse complement strand
GCGCTAAATTCTGGCTTAGCAGTGATGCTTGGTTTGATCTTGCGTAAATTTTCTATACTTGGCTCCCAATCCACCATAAGGTCTGAGATAACCTTAAAATTTCCAAGTGGTGAAATTCTAATAGTATCTGGGTTGCCATACTCAGCCAAAAGCTCATTCATCTTTGTATCGCAAGCTAGATATGAGTGACCATTTACTCTAACAGCGCACGCACCGCATATTGCTGAGCGGCAAGATGCTGTGAAATTTAACGTAGCGTCCTTTTTTTGTTTGATATCAAAAAGCACTGTTAAAAGAGTTTTGCCTTTGACCTCTTCATTTGTTAGCTCATAAGTTGATTCATATTTTTTAGTTCCGTCAAAACGGTCGATAATAATTTTCATCCTAGCTCCTTACTCTGGCTTCTTGCCGTCAAGTGAAAATATACCTGTCACAACATCTTTGTAGCCAAGCTCCAACTTGCCGTCTTTTAGTGTGACTATGCTGTGTTTTAAGAAATTTACATCATCTCTTTTTGGATAGTCCTCTCTTGTGTGAGCGCCACGGCTCTCAAGACGATTTTGCGCTGCAAGACATGCTGCACGAGAAAGAAGTATAAGGTTGCCAAGCTCGACGTAGTCAGTAAATGCTGTGTTCATGACTGGATTTTGATTTGGCACTTTGAGGGTGTCATATTTTGCTTGGATGGCTTCTAGATTTTTAGAGAGCTGATCTAGTTTTGCGCCAGTTCTAAAGATACCCATTAGATCCCAGTTATTTTTGCCAAGCTCTTCACGAAGTGCGTACATATCATTTACGCCGCCCTCGCCTGTTGCGATAGATTTAAATTTATCTTGCCACATTTTTGCTAGCTCAGAAGTCTTCTTGCCGCTTGCAAATTTTGCATTTTGAGCATAAGCACCAGCACCTTTGCCAGCTAGATCGCCAGTTACAACTGCGTCAGTTAGGCTGTTTCCGCCAAGGCGGTTTGCGCCGTGGATAGATACGCATGAAGCCTCACCACCTACGTAAATTCCAGGGATTTTTGTGCTCATATCATCAAATTTAGCTACCTCTATACCACCCATTGAGTAGTGAGCTGTTGGGCGGATAGGCACTGGTTGCTCGACTAGGTCGATGTCTTGGAAAAGCATAGCAGTGTGGCGAATTTTTGGAAGCTTTTTCATAATAGTATCTTTGCCAAGGTGGCGAACATCACAAAGTACATAAGCGCTCATGCCCTCGCCAAAGCCTCTACCTTCGCGAATTTCTGTCTCGATCGCACGAGCGACGACGTCACGAGGAGCTAGCTCCATTTTTTCGTGATAGTTTTTCATAAAGCGCTCGCCCTTGTTGTTTAACAAGTAACCACCCTCACCACGAGCAGCTTCTGTGATAAGTGTGCCGCCGTTTTGAACGCCAGTTGGGTGAAACTGAAGCATCTCAGGGTCTTCAAAACCAAGACCTACTTTAAGCGCAGCAGCGATACCATCGCCTGTTGCTATAAATGGAACTGAAGTGCGGTTATAGAAAATTCTAGTGTATCCGCCAGTTGCGATGACTAGAGATTTGCAAAGAACTGGGTAAATTTGACCATCTTGGATGTTGCGAAGAACGACACCTTCGACCTTGCCGTCCTCAAGACCGATCTCAAGTAGCTCATGGTCCATTAAAAATTTAACCCCAGCTGTGATAGCGTCGTCAAGACAGGCGTGCATCAAAACGTGGCCAGTTTTATCGGCAGCGTAGTTACAGCGTTTTTTACTAGCGCCACCCATGAAACGAAATGCCACGTCGCCATTATCTTTACGAGAAAAGAGCATGCCGTTGTAGTCTAGTTCGTGGATAACTGCGCCTGCTGCCTCGCAAAATTTCACAACTGCATCTTGATCAGCAAGATAAGCTGCACCTTTTACGGTGTCGTAGGCGTGAAGCTTGAAGCTGTCACCGTTGCTAAAGTCAGTAACGCCGTTTATACCGCCCTCTGCCATACAGGTCGCGTTGCGTGATGGCATCATCTTTGTGGCAACTACGACTGTTAAATTTGGATTTTGTTTGCGAACGGCTGTTGCTGCACGAAGTCCTGCACCGCCAGAGCCGATTATTAGCACATCAACAGATGGCAAGCCTTTTTCATTGCCCTTTGGCAACTCGCCAGCAAAAACATTGGTCGCACCAGCTGTTGTAGCTAGCGCACCTACGCTGATACAGGCGCTTTGTAGAAATTCTCTTCTGGTAAATTTTTCACTCATTGATAACTTCCTATTTTAATAAGTTTATTAGCGTTAAGACGCACCGCCAGTTAATTTCTTAATATTTTTTAAAATAAGTAGATTAATTAAAAAATTAATGATGTAACTTTACATAAAATTTACTTAAAAGAAACATAAGAATTTATTTTAGGTTTTATAGTGAGATTTGATAGCTAAAATCATTTGGCAAAAGACCATTTTATCGTATTTATGGCTACTACTTATAAATTTATTATTTTGATAAAGATAAAAATAATATTATCTCGCAATATATTAATGAAAATAGATAAAATGTTATAAAATAACCAATTTTACGTATCTTTGAGGATATTTCTTAAAACTAAATAAATAATTAAAACTAATAAATTTAAATGAGATAAAAATCGTATGATTATCAAAAATCA
>CAUQCU010000154.1:0-2644 GCA_963516555.1 Campylobacter concisus | reverse complement strand
AATTTTCTAAATTTTCATTGTGTCTTATGAAAAGTGCTAAGATCATGCGCTTTAAAAGCTCAAAATTTTGGCTAAGGTGCGAGAGAATTTCTATCTTTTCGCTAAAGCTTAAATTTCTATCATCAAGCGTGCTAATCGCTTTTATATAGGCCTTTTGATCTTTTACATTTGTTCCAAGCTCTTCAAGAGAATTTAGTGCATAAAGCGCTTCTTTGTAGTTTTTAAGCTTCTCATCTATCATCGTTAAAAAGCGCAGCGCGAGGACATTTCTAGGGCTTAGCTCAAGCGCTTTTTCAAAGATTTCGCTAGCTTTTTTTAAAAATCCAGCCTTAAAATATACCTCTCCAAGCTCGTTTAGGATAAATTCTTTCTCGTTTTTATCTTTTACCTTGCTAAGCGCGATTAGATAGACGCCGATCGATTTTTCAAAGTCGCCATTTTTAGCGAAGGTCTGACCTAGCATGCTAAGGCTTGGTATATCTACTTCTGGGCTTTTTAGCATCTGCTTATGCTCGTCGCTTATACCATCTTTGCTGTCAAATTTCTTTATAAATTTCTCGATGCGTTTTTTCTCATCTTTGCTAGAAAATATACCCCAAGCATAGCTTAAAGCTGCGATCATCAAGATGATACTAAATAGAATAATAAGGCTAAATATCGGATCTCTGTGTCCAATGAAAAAAATATCCACGCTAACACTTTGTAATAAAATTTTACTTTAATTATAACAAAGCAGTTGTATAATTTTGCTTATGATAGATCCAAAATCCATTGAAAAATTAAAAAACCAAATAGATATTGTTAGCATCATCGAACAGTATATCCCTGTTAAAAAGATGGGCTCAAGCTACAAGTGCGTATGTCCGTTTCACGACGACAAAAACCCGAGCATGAGCATAAATCAAAACAAGCAGATGTATCACTGTTTTGCCTGCAAGGCTGGCGGAGATGCGGTTAAATTTGTGATGGATTATGAAAAGCTTACCTACCCAGAGGCGATAGAAAAGATCGCTCAAATTTCAAATTTCAGCCTTGAATACACAAATGACAAGGTGCCAACGCAAAAAGAAAATAAGCACATTTTAGAAAAGGTAAATGCCTTTTATAGAAGTGAGTTTTACAAAAACGAAGCAGCCATTAGATATATCAAGTCGCGCGGTATAAATGACGCGATGATCGAGAAATTTGAGCTTGGTTGGGCTGGGGATAGTAAAAGCACCATTAGGCTTTTGCAAAATGAAAACATAGAGCCAAAAGAGGCGCTTGAAGTTGGTATCGTAAAGCAAAATGAAAAGGGAATTTATGCTAGTTTCATCGAGCGCATAACATTTCCTATCTACTCGCACACCACAAGGCTAGTTGGATTTGGTGGTAGGACGATCTCAGATCACCCTGCAAAATATGTAAATTCGCCCCAAAGTGCGGTATTTGATAAGTCAAAGCTACTTTACGGCTACCACCTAGCTAGGCAAAGTATCTTTGAAAAGAAGCAGATCATCATCACAGAGGGCTATCTTGATGTCATCATGCTTCACTATGCGGGCTTTACAAACGCTGTTGCTGTGCTTGGGACAGCACTTACTACAAGCCACTTGCCGCTTTTAAAAAGGGGCGAGATAAGCGTAGTGCTTTGCTTTGACGGCGATGGCGCTGGTATAAATGCAGCCATAAAATCCGCTCACCTGCTAAGCATAAATAAGATAGATACCAAAGTAGTCATCATAAGTAACGGCGCAGATCCTGCTGATATGGTCTTTGCAGGTAAGATAAAGGAGCTTAATGAGCTCTTTGGCTCTGGCGAGGATGCGGTGAAATTTTATATAGAAAAGATAATGCAAAAGTATGACATAACCCGCTCAATGCAAAGAGATAACTGCCTAAGCGAGATAAAAGCCTATATGGACGAGCTTGGAGAGGAGATAGCAAGTTCGTATGTAACAGAGGTAGCGGCAAGATTTAACCTAACTCCACAAAGCGTGGCAGATAGGTTTGGACTAAAGCAGAAGCCAAAAAATGAATATAAATTTAAAAAAGAGTTTAGAAAAAAAGATAAAGATGAATTTAGCAACTCTGTCATGGTAGATGAGGTGCCAGCTGTGATGAACAAAGACCCACTCGAGTTTGCTCTTTTTAAAACCATGCTAAATAACCCAAACTACAGAGATGAGATACTCTCAAAGCTTGGAGCTAGATACTTTATAAAGCATCCTGAGTATCTAAATGCCATCCTTTATAGATACGACGTGAGCGATGAGGAGATGGTTAGAGAAATTTTAATGGACGAAAAGATCCATGAGATCACCGACCCAACCACTTTGCAAAAGGCAATTTTGAATATGCAAATCGCCTTTTATGAGAATGAACAGCAAATTTTAAAAGGCTCTGACAACCCAAATAAGATAGAAATTTTAGAAAAACTGCTATTTATCATCAAAGATCTCAAGACTCAGCTTTATAAAATTTAAAAACTCACACTTTTTCAGCTTTAAATCATAAAATAAAATGTAAAATGCTTAAAGTAATAAATCTTTTTAAGGTTAGCTTTATATTTTAAGGATTTATGATGATAGACGCTAAAAGATTTGAGAGAAATTTTAACGCTATAAGCGAGTTTGGAGCGCTAAAAGGTGGTGGGCTAACAAGG
>CAUQCU010000153.1:0-2761 GCA_963516555.1 Campylobacter concisus | reverse complement strand
AGATAGAAGAAGGCGAAAATAACGCAACCGAGAAGTTCTTTAGATACCGCCTAAACGTTACCAGCTCACTTAAAACCCCGCAAAAATTCTATGACTTTTTAGACGCACTTAGCAGCTATGATAGCATCATAAAAGCCGAATTTCCTATCGTCATGAAGGGTGAAAACGACAAAATCCACACAACTTTTAATATAAAAGTTTTTGGGTTGAAGTAAGAACTTAAAGTTTACCAGCAAGATAAAGTTTAACCAAAAACTCGCTATATCTTTTTCTACCAAGATAGTTTAAATGTTCCCAATCAGATAATTCTTCATCACTAAAGTTTAAATTTGTAAGATCAATAATTTTGGCATTTTTGATGGTAGATGTTATTTCATTTATATCGTATTGAAGCCTTGTCCCATCAAATATTGGCTCAAGTAAAATAATAACTTTCACGCCGTTTTTAGCCAATGGATCTATTATATAATTTTGCATGTATTTTAATGTGTTTAAATTTAGCTCTTTTAAATAAAGTACTTTTTCCGTAATTCTCTCTTGGTATTGTATTTGCAAAAAGTATATTGTCACCATTGCTGCATTTTGCAACAATAATTTTTTTGCTTTTTGTAAAATTTGAATTTACTTCACTTGTGTTAATTAGCTCGCAATCGCTATTTACTTCAACATTAAAAGAATTTTCTACACTAAAATCATTTGCATTAGTCGCGGTCTTTGGTGTAAATTTATCATAAGCGGCAACTACTCTATTATATACAGCTTCAGAACAAATGAAAACTTGCTAAATAATCTGGTAGTGTCTTTAAAAACGCCATTTTATTCGTGCCAAAATTTGCCATCAGCTCATCAGTAGTATAAATTTTGATACCTCTCTCAATATAATCCTCAAAAAGATCGCTAACTCTTAGGCTAACGACAACTTCTTTTGCGCCAACTTTTTTAATAGCATTTACAATAAAGGGATAGTCGCCTATAAAATTTCCAGAAACGCCAAAATTATAAACACTAATATTATTTTCCTTAAAAATATTTGTTGAAATATGATTAAACGTTCTACTGCTTCCAACAAAAACAATATCTTTTTGCTTTTCACTATTTAGTTTAAAGTGTTCCGCTTTTGAAATTTTATTATCATCAAAATTTGTCTTATTTGTTGCTCCATTATTTGAAAAAACATAAAGCACAATATCAAGTCCAACCATAGCAAATGCTACTAGAAACAGGCATAAAAATATTTTTTTCTTAAAATCTAAAGTATAAAAATTCGCTCGCATTATTAAGCCTAATTGCTAAAATTGATATAAATAAAAAGAAAGATGCTGTAAAAATTTGCCAGATAGTAAATTTAAATTTTTTATCAAATGCTATCTGCATAGAGTTTTTAAAAAGCAAAACAATCAAAAAAGCCAAAACGATAAAATACATCTCAAGATAATTAACGTCTATTTTAAACTCACCAAAAAACATCCCTCGGATCACTTTCATGGCATCTTCAAAGCTTTTTGCCCTAAAAAATATCCATGTAAAATTTACAAAGTTAAAGGTAATGATCCAAGCAATGATTTTATTTAGTTTAAAATTTAACTTTTGCCAACATCTGTGAATAACAATAGCAACACCATGCAAAGCACCCCAAACAACAAATGTCCAAGCAGCCCCATGCCAAAGACCGCCTATTAAAAATACTAAAAACAAATTTATATAGGTATGACATTGACCTTTTCTATTTCCTCCGAGCGGGATATAGATATAGTCTCTTAAAAAACGCGATAGCGTAATATGCCACCTGTGCCAAAAATCCTGAATATTTAAAGCCTTATACGGGGAGTTAAAATTTATAGGAAGCCTTATGTTAAAAAGCAGTGCAAGACCTATCGCCATATCACAATAACCACTAAAATCAAAATAAAGCTGAAAGGTATACGAAAGCGACGTCGCCCATGCTTGCAAAAAAGTCAAATTTCTCTCCACATCAAATCCAGCATTTGCAAAAATAGAAAAAGTATCTGCAACCACACTCTTCTTAAATAGCCCCATGCTAAAAACAAAAAGCCCAAGAGCTATAAATTTATAGTTTTTTATAAGATTAAATTTATTTGCAAACTGTGGCATCATCTCTTTGTGATGCACTATCGGACCAGCAATAAGCTGTGGAAAAAATGTTATAAAAAGGCAGTAGTTTAAAAAGCTATTCTCTTTTGTTTGCTTATTGTAGCTATCGACTAGATATGCTATTTGCTGAAATGTGACAAAACTAAGCGCAAGCGGCAAAGCGATATGAAGTAGACCCAAATTTGTATTTGCTATAGCGTTTAAATTTGAAATTAAAAAATCAGCATATTTAAAATATCCAAGTAAAGTGAGGTTGCAAACTATACCAAAAATCAAAATAGTTTTACTTTGATGTTTTGCAAGAAATTTTGAAACAAGGAAGTTAAAAACAATACTTCCTAACAAAATCGGCAGATAATAAACACTCCAATAAGCATAAAAAAATAAACTAGCACTCACCAAAAAAGCTTTTGCAAGAGTGCTTAGCCTCTTTTTATTTAGAAAAAAATATACAAAAAATACAAGCGGTAAAAATGCAAATATAAAAACATATGAGTTAAAAAGCAAACTTACCCCTTACTTTTTATCCACGCATTTGCCAAGTTGGCAGGCTCTTTTATAAAGTGCGTCCGCCTTTGTTTCATCGCCGCTTAGCTTTGCAAGCAAGAAGCAAGACTGCGCATACTCAAGCTCGCAGCTCTTTGCCAAA
>CAUQCU010000152.1:0-2856 GCA_963516555.1 Campylobacter concisus | reverse complement strand
TATTTGAGGCATATGCTATTTCCTTTTAATAATATGACATGATTATAGCATAATTATGATATAAATTTAGATGACTTGTCCAAATTTCTAATAGCATACCATTTCAACTTTTGCTTTTAATACACTAGCATTTATATTTGTAGCATATGTTCCAAGTAAAATTTTATACTGCTTCTCATGTCCTACTATTTGAGCTATGATATTTGGCTCTACTTCTTGCTGGACAAGCGTATCTATAAAATAGTGCCTAAACGAGTAAAAAGTCTTTTGCTTGTCGCTGCTTATTAGCTTTCGTTGTATTTGCGATCTAAAAATTTCTGAAAAGTCTTTGTTACTTACTTTGAAGATGCTTTTATTCGCATTAGCTCTTTGTTTTACAAATTCCATTAGTCCAAGCTCTATTAGCTTGCTATGGACTGGCACAAGTCTTATGGAGTTTATATTTTTGGTGCTCTTGCCATCATCTCTATTTATGCTAAAGCAAAGTATGTTATTGTGTTGCATGATATCACGTGCTCTTAGCTGAACTATCTCGTTTATCCTCATGCCACTATATGCTGCTATCATGGTTATATAGTATAGATCATTTGCACTTATGCGATTGCTTGGTGACTTGTTGGTCTCTTTAAAATTTTGGACTATTTTAAAGATAGCATTAGCCTCTTCCTTGCTATAAGGTAGCACCTTGCGCTCCATTGGGTTTATCTCCACTTTTACGTTTAGGTCATTTATGATGCTCTTACTTATGTAGTCGCTGTTATAACAATACTTAAAGAACTGCACTACTCTTATCATATATTTTTGTATGGTTACTTGTGATAGTTTGGCATCATTTTTGCCTATGCGTATTATCTGCTCTAGGCTTTTGTCTTTATATTTGGCTTTTTGGTTTAGCTTGGTTGGTATGAGAGATAAAGTATTTCTAAATTTAAGTAGATCATCTCGTGATATGGTTGTGATGTCCTTGTTTGGATGAAAAAATTTAAACAATATATTGCCTACAATATTTACCAGATCCATAGTGCTACTTGACCACTTTTGGCTAACGCTAGTGTTAGCTGTAAAATTTTCAAATGCCGTTTTTAATGTGATGATCTCCCTACTCTCTACCTTTCTTTGACTAGGAGAACATGGCACTATCTCGTATTCTTGGACTGCCTCATCGTTTAAACTGCCCATGCCAAAGCTACTATCTCCTACTTTTATGCGTTTGCCTATTAGATGGCTATTGGTAGTTAGTATCTGCTCTGCGCTCCTTTTATCACCTTTGGTTTTTACTAGCTTAAAAGGAGTGTTAAGTCCGTATTGTTGCTCGGCAGTTGCCATTATGGCATGTGAGAAATTTTTAGCTAGACTTTTAATATCTTCTTTATTAAGAGGTAACCCATTTGCTTCATCTAGAGCATTGATATTATCTTGAAAGCTATCTATACCAGTTGGCTCAAATTTATAACTTTCATCTTGTTTGCTTAAAAATTTAAGTCTTTTAGACACAAGGTTTGTGCTCTTATCAAGCTTTGATATTAGGTAGTTTAGGGACAATATATGTTTCTCAAGCAGGGTTTGAGCTATGCTTGCTTTATCATCTTGGTCTATGGCTTTATCTAGACTATTAGATAAAATTTTAGCCATGCTATTTAAAGTCTCATTGCTTTTATTAAGTAAATCAGGAAAAGCATTATCTTTTAAAGCCTCTTTAAAATGCTTATTTAGCGCATCTGCAAAGTCAATATCTATCTTTTTATCATAAAGCGAATGCTCTTTTATGCTCTTATCCACCTTTGCCTGCATAAAACTATCAACTAATGAATCTATAATTCCTTGATTTAGCTTCATATCAACTGCCTTTGTTATGAGATAGATATATCTATCATAAATTCTAGCAGATTTTCTGGCTTTTAATATGGAACAAGTCCCCAAGGAGAAAGATAACTCTCTTGAGCACTTTAAGACTTTTCTTGCGTTTGGTGCGATGACGCTTCGGTAGTAATAAATTCCATTGCGGTTTTTTAGATGTACCATGGATTTGTAGTGGAACAAAAGTGGGACACTTGGCTAGTGCTTATTGAGAAAAGTTGTTTGTAATGGCGATGTAGCAGGGCTTTAAGCGATATTTAAAAATTTATCTCATAAGCCGGACGCCCTTAGTTCAAGTCTCCCCCGTGACACCATAAATACCTAAACTACGATGTTTCTACAATATTATATTGCAGTCACCTTTCATTAAATATAGCTTAATGTTTGTAGCAAAATAAAATTTTATGTAGCAAATTTTTAAGCTTGCAGTAATTTTAACACGTTTTTTGTAAAAATTTTACTAAGACATCAAAAGTTATGTGAGCTTTTGCAGAAATTATAAAAAACCAACTTGTTATATCTATTATTTAAGTAAATATTAAAAATAAATTTTAATATTAAAAAAAATATTTATTTTATTTTAAGTTACCAAGAAACCATTTTTCCTTCTTGACACATTCATAAAGTAATATCATCTATCAATATACAAGCATCAAGTAATTTTTTTCATAGTATGTATGATAATACTTACTAGCAAACTCAAATTGAGTTTGCTAGTAAGGTCTTGGCAGACGGCCAATATTTTTATTCTCATAATAGAATAAAAATATAAAAGCTCAGACAAATCATTATCTCTAAAAACTAGCTTTTACAGATAAAACGTCTAAACTTTTTATAAGGATTAGATAAATTTTCTTAATAATATTTAAAGGTTTTGTAGCGGAAATTTCAAAAGGCACACAGATTGTTTAAAGGTGGCGTTTGATTTTTCACTAAACATAGACTATTAAGCCACCACTACTGTTTTTGTTGTATTTATATCATCATTATATTTGCTAT
>CAUQCU010000151.1:0-2924 GCA_963516555.1 Campylobacter concisus | reverse complement strand
AGCTAGATATGGAATATGCTATCTTTGGTCTTGGACGTGACGCTGATGTTAAAAAGAGCGTCTTTAAAGTGCCGAGCGTTAGAACTGACGCAACAGCTGGCGAAATGGCAGGCTTATTTTATTTCTTGGCTAAGGGTGCGGCTGCATTTGCAAGTGGTAAGCGCGGCAATGTTGTAGCATTTGATAGCTCAGGCGATTGGAAAGGCACTCCAGCAGCACTAACTGAAACTGTGCTATCGCAGCTACTTCAAAACATTTGGGACGCAGGCACAACTCCAAAAGATGTATTCATTGGCGCTGATCTAAAGCCAGCTATCAATAAAATAGTCTTTAGGCATCATTCTCTACGTCAATTAATTATTTTAATATTAAAATTTATCGCTAAAAGATTGATATTTGGTATCACTGAAGCAATAGTATCTATGCTTTTAGAGAATTTGGTTTGAGTGCAGCCAACAAATTTGCTGGCATGGCAAATTTGTATGGTTTTTAATTCAAAACATCCAAAAATATTTCACTAATTTCGGACTATTTTTTCTTTTAGAAATTCCAAAATTTCTTGCGCTTTTTCATTTAGCAACTCTTTTGGGATATATAAGAATGAGCCTTCTTTTAAGGTCAAAGCTATAAAATCATCAGTTTCGCAAGTACCAAGAAACGCACTAAACGAAAAATGAACCGTGCTTGTTGCTGTGGCAAACAAGACCTCATCATCATATATAACGATCTCCTGTTCGCGTTCAACATCGATTTTTGAGTAAATGGCTCTAGTAAATAAAACTGGCTTAATAATAGCCGCGTAAATATAAAGCAAGACTATGCCAACACAAAGAACGATGGCTAAATTTCTTGCCAAAGTAGAGACATCGTTTATATCAGAGTACACTATTAACTCGTGCCCAGAAATGTCAAAAAGCGCGACCATGGCTACTCCGCATAGCACAGCAAATGGCAGCTCGATCGCCCTCATTAAAAATACAATTTTATTCTTTTTATAGACGGTGTGCGAGACTTCGCGTAGCAGTTTTTTAAATTTAGCATCGTTTTTTATACTAAATTTTGCTCTAAATTTTTCATTTTGCATTTTATTCCTTCAAATTTTGTCTAAATTTCATTGGTGATGATCTCTATCTTGCTTGCATCAACCAAACTGCCGTCTATGATGATCTCCTCTATCCTGCCGGCTCTTATGACGCCGCTTTTTGGGTTTTTCACACTTTTTATCGTGCTTTTTGTGCTCACATCTACGCTTGAATACTCAAAAGCAAGGCTTGTGTCTATAAAAATGCAATCTTTTACGACCAAATTTTCTACGTAGCAAAGTGCTTGCAAGCTCTTTATCGTGCAGTTTATGAGTGTCACATTTTTAGCGTTCCAAGCTAGGTATTCGCCTGAGATGAGGCAGTTTTGCGCGACCACGTTTTCGCAGTTCCAAAAGGCATCTTTTGAGATGAGCTTTGAGTTTGTGATTTTTACATTTTTGCAGCTATCAAAGCAGTAGTTGCCGTCCAAACTTAGCCCATCAACCTCTAATTTTTCACTATTTGCCGCAAAATAATCCCCCCTTGCAAAGACGTTTTTTACCTTCACGTCTGAGCAGCCCCAAAGTGTCTCGGCAGCGTCTGAGAAATTTACATTTTCAAGTAAAATTTGCGAGCTTTTTCTAAAGCTTTTTGGTGCATTTATGAGCACGTCTTTGAAACTTAAATTTTTGCTGTACCACACGCCAGCCCTTGCTAGAGGCTCGAGGTAGCCGCCATTTAGTGTGATGTCGCTTGCATACCAGAGCGGATACTTGTAGGCAAAAACGCACTCATTTAGCTTTAAATTTGAGCTGTGCTTTAGTGGCGACTCGCCATCTTCAAAGATGCAGTTTGTAAATTTCGCCCCTTTTACCCCAAACATCGCGCGTTCTCCAGTAAAAATTTCGGCGTTTCTCTCTTGCATTTTTGTCCTTTATGAAATTTCGCTCTTAAAATTATACTAGTTTTACTGCAAAATGCCATTAAATTTACTTTAAAGACGCAAAGCGTTATAATAGCCCAAAAAAAGGAGCAAAAATGGGTTTAAAAGCAGACTCTTGGATAAGGAAAATGTCGGTTGAGAAGAAGATGATCGTGCCATTTGCCGAGGAGCAAGTGGGGCGTGGCGTCGTTAGCTACGGCGTTTCTAGCTACGGCTATGATATCCGTGTGGGCGATGAGTTTAAAATTTTCACAAACATAGGCGGAACCGTCGTTGATCCAAAGAATTTTGATGAGAAAAATGTGGTTGATTTTAAGGGCGATGTCTGCATAGTGCCGCCAAATTCTTTTGCTTTAGCGCGCACGATCGAGTACTTTAACATGCCTGATAACGTGCTAGCGATCTGCCTTGGCAAGAGTACATACGCAAGGTGCGGCATCATCGTAAATGTGACGCCTTTTGAGCCTGGATTTAAGGGGCATATCACGATTGAAATTTCAAACACGACGCCACTGCCTGCGAAAATTTACGCAAACGAGGGCATTGCGCAAGTGCTATTTATCGAGGGTGATGAGCCTTGCGAGGTAACGTATGCTGATAAAAACGGTAAATACCAAGCCCAAGAAGGCATCACGCTGCCTAGAATTTTAAAATAATTTTCATGCCTTTGCGACCTTGCAAAGGCTAAATTTATCGCCCACTTTTTATAAAAACCCTAAACAATAACGAAATTTTGACGAAATAGAAGCTAGAAAGAGCACAGCTTTGATAAATAAATTTTAAATTTGGCACAGCTTTTGCTTAAAAAATTATAAAAAATAATTTAAATTAGCCATTTATAAATCAAAAATGACTAATAAAAAGGCGCAAAATGTTTGATAACAAAGCAATACTGATCACCGGTGGAACAGGAAGTTTTGGTAAAAAATACACCGAAATTTTGTTAAAAAAATATAAGC
>CAUQCU010000150.1:0-2947 GCA_963516555.1 Campylobacter concisus | reverse complement strand
CCCGCTAAATTTACTCATTTATCGCTGCGTTTCCGTGGTGGTGGAAGTCATCGTAGATGATCTTAGAAGTTTGGAATTTCTCGCGTTTTAGCTCTCGAACTCGTAAAAATTCCTCTTCATCGATCTTTTTGATCTGGATAGCTGCTTTAAATGTCGGAGTCTTACTGATGTAGTCCCAACCGCTGCTTGTTAGCTCGTTGCAAGAGCTCTCCCAGTAGTGGAAAGTCATCTGGATGATGCCATCAGGCACGATGTCAGTTACTTCAGCTTTTACGACGATGTAACCGTATCTACTCCAAGCTTTGATAAAGTCGCCTTGTTTTAGTCCGTATCTTTCTGCAAGTGCTGGGCTCATCTCAGCGATAGGTCCGATGCTATCTCCGCCCTCTTCGATGGCACGTGAGCGTCTTGTCATGGTGCCAACTGTGTATTGATAAACTTTTCTTGTAGTTAAAAGCTGTATCGGATACTCAGCGTCAGTCTTCTCATCGACTGAACCAGCCATGATAGGATACTCTGGCGACATATTCATCTTCTTAGCAAATTCAAGTTTTGCGCTCTCGATCTCATCAGCTTTATCCACAAATAGGCATGGTACAAAGCGACCTTTGCCATCAGGGGTAAAGAATTTCTTATCAAGATAGAGACTTTGACCGCCCATATCATCTTCAGTTGGGCATGGCCAGTGAAGTCCGTGATATTTTTTAAGCCTATAGTAGCTCATACCGCCGTAGCGTCTAGGGTCGCATTTTCTAACTTCTTCCCAAATCTCTTCTGGTGAGTTAAAGTTAAAGCCCTCTGTCGCGCCCAAACGACGTGCGATCTCGCAAACGATCCACCAGTCTTGTCTAGCATCACCTGGAGGTGTGATGACAGCTTCGTTGTGCTGGACACGGCGCTCTGCGTTTGTGTAAAGACCCTCTTTTTCACTACTTGCAACGCCAGGGAGAACGACGTCAGCTTTTAGTGAAGTCTCAGTTAAAAATAGATCTTGAACCACGTAGAAATCGACATTTGCGATGCCTTTTAAGAAGTGGTTTGTATTTGGCTCAGAGATAACTGGGTTTTCGCCGATGGTCCAGAAAAAATGCACTCTGCCATCAAGTATCGCATCAGGCACTTCAGTCTTGTGGATGCCTATCTTTGAGTTTAAAAATCCAGGCTCAAGGTGCCACATTTTCTCAAACCAAGCTCTTTGCTCAGAGTCGGTGACTGAGCCAAGATTTGGGAAGATGTTTGGTAAAACGCCCATATCGCAGCAGCCTTGAACATTCTCTTGACCTCTAAGCGGTAAGTCGCCTGTGCCAAGCTCGCAGATATTGCCAGTTATCAAGAATAAATTTGATACGTCGCAAACTCCGCCAACGCCGTGGTTGAAGTGAGTTACGCCCATGCCGTGAGTGATGACGGCTGGTTTTGTGGTGGCATACATTCTAGCAGCTGCTCTGATATCCTCAGGATTTAGCCTTGTGTATTTAGCTACGACCTCTGGAGCATAGTCTTTTACAGCTTCTTTAACGTACTCGATGCCTATTGTGTGATCTCTTACAAATTCCTCATTTACAAGGCCTTCTTCGATGATAGTGTAAAGAAGTGCGTTGATAACAGGGATGTTGTGCTCAGGCTCTAGCTGCAAGTGGATGTCTGCTCTACTTGCAAACTCAGTCTTGATAGGGTCGATAACGATCAGTTTTGCACCGCGGTTTAGCGCTCTTTGGATGTGCATAGCTGCGATTGGGTGACCATTTTCTGGGTTTGAGCCTATCATTAATATACAGTTACTATAAGTGCCAATCTCTGTAAAGCTATTTGTGGCAGCTCCGTTTCCGATTGTTTTAGCAAGTCCTGCTACTGTCGGAGCGTGTCAAATTCTAGCGCAGTGGTCGACGTTGTTTGTACCAATTACAGCGCGCATTAGCTTTTGAGCGACGTAGTTGTCTTCAAGTGTACAGCGTGCTGAGAAGTTACCAGCAAGTGCATCTGGGCCGTATTTCTCTTTTGCCTCTTTCATCTTTTCTACGACAAGATCAAGCGCCTCGTCCCAGCTAGCCTCTTCAAATTCACCATCCTTTGAAAAGACTCCGTTTTTCTTTCTAATAAGCGGCTTTGTAAGTCTGTCTGGACTTGCAACGTAGTCCCAGCCATAAAAGCCCTTTAAACATAAATTTCCTTGATTGACTGGATTGTCCTCGACGCCAGTAGCGGCACGAACGACGTTGTTTTCCACGTGCAAGGTTACTTGACAGCCTGTCCCGCAATAAGGACAGATGACTTTGCCTTCTTTCATCACTTTCTCCTTCTAACTATGCATTTTCTGCATATTTAATTTGAGTAATATTACTAGTGCGAAACTTAATCTTTTATGAAAAATTCTTTATTTAAAAAATAAATTTTAATTTTAAGTTATATTTTATATAAAAATTAAAAAGCCGAATATATAGGAATTTAAAAAATATGCTAAATTTGCAGAAATTTCTAAAATTTATCAAATAAGAAATAAATTGTGTAAATTTGACACAGAAGCTGAAAGATGAAAAATTAAATTTAAATTTAGTTTGAGGCAAGATGTTTAAACTATAAAAACAAAGAGAAATTTTGAAAGTAAAAGTGAAATTTAAAAGGAGAGCAGGTCGCTCTCCGTGGATTATTTATCTCTTAAGCCAAGCTCAGAGATTAGTTTTGAATATGTAGTGTAGTCTTTGTTTTTAAGATACTTTAAAAGTCTTTTTCTTTGACCAACTAGTTTCAAAAGACCTAAACGTGATGAAAAGTCTTTTTTGAAAATTTTAAGGTGTTCTGTAAGTTCAGTTATTCTAGCTGTTAAAAGAGCTATTTGAACTTCTGGAGAGCCTGTATCTCCCTCTTTTCTAGCGAATTTCGCAACTATCTGAGCTTTTTTAGCCGAATCCAAAGCCATGATGACCTCCTGATTGGTGAATTTTGGAAG
>CAUQCU010000149.1:0-2994 GCA_963516555.1 Campylobacter concisus | reverse complement strand
GACTGATACCATCAACACACACTGTTTTTATCGAGATCCAAGACGGCGTGCAAGTTGATCTGTTGTAAAACTCATATTAGTTCTCGCAAGAGGAGCAAGAATAGTCTATAAATTTAATTTTACGTAGTTTTATATATAAAATAATATGTAAAATTTTATGCAAAAAGAGCTAAATTTGCTCGTTTTTGCTCTCTACTATCTTTTTTATAAGCTCTATATCGCCGTTCACTGCTAGGCTCATGAAGCAAATGCCATTTGCACCAGCTTTTATGGCCTCTTTGTAGTTCCCACTATCTAGTCCGCCAAGTGCGTAAATTTCTTTGTTCAAGCTTTTTAGCTCGCTTATAAAATTTAGCCCTTTTGGCTCTAAACCCGCCTTACAAGAGGTAGCAAATATATGAGAAGCAACGAGCACATCAGCGATAGAGGCTGAAATTTTAGCTTGCTCTAGGTCGTGAGCTGGGGCGTAAATTTTAGCTGTTTTTTTAAATTCTTCTAAAAAAACGGCGTGATTTTTAAAAAAGTCAAGCTGTGCCGAAGTGAGCCAAAAATCGCTATTTAGCTTGCATGCTACGTCAAAAAATTGATTAATGATAAATTTCTTGCGGTAGTTTTCACAAATTTGAGCCACAACCCTAGCAAGGTCATAAAATTTAGCCTCGCTTAGCCCCTTTGCACGAAGCAAAATTTCATCCACGCCAGCCTTGCAAAGTAGCTGTATCCTCTTTAAAAAGTCATCGCCCTCATAGCTTTCAAAGTCGGCCACGCAGAGAATTTTAAACATAGACATACTCGCTCATTAGTGGTTCTAGTCCGTTTGCTTTTATCATAGCCTTGATCTCATCCACACTTCTGCTGTCGCTTATCTCAAACTGCTCGTCGCCCTTTTTCTCTTCGCCGTGAGCTCCGATGCTTACTTTTACGCCAGCGCTTATTTTGTTTGCGGCGATCTTTACGGCGTTATCGCGAAATTTCGCCTTTTCTCTGGTTGAGATCGTTATGCTAGCTGTTGGCATGAAAATTCTATAAGCGCAGATCACTTGCAAAAGCTCACGCTCGCCCACGTCGCGTGGATTGATGCGGTTGTTATTTATGATAGGGCGAAGTCTTGGGCATGAAAATGCGATCTCGGCGTGCGGATATTTTTTTTGAACCAAACTTGCATGCAGTGCGGTCGCAAAGGCGTCAAGTCTAAAGTCATCTATGCCAAGAAGTGCCGCAAAACCGACCCCTCTCATGCCCCCAAGAAGCGCTCGCTCCTGCGCATTTAAGCGGTATGGGAAGATCCTTTTATTGCCGCCAAGGTGGATTTTCTCGTATTTTGTGGGATTGTAGGTCTCTTGAAAGACAGTCACGTAGTCTGCGCCACTTTTGTGAAGCAGGGCGTAGCCGTCTGAATTTAATGGGTAAATCTCAACCCCAACGACTTTAAAAAATTTCTTTGCTAAAGCGCAGGCGTTTGCGATGTAGGCGACACTTGAGTTGGTCTCGCTCTCGCCAGTTAGGATCAAAATTTCTTCCAAGCCGCTCTTTGAAATTTCTCTTAGCTCTCTTGTGATCTCCTCGTCGCTTAGCTTTGCCCTTTTTATCTTGTTGTTAGCGTTAAAACCGCAATAAACGCAGAGATTGTCGCAGTAGTTTGCTATGTAAAGCGGGGTAAAAAGAGTTATGTTTGAGCCAAAATTTGCCCTTGTCTTTGCCTGGGCGAGCTGAGCGATCTGCTCTAAAAATGGCGTTGCTGCAGGCGAGAGCAGGGCTTTTAAATTTTCAAGCGAGCAGTGCTTTGCATTAAGAGTTGCTTTTACGTCTGCTTCGCTGTAGTTTTCTGGCTTGTAGCTCGCGCGCTCTTTTAAAATTTCATCCATGATCTCACTGCCAACATCCTGCATGTGAGGTAGCAGCTGCATGTGGTCGGTTCTTGTAAATTTCATCAGTCTAAAAATCCAGTGAGCGGTGATGAGGCATTTGCGCTTTTGCTCTTTGCACCAAGCCCTGCTAGATAGGCGTTGCGACCAGCGATGATGGCCTCTTTGAAGGCTCTTGCCATGAGCGGGATATTTTTAGATGAGGCGATGGCTGTGTTTGCCATGATAGCAGCCGCTCCCATCTCCATCGCTTCGCATGCTTGTGAAGGCCTGCCGATGCCAGCATCAACTATGATCTGCGTATCAAGCTCGTTTATCAAAATCTCAATGATATCTTTAAAAACTAGCCCTTGGTTTGAGCCAATGGGCGCAGCTAGAGGCATTATGCAACTTGCTCCTGCGCTTAGCATCGCTCTTGCGGCATTTAGATCTGGAAACATATATGGCATCGGCACAAAGCCGTCATTTGCCAAGGCTTCGCAGGCTTTTATCGTCTCAGCGTTGTCTGGAAAGAGAAATTTAGAGTCAGTTATGATCTCTATCTTAACAAGCTCGCCACATCCAAGCTCACGTGCGAGCTGGGCAATACGAACAGCCTCTTTGGCGTTTCTAGCGCCACTTGTGTTTGGCAAGAGTGTCACGCCTTTTGGGATAAAGTCAAGTATATTGCGCTCTTTGCTCTCGTTTATGCGCCTAAGAGCAAGCGTTAGGATCTGCGCTCCAGCCTCGTTTATGGCTGAGTCGATGAGCTCGTGTGAGTACTTGCCAGAGCCAAGGATAAAGCGGCTTTGAAACTCTTTGCCGCCAAGGATCAAACTATCATTTTGCACTTACGCCTCCAAGCCCATAAGTAGTCTAATGGCCAAATTTGCCTCATGGTTTGCGCAGATCGCAACGCGCGGTGCCATGAGCCCTTGACCGATCTTCGCCTCGTTTGTGAGGTCGCCGCAAAGATAGACATTTTTGGCAAATTTTATGGTTTTTATGAGATTTGAGCTAAAGTGGCCTGCCATGCCAGAGGCGCCGATGATCTTTTTCTCTTTTAGGCTTGCACCTGCTTCGTTTAGTATCATCGCCTTGCCAGCGACGTTGTCAAAGGCTTCGCATAAAATTTCGCACTCGCCAAAGA
>CAUQCU010000148.1:0-3159 GCA_963516555.1 Campylobacter concisus | reverse complement strand
CAGCTGGGTTTTCATTTAGCTCTTTTACTAAATTTAAAGGTGGCATGCTAAATTTCAAAAAGCTATCCATAAAGTCCTTGCTCTTTTTGCCGTCCTTGTCTATCTCACCAAAGAGTAGCTTTAGCATTTTTAGATTACGCTCCATCATCTTTTTAAATGATAGTTCGTCTTCTTCATATCCCCTACGTCTATCTTCAGGAGTGCTGACAAAGCCACTTTCTAAGTCGATATAGACAAAGTCTCTTTTAGATCTGATGTAGTCTTGCATATATTTAGGCATGCCAGCTATGTCATTATCAGTAGCATTTATAAAGCCAGGTCCAAATTTCATCTCGCCCATAAGTTCAAACAGCTCAAAAGCTCTATTAAATTCTTTACTATCTATGCTCTTATCATAGCCTTCTCTTTTGCCTTGTGCTGTTGTCTCGCCCTCTCTTACATCAAGGTTGTTGTTTATGACGGCTGCTATAAGTCCGCCTTTAGTTATTGAGCCATCTTTATTAGTGTATTTCTCTCCATGCGGATCCATAAATACACCAATGACCGTATTTTCTTTGCCGTCATTGTTGTTGTTAAAGATATCTGTTGTTGGCTTTAATGGCTGCCTGCCATCTCCGCCATTAAAGCTTGGGTTGAAAAAGAGCGTGCTTATCATCTACTTATTTGACTCTTTGCCGTTAAAATCAGCCGCAGCCGAGCCAAATTCATGAATGGAGTTATGGATCTTGGTTACTTGCATACTTTGGCGGTTATACTCAAAGCCTTGAGGGAAATTTCTTATCTCATCTAAGCTAAAGCTATCTTTTGAATTTAACGTGTCTTCGCCAACTACTTGGGAGAGAACTTTGTAGGCATTATTTACAGTTTTTAGTATATCGATGCTGTCAAAAGTCCTTTGCATATAGTCAGGCTGCGTCTCTATCCTGACTAAAGACTCCAGTGTGCTTGAGTGAATTTTATAATCACTTGGTATGCCAGCTTGTTTATTAAACTCATCTGTAAAGTAGCCATCCTTATCTACCTTGTAGCCTAAAAGCTCTGAGCTCGTTTGTTTGGTGGCAACTTTGGTTGATACCTTTATGTTCTGTTCTAAATTTAATGGGTAGCTACCAAGTGCGTTTATCATCTAATATCCTTTTAGCTTCATACCAAAGATATCGTCTTTTTTGTGAAAAGATTTATTTTACAAAGGTTTTTAGTTTGCATAAATTTACTCCTAAACTCTCGTATCTACCTTTTTATAAAGCCTATCTTTGCTAGATAGCTCTTTAAATTTTAGGTCGTTTTCAAGATAAGTGATGTTGTAAATTTCTTTAGTGGTGATGCTTTTGCCGTTTTCAAGTCCGATTAGGAATTTACTTGTAAATTTATCAGTGAGGTTTTTAACGAGCTTTGCTCCAAGCTCTTTTAGGCTAGATATCTTCTCATCTTGCTTTATACCTATATCTTTAAAGTCAAGTCTATTTAGCTCTACGTCATTCATGGTTTTGGCATCTAAATTTATACTTGCTCTTTTGCTATCTTTGATATCGTCATTTATGAGCTTGCCCGTGTCGTTATAAATTTCTTTTACCTCTAGCTCTCTTCCACTATCAAATTTAAGCGTGATTGTGCCATTTTTGTTTAGCTTCATAGCTATTACGCTGTCCGTGTCCTTTAGGGCAGCTGCTGCCTTGCTCGTATCACTCTCAAAAGCATGCTTTACTTTTTCTAAATTTTCTAGACTAAAATCAAGCCCAGTTGCTTTTTCAAACTCACTCTCCATAGCGATCATATAAGATGACTTTGTGACTTTTAGCTTTGAGATGAGATCATCTGCATCTTCTACATCATTTTCTTTTAAATTTTTGCTTATCCACTCTACATCTTTGCTATGAGCGCTAGACTCTTTTTGGTAGTCGTTATAAAATTTCATAAAGCTATCTTTTTGATAGCCTGCGTATGAAAAACTCTCGTCTTGTTTAGATCCAGCAGGTTTTATGATAGGGTTAAACTCACTAAGCTTTTTCTTGCCGTCAAAGCCAACTTTCTCATAGGCAAAGTTGTTTAAGCCACTCTCTTCGTTAAATTATCTTATTATCCCTAAGATCTACCCAGCCGTCTTGGTCTGCATGGTCTTTGAAAAATTTATTAGTCTCTTCTTTGCCTATCTTTTGGTAGCGATACTCGGCTGAAAATAGAGTATAAGGGTTTGAGTTGTTTAAACTAACTCTATAATCAACCGTATTTTTGCTAGCAAAGTCCATAGCCTCGTAGCTTAAATTTCTAATATCCTTTTTGATAAAGTCGTTCAGGTTTATCTCGCTCGTAACTTCGCTTAGTTTAAAAATTTCTCATTACCGTCTTTGTCGTAGCCTCTAACTTTTAGCTTATCAAAGTATTTATCGCCAGAATTTATCACTCCATCCTTGTTGCTATCAAAGTTAAATAAAAATCCATTTGCGTCTAGCTTGCCTATGCCTAGTTTGTCATTATCGTCATAAAGATCCAAAAAGACCTCTACGTCACCTCGTGAAGTTTTTATCGTTTTTTCATAGGCGTAGTCATTTAAATTTGTAAATTTAGTATCTGCTGCCGCGATGGGCTTAATGGGAGTTTTTGAATTTATAGATGAAAAATAGGTGCTAGTTTGATCCACTTTCCTTAGTGCTGAGGCATCTTCGCCAAAGAGATACTTGTTCTCAAAGTCTTCTTTGCTCCAGTTTCTTCTCTGGATATCTCTATAAGAAAAAGCTTGATTTAGCCCAATATCTGTTTTAGAGTAGTCTGATTTCACACCACTGGTGCTGGCGCTTTGGATGATAGAGTAAGTGCTATTTGAGATAAGCTTAGTAGCGATGTCTTTAAGCTCAGACTTTAAATTTGTGTTGTCTAAAGTTTGCACTCTATCTACACCAAGAAGTAGCCTTGAGTGGATCATATTTTTTGGCAAATCTATTTTTATGGGTTGTAAATTTTGTGTTACCATCATTTTAAATCCTTTTAAAATATATAGCTTATATCGGCAAAAATAAAAAATGTTTAGTAGTATGGTAGCCAAAAGGGCTTAGAGCGAATGCCTACTATGTTATATATTTTATAGCCCTCCTACTTTCGTCCTCTCATCAAATTCTTTTAAAACGTCCATTATCTTACTTGCTAGTCCCTCAAGCGTTTGAT
>CAUQCU010000147.1:0-3248 GCA_963516555.1 Campylobacter concisus | reverse complement strand
TCTTGCAAAGTAACGTTTTTTAGCTCGTTTTCTAGCGCAGTTTGTGCTCTTAAAAAGTGCCCAGACAAAAGCTCTTCTATCCTGCCACCAAGCGGGCAGGCTTTTGGCGAGTCAGAGTGAATTTTAAAAAGTTTTTCTTTATCATTTACTGCGTTAAAAATTTCAAGTAAATTTATATCTTTTGGCTCTTTTGCAAGGCTTACTCCACCAACTCCAGCTGCGACATTTACGAGCCCTGCAGCCTTTAAGACGCCAAGTAGCTTTCTAACGATAACTGGGTTTGTGTTTATGCTGCCAGCTATAAATTCGCTCGTAACCTTCTCATTTTCAAAAAATTTAGCACACAAAAGCGCGTGTATCGCAGTTGAAAATTTAATGCCAACTTGCATAAGCTCCCTTAAATTTCATATTTAAACCTCTAAGTTTAGCAGGCATAAGTTTAAATTTGCCTGCTAAAACCAAACTCACGCTCTCTCACCGACTGCAGTGAAGCGCTTTTGCATAAATTTCTTATTTTTTAGCTCGTCAATGATCGCAAGCGCTAGGTCTGCGTAGCTTATGTAGCTCTCATTTTTTGAGTTTAGTATGAGATCATCCCCGCCAAGCACGTATTTGCCCGTGCGAGCGCCGTTTGCGTCGTAGTCGCCTGCTGGACTTACATACGTCCAAATCACATTTGTGCTACCTTTTAGCTCAAAATAAGACTCTGCCGTAGCCTTTACCACGTCCATATATGCTGCTGGGAAGTCTGGGGTGTCCATGAGCATAGTGCCCTTGCCATCAACAAATAACGTGCCAGCGCCGCCAACTACGATGAGCCTTGTACTAGTGCCTTCTAGTAAATTTACTAGGTGAGCGGCCACTTTTTTATGAAGTGGGAAGGTTTCTTCGCTCCATGCTGCAAATGCGCTGATAACAGCGTCAAAGCCTGCTAGATCGGCCTTTGTAAGCTCGAAAATATCTTTATAAATGACCTTTACGCTTTCGTTTTTATACTCTTTGTTTCTAACGATCGCTGTGACATCATGTCCTTGTTTTAGGGCCTCATTTACTAAATTTGCACCACTTTTGCCGTTTGCACCTATGATTGCTATTTTCATTGTTTCTACTTTAAATTTGTCTTTAAATTTAGAGCCAGCTTGGCTTTACGTCATCAACTATCACGCCGTCAGTCATAGTGTATTGCTCTAGGCTACCGCGTTTTGTCTGGATGCAGATCATTTTGATGCCGTTTTTGCCAGCTTTAAAGCACCTTTTGCCATCTGGATCTATGCGCACCGCGTCGCCTTTGCTTACTTTTATCACTTCACCGTCGATGAAGAGCTCGCCATCGCCATCAGTGATGATGTAAAGCTCCTCGTTTTGTTTGTGCGCATGGACAAATGGCACGCTCACATTTGCTGGAAGCTCGTTTATAGATACTTCACAGCCAGTTAAATTTAAAGCCTCTTTTAGCTCAACTCTTGGCTCGTTTGTGATCTTTGCAACCTGATAATTTTTCATTTTGTTCTCCTTGTTTTTATTGTTGTAATGTTTTTACTTACAACTGATGAGCGAAGTATAATAAATTTTTGTTGTAATGTCAAGAGTTACAACAAAAATTTATCAAAATTTATAAATTTTAGCTAAAATTCGTAAAATTTTTAGGAGTAAATTTGCAAAATAACGCCTTTAAAACGCTAAAGAGCATAGCAGCCGAGCATAACAAAAAGCTCATTTTGACCTTTACTTTGGTGCTAGCTGAGAACGGGCTTTTTCTAGCTTATCCGATATTTGCAGGCTTTGCGATCAACGCAATCATGCAAGGAAATACGTTAAATGCCCTCATTTACGCACTTTTTGTGCTTATAGCGTGGCTTGTAGGAGCCGTTAGACGCCGCGTGGATACGCAAGTTTTTGCAAATATCTACGCAAAGCTTGCTGTAAATGTCATCATGAATGAAAAACAAAATGCCAAAGACGACTCCGCCATCATCGCCAGGGTAGCGCTCTCGCGAGAGTTTGTAAATTTCTTTGAGACGCATTTTCCTATGTTTTTTACATCGGTCATTTCGATCATCGGCTCAGCGTTTATGCTCATCTTTGTTGAGCCAAAGGTCGCTGTGGCGTGCTTTGTAGTGATGACCTTTTTTCTTATATTTTTGCCAAGATATATCAAGAAAAATGACGACCTTTACCTTCGCTTAAATGACCGCCTAGAAAAAGAGGCAAAGGTGATAGGTGCTTTTAACAAAAGCACGCTAAATAGGCACTATGATGTCGTTTCTAAATTTCGTATAGCGATCTCAAATAGGGAGGCGATGAGCTATTTTATCATCGGCATTAGCGCTTCGCTGCTCTTTTTGGTGGCGATAATAGTGCTAAGCTCGCAGCAGACAAATGCCGGCCACATCTACTCTGTGATGACCTATATATGGAATTTCGTCATCAGCCTTGACGACTCACCAAAGCTGATCGAGGAATTTTCAAATTTAAAAGATATCGGTACGAGGATCGACGCCCAAAAGAAGGACAATAATGCACAATAAGAGCGTTCTTAGAAATTCATTTTTTCTAATTTTCACGTTTATGATAGTTGAGGCCGTTTTTGGCTTCGTTTCAAACTCGCTTGCGCTTATTAGCGACGCATTTCACATGCTCTCAGACGCTGCGGCTCTCTTTTTGTCGCTGGTTGCTTTTAAGATCGCAGAAAAAAGGGCAAATTTACAAAAGACCTTTGGCTACAAAAGGGTCGAGATCGTCGCTGCTTTCATAAACGCTATCGCTCTTATCGCGCTTGCTATCTTTGTCATAGTTGAAGCGATCATTAGGCTTTTTAACGAGCCAGAGATCAAAGCTGAGACGATGCTTTTTGTTAGTATTTTGGGGCTCGTGGTAAATTTAGTCGTGGCTATTTACATGCACAAAAGTGCTGATACAAAAGAAAATTTAAACATGAAAGGTGCTTATCTGCACGTGCTTGGCGACACGCTTGGCTCGGTTGGTGCCATCGTCGCGGCGCTTCTTGTGATGAAATTTGACTTCACACAGGCCGATAGCATCGCAAGTATCTTTGTATCGCTACTCATCATAAAAAGCGGTGCTAGCTTGCTAAAAGATAGCTTTAATATCCTGATCGAAGCCGTGCCGCTTAAGCTTGATACGGATGAAATTTTAGGCGTTATAAAGGGCGTAGATGGCGTTAAAATCGTACATGACCTGCATATCTGGGCGATAAATGCTGGCACAAATGCGCTCATAGCCCACGT
>CAUQCU010000146.1:0-3271 GCA_963516555.1 Campylobacter concisus | reverse complement strand
ATCGTGTTTGCGACATATTTTGAGCATGCGATCAAGGCAGTTAGCGAAGTGGCTAAAACTAAAATTTACGGCATCGCACTTGACTTCATCCACGGCAAGAGAAATTTCGAAGCACTTGAGACTATCAAAAACAGCCATTTAACGCTATTTGCTGGCGTGATCGATGGCAGAAATATCTGGAAAAGCAACATCGATGAAAAAGTAAAACTTGTTCGTGAAATTTCAGAGAAAATAGGCGGCAAAGACTTTTACATCGGCACTTCATGCTCACTTCTTCATGTGCCATACACTCTAAAATATGAAGAGAATTTAAACCCTGAGATCAAAAGCTGGTTAAGCTTTGCGGTTGAGAAGCTTGATGAGATCAAGATCATCACAAAACTAGCAAACGGCGAGAAGCTTGATGAGAGCGAAACAAAAATTTATGAAGAGAACAAAAATGCAGTTAAAACTCGCGCTACTTCAAAGCTCATCCACTCTGATAGCGTTCAAAATCGCGTTAAAAATTTAAGCAAATTTGAGCGTGAGGAGAAATTTGAAGATCGCATCAAAATCCAACGCGAAACGCTAAACTACGGCATTTTGCCTACAACAACGATAGGCAGCTTCCCTCAAACGGTTGATCTTCGCGTACTTCGCCAAAATTTCAAAAAAGGCGAGATCGACGCGGCCGCTTATGAAGCTGGTATAAAAAAATATATCGATCACTGCGTGAAATTTCAAGAAGATATCGGCCTAGATGTGCTAGTACACGGCGAGCCAGAGAGAAACGACATGGTTGAGTACTTTGGCGAGCAGATCAGCGGATATGCATTTAGCCAAAATGGCTGGGTACAAAGCTACGGCAGCCGCTGCGTCAAGCCACCACTTCTCTTTGGTGACGTAAGCCGCCCAGAGCCGATGACTGTTAAGTGGATGAAATACGCTCAAAGTATCACAAAGCACGTAATGAAGGGCATGCTAACTGGACCTGTGACTATGCTAAACTGGAGCTTTGTGCGTGACGATCTTCCAAGAAGCGAGGTGGCAAAACAGCTTGCACTTTGTATCTACGACGAGATCGCAGACCTTCAAAATGCAGGCATCAGAGTGATCCAAGTCGATGAGGCAGCTTTTAAAGAGGGTTATCCGCTAAGAGCTGAAAATATCCCAGCTTATGAGAAATTTGCGGTTGATTGCTTCAAGCTTTCAGTAAGCTCAGCTGAGGCAAAAACTCAGATCCACACGCATATGTGCTACTCTGAATTTAATGACATCATCAAGACTATCGAAGCTATGGATGCTGATGTTATCAGTATCGAGACTGCAAGAAGTGGCAACGAGCTACTTAAAATTTTTAAAGCCGTTGGCTACAAACAAGAGGTCGGACCTGGCGTTTACGACATCCACAGCCCACGCGTGCCAAGTGTCGAGGAGATCGTCGCTCAGATCAAAGCTCTGCTTGAGGTCTTGCCAAAAGAGCAACTCTGGATCAACCCAGACTGCGGCCTAAAAACAAGAAAATGGGAAGAGGTCGAGCCAAGCCTTAAAAACATGGTAGAAGCCGTCAAGATCGTAAGAGGTCTATAAAATTTAATTAAAAAGGATTTGAAAAATGAAAAGGATTTTTCTATTTGTAATATTGGTTATCTTTGCGTCCGGATGTAGTTCTGGACGCCACTCTATACCACTCAACAAAGGTGCGTATAAGCAAACAAATATCTATAGTATCAGCGAGGCTTTAAAATTAGAAGCTGCCAAAAAAGAGCTAGAAGGCTTTGAAAATGTGAGGCTTGAGTTTGGCTCAAACGACCAAAACAAAAGCGTCATCAAGGCAAATGTAAAGGTTCAAAGATTTATCACTGATAGCGGAGATATAAAGGGCTATTGCCAAGAGGCTTTTGTCGCTGTCATAAAAAGATATATGATAGCTGCTAAAAAGCAAAATGCCGACGTGGCAAATATCGTGAGCTTTTGGCGAGCCGACGCGAAATACCTAAAAGACGAGTTTGTCTGCATGTCGTCAAAAAGTTCTGTTGGCGTGGTGATGAGGGCTGATCTAGTTCAAAAGTGAGAAAATGCTAAAAGAGAAAATTTTAAATAAAGAAAAAGGGCTCGTGCTTTATGGCCTAACGCCGCCAAAGGCTGAATTTGAAGAGTCAAAGCTGCGTGAGATCTCAGAGCGCTGGACGGGGCGGTTAAATGATATCAAGGCCGATGGGCTTGTGCTTTACGAGGTGCAAGACGAGAGTGAGCGAAATGATAGCGAGAGGACATTTGAGTTTAGCGGGACGTTAAGCCCAGAAATTTACTACAAAAGGTACCTAAACGTCGCAACACCTAGCATATTTTACCGCGTGGCTAGCGGATACGGTGAGGATGAATTTCGCGCAGCACTTAAAGCTCAAAGCTCAAATTTAAACGTTCTAGTGGGGGCAACTTCAAGCACGCAAAAAGTAAGGCTAAATTTAGCTCGCGCCTATGAGATCGCTAGCGAATTTAAAGAGTTAGCAGTAGGCGGCGTCTGTATCGCAGAGCGTCACGGCAAAAAGGGCAATGAGCCACAAAGGATGCGTGAAAAGATCGCAGCTGGGGCTAAATTTTTCATATCGCAAGCGATATTTGACGCACAGCTAGCGCGTAAATTTTTAGAGGATTGCGCGACTGCAAAGATAAGCGAGCCGATATTTCTTACATTTAGCACAGCGGGCAATGCAAAAACGCTTGAATTTATCAAATGGCTCGGAGTGAGCGTACCAAGCTCGGTTGAGGAGAGGCTAAATTTAAGCTCTGACTACCTAGCTAGTAGCTGCGAGATCATCAAAGAAATTTGGTGCGAGCTAAAGAAATTTGGCGACGAAAATGGGTTAAATTTAAGCATAAATATAGAAAGCGTAATGGCAAAACGCGCCGAGATAGAAGCGAGCCTGGAGCTTACAAAAAGCATAAGAGAGTTGGTGTAAAGCCAGCTCTTGCTATAAATTTATACAAATTCTTTCTTGATGACCTAGTGGCGCCACAAATACACACAGAAAAACCGTTATGATTAGCGATCACAAGCTGTTTTAAAGGTCGGTTGGCCACTGCTTTGCAAATTTTTAAAAAGCTGCTATAGCAAAAATGATATAGCTTTAGCAGATACATAATACGGCAGGCGCTACGACTATTTAGAGTGTGAAAAAGGGCAGGCAAATTTATCAAAGCTGCTGTGAAAATAGTTACAGTAAAATAGCCAAACAAGGCAAGAGTTTTTACAAATTTAAGCAAATTTGATCCAAAAGTATAGAAATTT
>CAUQCU010000145.1:0-3355 GCA_963516555.1 Campylobacter concisus | reverse complement strand
TTTATAGGATTTCACCTTGCAAATGCCCTTGTGGCACGTGGGGATGAGGTCGTTGGATATGACGTGATAAATGACTATTACGACGTAAATTTAAAGCTCGCACGCCTAAAAACGGCTGGTTTTGACGTGAGCGAGATAGACTACGGCAAGCTTATCGTCTCAAAAACGCATCCAAATTTAAAATTTATAAAAGCAGACCTTGCTGATGAAAAGACGATGAAAGAGCTTTTTGAGAAGCAAAAATTTGATGTAGTGGTGAATTTAGCCGCACAAGCTGGCGTTCGCTACTCGCTCATAAACCCAAAAGCCTATATAGACAGCAACATCACAGGCTTTATGAACATCCTCGAGTGCTGCCGCCACAACGAGATCAAAAACCTAGTCTATGCAAGCTCTAGCTCGGTTTATGGCCTAAATGAAAACATGCCATTTTCTACGCACGAGGCGGTAAATCACCCTATAAGCCTCTACGCGGCGACCAAAAAGAGTAACGAGATGATGGCACACACTTACAGCCACCTATTTAACGTGCCAACGACTGGACTTCGCTTTTTTACGGTTTATGGACCATGGGGACGCCCTGATATGGCGCTATTTTTGTTTGTTGATGCCGCGCTTAAAGATAAAACCATTGACGTCTTTAACTACGGCAAGATGAAGCGCGACTTTACCTACGTGGACGACATCGTAAAGGGTATCATCAAGTGCATCGACAACCCAGCTAAGCCAAACCCAGCTTGGGACGCAAAGCACCCAGACCCTGCCACTTCAAAAGCGCCGTTTAAGGTCTATAATATCGGCAACAACAGCCCAGTTGAGCTCATGGACTACATCAAGGCAGTTGAGATAAAGATCGGCCGTGAGATCAAGAAAAATTTTCTCCCACTTCAAGCAGGCGACGTGCCAGCGACATTTGCAGACGTTGGCGACCTTGTGGCTGACTTTGACTACAAGCCAAACACAAAAGTAAATGACGGTGTGGCTAAATTTGTCGAGTGGTATAGCGAGTTTTACAGGATCAAAATTTAAATGAGACGTTGCGAGTGGGCCAAGGGCGAGCTTGACATAGCCTACCACGATAATGAGTGGGGCAAAGTCATAAAAGATGATAGAAAATTTTTTGAAATGATAGTTTTAGAGGGCTTTCAAGCGGGTCTTTCGTGGCATGGAGTACTTCAAAAAAGAGAGGCTATGAGAGCGGCGTTTGACGGCTTTGACCCTGAAAAGATCAAGCTCTATGGCGAGGCTGAGATAGCTAAATTTATGCAAAACGAAGGGCTAATACGCAATAGATTAAAACTAAAATCGCTTGCCACAAATGCCCTTGCATTTTTATCAGTGACGCAAGAATTTGGCAGCTTTTATGACTATTTGTGGGGGCATTTGCTAAGAAAATTTGACCCCAAATTTGACGGCAAGCAGATCATCAATCACTACCAAAATATCAAGCAAGTGCCGGCAACTACGCCGATGTCTGACTTTGTGGCAAAGGAGCTAAAAAAGCGAGGGTTTAAGTTTCTAGGCTCTGTTAGCACCTATGCCTTTTTGCAAAGTGTGGGCGTGGTGGATGATCATATGGATTATTGTTTTTGCAAGGCAAAAGGCTGATTAGGATAGTTTTTGCACTTTTGGTGCTTTTAAATTTTGCATTTTCTCTTGAACTATTACGCCTTAGCGAATTTAAAGATCAAAATGTCAGTGGCTGGCTAGCTAGCGAGAAGCTTGATGGTGTGCGTGCCTACTGGGACGGAGAGAATTTGCTCTCAAGGCAGGGTAAAAAGCTAAATGCACCGCTAAGTTTTACTAAAAATTTCCCTAAATTTGCACTTGACGGCGAGCTTTATGCAAAGGAGCTTAAATTTGAAGAAATTCAAGCAAGAGTGATGGATAAGCTGCCAGATGAAAAGGCATGGAGCAGGCTTAAATTTCACATTTTTGACGTGCCAGAGGCGAGTGGTGGCTTGCCTCGTAGGCTTGAAGTTTTGGCTAAATTTCTAAAAAATGAGCCAAATCAAAATTTGATCATCATAAAGCAGATAAAAATGCGTGATAACGCTCAGTTTTTAAAATTTGCTGAGGAGATTATCGCAAAAGGCGGCGAAGGAGCTGTGGTGCGTGAGCCAAATGCGCCATACGAGCGAAAACGAAGTAAAAATGCGCTCAAATTTAAGAAATTTAAAGACGCCGAGTGTGAGGTGACCGCTATAAATAAAGGCAGCGGCAAATACGCAAATTTTGCTGGCTCGCTTACTTGCAAGGCACTTGGTGGCAAAGATGATAAAGAAAGAGCTGGCGAGCCAAAAGAGGGCACTATCTTTAAAATAGGCTCAGGACTAAGCGATGAAAATCGTCAAGAGCCACCAAAGATAGGCTCTATCATCACATATAAATTTCAAAATTTAACCTCTAATGGCAAGCCAAGATTTCCCATATTTTTAAGGGTTAGAGAGGATTAAATTTCGTCCGCGATCTCTTTTAACGCCCTAAAAGAGTCAAGCTGTGCATCCTCGTCAAAAATGAAGCTTTGAGCCATGATCTCATCGACTTCAAGTCTGTTTTGAAACTCTAAAATTTGCTCTTTAACGCTTTGCTTTGAGCCTATAAAAGAGCACGCCATCATCTCTTCCGTGACGCTTCTTTCTCTATTTTTTAGCTCTATTTGCCTAAAGTCGATCGGCCCAAAATGTGGAGCCTTGGCACCTGCTTTGCCGCTCATAGCAAAGACCTCGTCGTTGTCCTTTTTTGGCGCCTGCAAATACTCTTTTTCGCCAGTTACTACGTTTAAGAAAAACTGCGTTTGCGTAGTGGCTAAACTCTTTGCTAGCTCGTCATTTTGGGCTATTATCACATTTGCTCCTGCGATGACATAGGGCGCTTTTAAAAAGGGCGATGGTTTGAAATTTTGACGATAAATTTCTACTGCTTTTTCTAGCGCACGTGGTGCAAAGTGCGACGCAAAGGCGTAAGACAGACCAAACTCAGCCGCCACGTATGCGCTATATATGCTTGATCCAAGTATGTAAATAGGTGGAAAATTTTGAACTTTTGGATAGGCTTTTACGGCTCTTTTGGCGTTAAAATAGTCCATTAATTCGTTTATTTGCATATCAAATTCTATCTCTCTGGCACCGCGTCTAAGCACTGCAGCTGTCTCTTGGTCAGTCCCTGGAGCTCTGCCTAGCCCAAGATCGACGCGGTTTGGAAATAGCGTCTCAAGAGTGGTGTACTGCTCGGCGATGGAGTAGGGGCTGTGGTTTGGCAGCATCACGCCGCCAGAGCCCACACGAAGGCTTTTTGTATGCTCTAAGATGTGCGCGATGATGAGCTGCGTGGCTGAGCTAGCCAAATTTCTCAT
>CAUQCU010000144.1:0-3533 GCA_963516555.1 Campylobacter concisus | reverse complement strand
TACTCACCTAAGAAGTATTTTAGATCAGCTTGCGCGTCGCCGCTAATTGGTCTAACGTTAAATTTATCCACTAAGAAATTTATGATCTCTTCATTGAAAAATTTAGGCAAGCTAGGTCCTACGTTGATGTTTTTGATACCAAGGCTAAATAGCGCTAGCAAGATGATGACCGCTTTTTGCTCCATCCACATTAGCACGATAGAAACTGGTAGGTCATTTACTGCGATACCTGTTGCCTCGCTTAGTGCTAAAGCGATCTTAACTGCGCCGTTGCTGTCGTTGCACTGACCAAGGTCGATGTAGCGTGGTAGCTCGGTGCCTGGGACGTTGCCAAAGTCGATATCGTTAAATCTAAATTTACCACAGCTTGAAGTAAGTATGACGCAGTCTTTTGGAAGGCTAGCAGCTAGCTCTCTATAGTACTCACGTCCCTTGCCAGGCGCGTCACAGCCAGCGATCACGAAAAATCTGCGTATCTTGCCAGTGTTTATCGCGTCTAAAATTTGTGGGGCTAAAGTTAGAATAGTCTTGTAGTGGCCTCCAGTTACTAGGCTCTCGTCGCTATCAAAGCCGCTAACGTCGCCGCAAGCTAAAGCGCACTCGATAAGTGGCGTGAAGTCGTCGTTTTCGATGTGTTTTACGCCGTTTGTGCCTGCGATCGAGTAGCCAAATAGCCTGTCAGCGTATGTGCAGTTTGAGCGTAGTGGCACGATGCAGTTTGTTGTCATTAGTATCGCGCCTTTAAATTCGTTAAATAGCTTAGTTTGGTCAAACCACGCCTTGCCGACGTTACCTTTTAGGTGGCTATACTTGCGTAGTTCTGGGTATCCGTGAGCTGGGAGCATCTCTGAGTGAGTGTAGATGTTGATGCCTTTATCTTTTGTCGCCTCAAGTAGCGCTTTTAGAGCGTGCAAGTTGTGGCCGCTTACTAAGATCGCCTTGCCCTCGACCTTGTTTTGGCTCACTCTAACTGGTGTTGGGATGCCAAATTTAGCCGTGTGAGCCTCGCTTAGCAGGTTCATCACCTCAACGCCAGCACCGCCTACTTCAAGAAGCTGCTTGATGTGCTCGTCGAAGTTAAAATTTGAGTTTGTAAGCGTAAAATAAAGCGTATCAGCCATAACGCGATCAACGTTGCTAGTATCAGCGCCAAGCTCGTGTGCGTGATGGCGGTATGCGCTAAGGCCTTTTAAGCCAAAAACCATCGTATCTTGCAAAAGCGCTAGCGTGTCGCTCTTGCCACAGGTGCCCATAGGCTGGCCCTTTGCACCGCATCCATCCTCAGCGCTCATCTCGCACTGATGGCAAAACATCTTCATATCTTTCATCTTTTCTCCTTGTGAATTTAAAAATTTAAGCGGATTTTATCCTAGGTGGCTAGCCATTTTGGTTGATAGCAGTCAAGGAAAGTTAAATTTAAATTTTAGTTGTTAAATTTAAGATTTTATGATTATGGATATCAAAATATAAATTTGAAATTTAGCGCAATGCGTTAATAAAATTTACAAAAAAACGATTTACATTTGAAATTTATTTAAAAGGATGAAAATGAAAAATTTACTACTAGCGATATTTGCCGCTTTTGCTCTTTGTGGCTGCGCTCCAAAGGGGGTATTTGTGACCTTGCCAGACGAGCAAGCACCTTCAAATATTAGCAAAAAGACAAAAATTTACATCGAAAGCGTCAAAGATGTGAGAGCCTTTGAAAACGACCCAAAACAAGCCAGCACCCCATCTTTATACAAGCACAATGTAAATGAAGTTAGCGCAAAAGAGAAGCAAAAATACATCGGCAGGACGAGAAATAGCTACGGCAAAGGGCTTTGGAACGTCATTTTAGAAAATAAACAAAGAACAACTAGCATAGTAAGGGCGCGCATAGAAGACGCCTTTAGAAGCAACGGCTACCAGGTCATAAAAAATGAAAATGAGATAGATAAGGATACGATAAGCGTCAATGCAAGGATAGAAAAACTTTGGACTTATATGACGCTTGGTGCGGTAAAAGTTGGTCTAAACGCTGATATAAGCACCATTTTAAGCGTAAATAACAAAGAGCTAAGCACAGTCGTAAAACGCAAAGAGGAGTATCTCTTAATAAACCAAAATGATTATGCAAGTATCATCAAAAGCTCTTTGGCTGAGTATAAAGAGAAGCTTGCAAAACAGATAAGCGAGCTAAATTTGGAGTAAATTTTAGGCTAGCTGCTAAATTTATAGTGGCTAGCTTTTAAATTTCAAGGCAAATTTCACTTTTTATAAGGGATTTTATCAACGGCGTTTGCTTTTTTAAAGCCATTTAGTCTTAGCCTGCAGCTATCACAAAGCCCGCACGCCTCGTCCTCGCTCTCGTAGCAGCTCCATGTTAGCTCTACTGGCGAGCCAAGCTCAAGCGACTTTGCCACTATATCAGCCTTGCTTAAATTTACAAGCGGCGTAAAAATCTCACAAGAAAAATCAGCCGAAGTGCCTAAATTTATCGCCTCATTTATGATTTTTATAAAGCTCTCTTTGCAGTCAGGATACCCAGAGCTATCCTCCTCGACCACGCCTATGTAGATCGCCTGCGCCCCCTCTTTTTCGGCAAGCGCAGCAGCGATGGAGATAAATACGCCATTTCTAAACGGCACGTAGGTGTTTGGCACGTCCTTACTAACACCATCTTTTCTTATCTGCAGGCTCTTATCTGTTAGTGAATTTCCACCTATTTGAGCGATGAAGCTAACATCTAAATTTATCTTTTTAACCACGCCCAGTCGCTCACATATCTCATCAAACGCGCGCTTTTCTCGCCTCATCGTCCTTTGGCCATAGTCAAAATGAAGTGCGACTACATCATATCCAGCCCTTTTTGCCATCACAGCGCAAAGCGTGCTATCCATGCCGCCACTCATTATACAAACTGCTTTTTTCATATTTTGCCCTTTAAATTTGCTAAAATTATACAAAAATTTACTAAGGACAAGCCAAAAATGATACTTTGCGAAGAGAGTTATCCTGAAATTTTAGATCAAATTTGCTCACATCTAACGCCTGGTGAAGTTGAGTTAGTTTTTATCAATAAAGATGAGATGAGAGAGCTAAACAGATCTGAGCGTGGTATAGACAAAACCACCGACGTCTTAAGCTTTCCCCTTGAGCTCATCGTCCACGCCCCACTTGGTTCAATAGTCATAAACAAAGATATGGTAAAAGAAAAAGCAGCCGAGCTAAATCACAGTGAAGATGCCGAAACTGCGCTACTTTTCACACATGGCTTGCTGCATATCTTGGGCTTCGATCACGAAAAAGATGATGGGCAGATGAGAGAAAAAGAGTGCGAAGTGATAGCTAAATTTAACTTGCCAAAGAGCCTAATCGTAAGAAGCGAGGACGTTAGGCTCATTGATCTTATAAACAAAAAGGGCTGATAAAGCCCCTACATTAAAGAGCCTCTTTTTTTGTCTCTAAATTTTCAACTTTTGGCGCAAAAGCCTTGTTTATCTTTCTTATCCAGATAACAAGCGAGATAAATAAGATGAAGTAAAGCACGT
>CAUQCU010000143.1:0-3574 GCA_963516555.1 Campylobacter concisus | reverse complement strand
CAACAATTGCCACTTCAAAGTGCTTTTGCCTCATTTTCTCCCCTGAAAGTTTAGTCGCACAAATGATACTATATTAAATTTAAATCAAACAGCAAAAAGCGAGGTGTGAAAAATAGGCTGTGTAAAAGTGAAATTTGGCAAGGCTCTCACCTTGCCATGAAAATTTAGTATGCCCTTTTATAGGCGTTTTCTATTTTGTCATTTTCGCCAAATTCTTTCATGGCGCCAAAAGCAAAATATGGGTTGCGTAGTAGCTCCCTGCCAAGCGCCACGCCGTCGCAAACATCGCCAAGCAGCAATGCCTCGCACTCGCTTGCCTTTGTGATGAGACCGACTGCGATAACTGGGATATTAACTGCATTTTTCACCGCTTTTGCGTAGCCAGCCTGATAAAGAGGGGTAAATTTTGGCGCGTTATCAACTTTTGCATAGACACCGCCAGCTGAGACGTGGATGAAGTCAGCTCCATTTTTCTCTAGCTCACGCGCTAGCTTTACGCTCTCCTCTACGTCCCAGTCGCCCTTAAGCCAGCTACTTGCACTTATCCTAACACCAACAGTGATATTAGCGCCAGCCTTGATCTCTCTTAAAATTTCAAGCAGCAGCCTTATACGGTTTTCAAAAGTGCCGCCGTATGCGTCACTTCGCTTATTTGTGCCAGCACATAAAAATTGATTTATCAAATATCCATGCGCTGCGTGTATCTCCACAGCCTCGTATCCTGCGCTCTTTGCCCTAATGGCCGCATCCACAAAGCTTTGCTTAATGCTTGCGATATCCCCTGCGCTCATCTCCTTTGGCGTGGCGTATTCATCACTAAATTTAACCATGCTTGGAGCGATGATGCCTTCACACGTGCCCTTTCTGCCAGCGTGAGCTAGCTGGACGGCCATTTTGGCGCCGTATTTAGCGCAGCCCTTTACAAGCTCCGCGTGAGCCTCGATCTGCTCGTCATTCCAAAGCCCAAGGTCTTTTTTAGTGATCCTGCCGCGCGCCTCAACAGCTGTCGCCTCAACGATGATCATACCAACGCCGCCGATCGCCCTTGTAGCGTAGTGGAGCTTGTGAAAGCATCTTGGACGACCATCCTCTTTTTTGACCTCATACATACACATCGGAGCCATGATAATGCGGTTTTTGATCTCGATGCCGCCTATCTTAAGCGGCGTAAAAAGCTTGTTTTGCATGAAAATTCCTTTAAATTTTTTGTTATTTTAGGATATTTGTTTAAATTCTTGGATTTATAAAGATTTGCGTTTTATGATCTTAAAAGTGTTTAGTAAATTTTAAAAATTGCAAATTTGTTTTGTCAAATCAAATGAGTGTTAAGCAAATTTTAAAATTTATGAACGAGTAATTTTAGCAGTCAATTCTTAGGGGTGAATGGAATTTTAAAATTTGCAAAATAGCGTGTTTCTCTTTTTTGAAAAATGGACTTTAAATTTAAAAGCTTTTCTTCAAAAGGAAGACAAGGGGACTTGAATTACGAAGCCGTCCCATTATCCCCTCCCTTTTTTTTTGAATCCCCTGTCTGCTTTGCAGTTACGAGACAAAGTCGAAGTAAAGCCCCGACGACGTTAGAGGTAGCATGCCCCAGTGCTAGCGCACCGCATGCGTTTTATTATCAGATAAATTTCGAGTAAATTTTAAAAATTTCATGAACTAGTAATTTCGGCTCTAAAATTTGAGTTAAGCGGTAAGCGAAGCCAAATTTTAGTAGTCAATTCTTGTGAGTGAATGGAATTTTAAAATTTGTCAAAACTACTAAAATTTATCTATTTATCCCCCTTAAACAAAGAAACAAAATACTCATCAATATTAATGCCATCCTTTTTCATATCTTTTAGCCTTGCCCTTACGTCGGCGTCTTGCCAAAGAAGTGGTGGTAGCGCAAACATAACCTTATCAAGGCTAAAATTTCTCACATCATCGCGCCAGCCATTCCAGCGGTAAAGCTCGTAAAATTTAGATATATCGCCGCATAACGCCCAGTATAAAAACTGCGAGTAGCCAAGCTGCGTATCTTCCCATTTGCCGCTATCTGGCGCATAGTAAAAGACGTTGCCCGCTTTGCCGTCAAATGCGCCGCCGTTTACCGCGAAAAATCCGCCCAAAACATCGTCCGCCACGAGCAAATAGCTAGGCATCTGCTCTGCTTCGCTAAAGCTTTTGCCAAGATTAAAGCTGTAAATTCCGCGCTTCATCTGCTCGCACCCTGAGCCAAGAAGACGCAGCCAACCGCCATCTATCACTATGCCGCCGCACTCATAAACAAGCGCTCCCATCGGCGAGCGAGTAGTTACCTGAAGCCCCAAAAGCTCACTTTGTGCCCTGCTCTCATCGCGAGGCAAAATTTCATAGTCATTTTTAGCCTCTTTTAGCCACTCTTCGATAAGCGCCCATCCTGGCTCATTTGTGTCTATAAGCTCATCTAAAGCTCTCATTTTTCTGTCCTTGCGATAAATTTGGTGAAATTTAAAAGAAGAATTTGGCGAGTCGCCCCGCCAAATTTAAATAGATAGGTTATTTTGCGTCCCAAGCTAGGATCGTGTTACCCTCGGAGTCGGTAGCCACGTCGCCCATGCCCATGATGTTGTAGCCGCAGTCTACGTAGTGAACTTCGCCTGTCACGCCGCTAGCTAGGTCGCTAAGCAGGTACATCGCGCTGTTGCCGACGTCTTCGGTGGTGACGTTGCGTTTTAGCGGGCTGTTTACTTCGTTGTAGCGCAAGATCATCCTAAAGTCGCCTATGCCGCTTGCCGCAAGCGTTTTGATAGGGCCTGCACTAATGGCGTTTACACGGATATTTTTAGCGCCAAGGTCGTGCGCTAGGTAGCGAACTGAGCTCTCAAGTGCTGCTTTTGCAACGCCCATTACGTTGTAGTGTGGCACAAATTTTGGTCCGCCAAGGTATGTAAGAGTTAGCACCGAGCCGCCCTCTTTTAGCACCGGCAAGACCGCGCGAGTAAGGCTTAGTAGCGAGTAGACACTAGTGCCCATCGCTATATCAAATGCCTCTTTTGTGGTGTTTACAAACTCGCCCTCAAGCGCCTCTTTTGGCGCGTAAGCCACTGCATGCACGACAAAATCGATCTCGCCAAGGTCTTTTTTGATTTGGCTAGCAAGCCCATCTAAATGTGCTTGGTTATTTACGTCAAGCTCGTAGACAAATCTGCTACCAAACTCCTCAGCGATCGGCTCAACGCGCTTTTTAAGAGCGTCATTTAGGTATGTAAATGCCATCTGCGCACCTTGATCGTGACAAGCTTTTGCGATACCGTAAGCTATTGACTTGGCGTTGGCAACACCGACGATAAGACCTTTTTTACCTTTTAAAATCATCATTTCTCCTTTAAAATTTTGCAATTCAAATTTTAAACCAAATTTAATAGCGGCAGTATCACGCAACTCCAGATGTTTAAATTTGCGTTTCGAAATTTAAACAAACCAACAAGCGGATATATCGCTAGGTAAATTTAAATGTTTCGCAGCAAATTTCATCCCAAGACTAGGCAGGTAGCCTGTCGCAGGGTGAAATTTGCAAGATCGTTTAAATTTATCAGCGAGATGCCGC
>CAUQCU010000142.1:0-3662 GCA_963516555.1 Campylobacter concisus | reverse complement strand
TTTGATCTAAAAGAGAAAAATGATGAAATTTTAGCCTTTAAAAATGAGCCATTTACCGCACTTCTTGACTTTAGCAAGCCAAGTGAGACAACGCTTAGCATTGAGCCTTTTGGACTAAATTTAAGCTTTGGCGACGAGAGCGTGATAGCTACGAAAAATAGCGAATTTATCATGCAAAACTCCCCACTTTTAAAGCAAAATGGCGTGCTCGGCTTTGAAGATGTGAGCATAAAAAGCAAGGACTTTACTAATCTTGAAATTTTAGCAAAAGGACTTAAATTTGACATGCCATTTTTGGATAAAAATGGCTCAAAATATGAGAGCGATGACTTTTTGATCGCAGTCTCAAAAGCTGGCGTAAAAGTGCAAAGTGCAAGCAAAAAACTCTCTTTAAACATCGCTGAAAAGGGCATAGAGGCTAAGAGCAACGACCTAAATTTACTTGTCCTTGATGACAACAACACAAAAGAGCAAAGCACACCACTTGAGCTATTTGCAAAAAATGGCGATATTATTTTGCAAGATCTAAACAAAACACTGCCATTTACTAGCTTTAGTGCCGAGAAAAAGGGCAAAAGCACCTCGCTAAATGGACTGGCAAAGCAAGGCAGAGTTGGATATTTTAGCGACGAAAAAAGCATAAATTTAGACGCAACTGATATAAGTGGCGAATTTATCAACGATCTTTTTAGTATCAAGAGCTTTGAGGGCGGTAAATTTCGCCTAAAAATGCTTGGAGAGAGCTCAAAAAATTTCAAGGCTGAGGTGAGATTTTTTGGCACCTATCTAAAAGACTACATCTTTTATCAAAAACTGCTAAGCTTTCTAAACTCGGTGCCGTCGCTTCTTAGCTTTAAAACGCCTGACTTTAACGACAAGGGTTTTACTGTTAAAAACGGCAAAATTTTACTAACTAGAAAGGGTGACGTTATCGAGTTTTTAGCGATTGAGATGATAGGCACGAGCGCAGATATCGGCGGACGCGGCACGATCGATCTAAATAGCAAAAAGATAAATATCGACCTTGAGTTAAAGATACTAAAAGACGCAAGCGGCATCATCGACAAGATCCCACTTATCAACCAAATCATCCTTGGCAAAGACCGCTCACTCTCAACCGTCATCGCCATACGCGGCACGACTGAAAAGCCCGAGTACTCGACGCAGATCTTACAAGACGCCCTGCTCTCACCACTAAAGATCATAAGAAACGTCCTGCAAGCTCCGTTTTTAATATTTGAGTAAAAAACATTAAGCGTAAAATAATTATTGTTTAGTATAATTGCGGCGAAGTTCACGGCGGAGCTTATTATCCGCCACTCATTCTAAATATCTTGCCAGATCCTCATCAAAACAAAACAACGCATCATTAATAAAATATTCTAACATTTGCGGATCAATGCCTACTAAAGTTTTACCAACACGAGTTGAAATTCTCGGCGTTTGATCGTCATTTAGCTTATAAAGATTTTCAAAATGAAATGCTCGGTTTCGAATTTTAACAGCAAGGTCATATAAAATCTTTACTTTTTGATAGTTTAAAAGTTTATTTTTGCGGTTAAATTTAGAATACTTTTTAAAATCAAACTTATCAAGATTGACGATATCATTGTGGATTTTGGCTTCATCGATGTTTTTTGCCCAAAATCCAAAAGTTTGCTTTGAGACAAAGAGATCATCTAGCTCAAAGTAGCTATTAAAAGAGCTTAAAATATCTACCTTGTTGTCATTATCCACCAAGACCTTAAAAGCTAAATTTCTCGTAGTTATTTCCAAAATACCAAGTTTTGGAGCTAATGCCTGTACTAGCAAAAAGTTCTTTTTATGCTCTTGCTCGTTTTTATAGCTCTTTAGGCGTTTGATTGAGAAAAATTTAACACTATCCATAAAAAATCAATAAATTCATAAAATTTTACGTATTATAATGCGTAAAATTTTACTTCATCTCAAGGCGCATCAGATACATATCTTCGCCGTCAGTCACCTTTAAATTTTGACTTTTGCACTTTGGGCAGGTGAAGTCATTTTCGCTAAGCTCCCCGCCAAATCCACAATCCAAACACTCTACAACAATGCCTTGCAGATTTATCACAAGCTCGGCGTTTTCGCAGATCGTGCCAGCCTTATAAACATCAAAGGCACTCTCTAAATAATGAGGCTCGACGCCGCTTAAACGGCCAACTTTTATCTCGATCTTGCTTATCTCTTTGGCATTTTCTTTGGCGGCATTTTTCTCGCAAAGGCTAACTAAATTTTGAACGATACTAAGCTCGTGCATTAGCAGATCCTTGGCAGTAGCTCGCCCTTTGGCGGCTCGAGAAATCTTCTTGATTTATAGGCGTTTTCAATGATGACACGCTCATTTGTGGCCTGCAAAACCTCGCCTATTATCATCGCATTTTGATCAAATTCTCTTAAAATTTTAAGTGCCTCTTCAGCCTGGCTCTCATCGACAGCCATCACAAAAGTGCCCTCATTTGCAAGCTCATAAGGCTCAAATCCAAATAGCTCACAAACGCCCATCACTTCGTCTGCGACCTTGATATTTTCTTCAAAGACCAAGATGTCAAATTTACTAAATTTAGCCCACTCATTTAGCACGGCACTTAGTCCGCCTCTAGTCGCATCGCGCATGGTTTGTGGCTTTATACCAGCGTTAAATAGCTTTAAAGCAACCTCTTTTAGGCTCTTGCAGTCACTTTTTAGATCAAGCCCAAGCTCAAATTCCTCTCTTGCTGCTAGCACCACACCGCCGTGTCTGCCAACATCTCCAGAGATTAAAATTTTTGCCCCTGCTTTTAAATTTTTAAGCTCCACGCCCTCGCAAACTATCTCGCCAATGCCTGCTGTGTTTATGAAAATTTTATCGCATTTGCCCTTTGGGACGACCTTTGTATCGCCACAAACTACGCTCACGCCGCTCTCTTTGCAAATTTTTGCAAGTGAGCCAAGCACTTTTTCAAGCTCTTCTATGCTAAGCCCCTCTTCGATGATGAGCGAGCAGCTTAGGTATTTTGCGCTTGCTCCAACCATAGCTAGGTCGTTTATCGTGCCGCAAGCTGCGATCTTGCCGATGTCGCCGCCATTAAAAAAAATGGGAGTTACCACAAAGCTATCGGAGCTAAATGCGATCTTGCCGCCTAAATTTAATATCGCTGAGTCGTTGCTCTGCCTTAAAATTTCATTATCAAAAATTTTAAATATCGTCTCGTTTATAAGCGAGTTCATCTCCTCGCCGCCGCCGCCGTGGCTTAGCATTATCTTTTTCATTAAATTCCTTAACCAACTCTTGCGTATTTAAAATATGCCGCACAAGCGCCCTCACTTGAGACCATGCACGATCCTAGCGGATTTTGTGGGTTACAAACCTTGCCAAAGACCTTGCAGTCAGTTGGCTTTGCTAGCCCTCTTAAAATTTGCCCGCAAATGCAAGCCTTGCTCTCGCCAGCGCTCTCTACACTGCAGTCAAACTGCACTCTAGCGTCAAGGTAGGCAAACTCATCTTTTAGCTTCATACCACTTTGCGCTATCTCGCCAAGGCCTCTCCAGACAAAGTCGCACGGCTCAAAATACTTAGCTATGAGCTCTTTTGCTCTTAAGTTGCCCTCTTCTTTGACCGCCCTTGCGTACTCGTTATAGACTTCATAAGTGCCTGCGTTTTG
>CAUQCU010000141.1:0-3703 GCA_963516555.1 Campylobacter concisus | reverse complement strand
TTTGCGTTTTCATAAATCGGCCTGCCAACGACGATAAAGTCGCTGCCCTCTTGCTTTGCACTAACCAAATTTGCAACCCTCTTTTGATCGCCCGCACTCTCGCCAAAAGGCCTAACTCCAGGGCAAAGCGTGATGAAATTTTGATTTGTCACCTCTTTTATGAGCTTGCTTTCAAAGACCGAGCAGACCATGCCGTCAAGCCCCGCTTCAAAGCTCATCTGGCTAAATTTCCTAACCGAGCGAGATAGCGTATCGTTATAAACCGCTTCAAATTCGCTCTCGCTAAAGCTAGTAAGTGCTGATACAGCAAGCACTAAAGGGCGATTTTGCAGCGCATTAAGACGCTCCATTACAGTTTTCATTGCACGTACGCCAGCACTTGCGTGCACGTTTATCATATCCACGCCTATCTTTGAGACGACCTCAGCCGCGTCTGCCATCGTGTTTGGGATGTCATAGAGTTTTAGATCAAGAAAGATTTTAAACTCCCCTGCCCCTTTTAGCTCCTCTATAAATTTAGCTCCGTCTCTAAGGTAGCTTCTAAGCCCAACTTTTAACCAAAGATCAAGCCCTTTTAGCTCACGCACAAGGGCTAAATTTTCATCCTTGCTCGCCATATCAAGAGCGACGCAGAGCTTCATAGATCGCCCTTTATCTTATCTAGCACGCCGTTTATAAATTTTGGCGCCTGGTCGCTTCCAAGCTCTTTTGCAAGCTCGATCGCCTCGTTTATGATGACAGCTTTATCAGTCTGGCTAAATTTCATCTCGTAAAGCCCAAGTCTAAGGATAGCAAGCTCTGTTGCGCCAACCTTGCTAAAGTCGCCGTCTTTTAGGTGCGGCTTTAAAATTTCATCTAGCTTTTCTTTGTTGGCAAGCACCGCTTTAAAGGTCTGCTGCGCCTCGTTTTTACGCTCATTTCTTATCTTTTTCTCTTCTAAGAATTCCTCTTCAAACTCAGCAGTTACGGGGTTTATCTCGTTTGAGTAAAGCAGTGAAACGATCGCTTGTCTGACCTGATGACGTGTGGCCATTTTACTCTCCTAGCTTTTTGTATAAATTTAGCATTTCTATGACGCCCGTCATCGCTTCAAAGCCCTTGTTTCCAGCCTTGCTGCCAGCTCGCTCGATCGCTTGTTCGATGTTATCTACCGTTAGCACGCCAAATGTGACTGGCTTTGCGTGTTTTAGCGTCACGTTTGCGATGCCTTTGGTGGTCTCTGCGCTTACGTAGTCAAAGTGCGGCGTTGCGCCTCTTATCACCGCTCCCACGCAGCAAACCGCGTCAAATTTACCGCTTGCAAGCACCTTTTCAAGCGCCATAGGTATCTCAAATGCCCCAGGGACTAGCACTAAAGTTAAATTTTTCTCGTCGCCGCCATGACGTAAAAATGCGTCTTTTGCGCCCTCTACCAAGCGGTCTGTGATGATGTGGTTAAACCTTGCGTTTATGATCGCTATCTTCTCATCGCCTTTTAAAGCTAAATTTCCTTCGATTATTTTCATCTTTTCTCCTTTTTTTATGCAAGTTTAGCAAAAGCTTGTTTAATCATCAAACTATCTTTAGCATGATGACGCTAAAGATGATGAGCGCTAAAAACAAGGCTTTTTTAAAATTTATCTTTTCACCTTCAAAAACTACGCCAACTACGACTGCTCCGATCGCTCCGATGCCCGTCCAGATCGCATACGCTACCGACATAGCGATAGTTTGCATCGCATAGCTAAGTAGCGTTAGAGAAAGGGCAAAATTTCCAAGTAAAAGGATGAAATTTGCCCATTTTTTTACGCCTGTGCTTTTTGAAAATTTCGTGATAAAAAAGACACCAGAGACCTCGCAACATCCAGCTAGTAAAAGCGCTAAAAAGTGGATCATTCTTTTATGCCTTTTAGCCCAAGCACGCCTAAAATGAGCGTCGCTATGAAAAATAGCCTAATGAAATTTGGCATGATCCCACTTACTACGTAGTCGCTAACGATCTCAGCTATGACAATAAAAGCCGTCCCAAAGCCCACAAATACGGCATAAGAGATGCTTACAGGCAGATACTTTAAAGCCTTCATAAACGAGACAAAACTTATGCTTACTAGCAATGTCGTGAGCAAAAACTCGCCTAAATTTGAAGCGTGCTTTAGCCCATACGCCCAGCCGCACTCAGCCACCGCGCCAAGCAATATCCACAAAAAGCCTCTATTTGACATAAATTTACTTCATGCCTTTTATGGTATCAACGATCTCTTTTACATTTGCGCTAATCGCCTTATTTTCAAGACTATCATCGTTATTTTGTCCAACTATCCCCTTTAAATTTCCAAAAAATCCAGGGTCAAACCTTAGCTCGCTAGAGCCATAATGCCTCAAAACTTCGCCACTTCTAATGACTTCTACCTCGTAAGTAATGTAGATGTTGCCCATCCTATCGCTCTTAGCAAAGGTTGCTTCGCCTATAAATTCCCTGCGGTGAGTGATCTTTATCTTTAGCTCGTCGCTTGAATTTTGATCAAGCAAATTTTCTTTTGTAAGCGCCTCTGTGATTTGCTTATTATATTTTTTTTCGATCATTTTTGGGCTTTGGTATAAAAATTTTGTCGGCTCGTGGCGCTGCACATGAGTGTAGCTAATGCCCTCAAATTTATACTTGCCAGCAAGCGGCACCTTTGGCTGAGATGAGCCACAACCTACTAAAAATAACACTCCTAAAAGTAGCGCTAAAATCCTTTTCATCTCTCTCCTTAGTTTAAAAATTTAAAATTTCCTCTATCTTTAGCGTGTCATTTACGACTTTTTCAAGCTCGTCTAAATTTAGCATATTTGGCCCATCACATAGCGCTTCGCAAGGATTTATGTGCGTCTCATAGAAAAATCCATCCACCCCAACGCTAGCTGCCGCCCTTGCAAGATACGGCACAAACCTAGCATCGCCACCGCTTTTTTCGCCAAGTGCGCTTGGCATCTGCACGCTGTGGGTAGCGTCAAAGATGACTGGCGCAAATTCTCTCATCATCACCAAATTTCTCATATCAACGACTAAATTTCCATATCCAAAGGTGCTTCCACGCTCCGTTAGCCAGACGCCATTTGCCTTTGCGACATCGTATCCGTCGCCGCTCACACCTCTTGTCTCAAGCACCTTTTTAACAGAGTGTTTCATAGCAGACGCTGCCAAAAACTGCCCTTTTTTGATGTTTACGACTGCTTTTGTCTTTGCAGCCGCTACAAGCAGGTCAGTTTGGCGGCACAAAAATGCAGGGATCTGCAGCACATCAGCCACTTCTCCAACTGGCTGCGCTTGATAGCTCTCGTGGATATCGGTTAAAATTTTAAAACCAAATTCTTTTTTCACATCAGCCAAAATTTCGCAGCCTTTTTCAAGCCCAGGGCCACGAAATGAGCTAATGCTCGTGCGATTTGCCTTATCAAAGCTCGACTTAAAGTAAAAATCAAGCTTTGGATTTTCATTAAATTTAACTAGCCTTTTTGCCACTTCAAAAACAAGCTCCTTGCTCTCTATCACGCAAGGTCCAGCGATTAATATCATATTTTCTCCTTTATTTTTCTTTAACAACTAAAATTCCACTCACCACTACTAGCAAGATGCCTAAAAGTGCCAAGTGATTTGGCAACGCATCACCCATAAAATAACCAATAATAAGCGTAAAAATGACGTCAGCATAGCTAACCGCAGCGATCACACCAGCTTTTT
>CAUQCU010000140.1:0-3817 GCA_963516555.1 Campylobacter concisus | reverse complement strand
GAGCTTCACGCTGTTGGTGCGACAACATTAAAAGAGTATAGAAAATACTTTGAAAAAGATGCAGCGCTTCAAAGACGCTTCCAGCCAATAGATGTCAAAGAGCCAAGCGTAAATGAGGCACTTCAAATTTTACGTGGTATAAAAGAGCGCCTAGAAGTTCATCACGGCATCACGATAACTGATAGCGCGCTAGTTGCCGCAGCAAGGCTAAGCGACCGCTACATCGCAAACCGCTTCTTGCCGGATAAAGCAATAGATCTTATCGACGAGGCAGCAGCTGAGCTTAAGATGCAAATAGAGAGCGAACCATACGAGCTTTCAAAGATAAAACGCGAGGTCGTAACGCTTCAAGTAGAAAAAGAAGCTCTAAAGATGGAGGATGCGGATAAAAACAAAGAAAGACTTGGCGAGATCGAAAAAGAGATAGCTGATCTAAATGAGAAAAAGCTAGCACTTGATACTAAATTTGAAAACGAAAAGGCCGTTTTTGGCGGAATTTCAAAAGCGACAAAAGAGATCGATAGCTTAAAATCACAAGCTGAGATAGCAAAAAGAAATGGCGATCTTCAAAAGGCTGCCGAGATAGAATACGGCAAAATAGCAGACGCTAAAAAGCACAAACACGAGCTCGAAGAAAAATGGGAACACATGAAAAAAGAGGGTGTGCTTCTTAAAAATCAAGTCGATGAAGAGCTTGTAGCTGAAATTTTGAGCAAATGGACTGGAATTTCAGTTAAAAAGATGCTAACAAGCGAAAAAGAGAAATATCTGCGCATCGAAGAGCATCTAAGAGAGAGCGTTGTTGGTCAAGATGACGCACTACACGCACTTGCACGTGCTGTTAAGAGAAACAAAGCTGGACTAAATGAGGGTCAAAGGCCGATTGGTTCGTTTTTATTTCTTGGACCAACAGGCGTTGGTAAAACTCAGTCAGCTAAGGCTTTGGCTAAGTTCTTGTTTGACGATGAGAAGGCGCTTATCCGCTTTGATATGAGCGAATATATGGAAAAACATAGCGTGAGCAGGCTTCTTGGTGCGCCTCCAGGATATGTAGGATACGATGAGGGCGGTCAGCTAACAGAGGCGGTTCGCAGAAGACCTTACTCAGTCATACTTTTTGACGAGGTTGAAAAAGCTCACAAGGATGTATTTAACATACTTTTGGGCATTTTAGATGATGGGCGCGCGACTGATAATAAGGGCGTAACGGTTGATTTTAAAAACACGATCATCATTTTAACTTCAAACATCGCTTCAAATTTCATAATGGAGCTAAATGGTGAAGACCGTGATGTGGCTGTTAAAAACGAGCTTAAAAACTACTTTAAGCCTGAGTTTTTAAATAGGCTTGATGATACTATCATCTTTAATCCTCTAAACGAGCAAGGTTTGATATCTATCGTTGAGATCATGTTTAAAGAGCTTGAAAAAACTCTTCACAACCGCGGTATCAAGGCAGTTTTAAGCGAAGAAGCTAAGAAATTTATCGCAAAAGCTGGCTTTGACATAGTTTATGGCGCAAGACCTCTTAGAAGAGCGCTTTATGAGCTAGTTGAAGATAAGATCGCTGATATGATCTTGAAAGATGAGCTTGAAAGTGGCGATGAGATCACCATTGATAGCGATGGCGAGAAGATTATCATTAAGAAAAAATAACTTCAAATTTACTTGGCAGGTTGGATCAACTTGCCAAGCCTCGCATAAATTTAACTAATATCTTTGTTTGATCTGTAATAAAATATAAAAAATAGCACACAAAGCATCGCTACAAAGGCAAAAACTATCAATGTGCCGTCTTTAAATGAGCTTAAAAACATGCCATTTGTATTCATACCAAAAAAGCCAGTGATGAAATTTAGCGGTAAAAATAACGCCGAAAGTAGCGTTAAAAGGTAGATATTTTTGTTTATCTTGTCGTTTTTGTCGCTTTGTATAAATGTATAGATGTCCTCGACCCTGAGCGAATACTCGCTTATCATGCTCTTTAGCACGCCGCACTTATGTATGCTGTTTTTTAGCTCCTTTTTTAGCTCATTTTGCTCAGCCGCACAAATTTGCAAAGCCTCATAAATTCTAGAAATTCTACTCTCAAATTTCCTGATCTCATATCTTAAAACGTGATATTTTTTGGCGAAATTTACCACCTTTGCGCTGCCTGTGTAAATTTGCTCGTAGTTTTCAAGCTCACTTTCGTGCTCTAAGATTTTATTTAAAAAGTGATCGAGCAACTTTTTTATCGTCTCTAAAAACTCATTTTTATCACAAGGCGAGTTTAGCTCTTCTTTAAAAATTTGCCCATTTTTAAAGAGAAATTTCTGCGAATTTGCGCCAAAATTTAAGATTATATAGTCAAATTCTTCGCCGTAAAAATATCCACTAAGACTAGCACTCATTATTTACCCTTTTTGCGTAGAAATTTCGCTTAAATTTAGCAAATTCACCGACCTCTATCGCCTCTCTCATCTCTTTCATTAAATTTAGATAGTAGTGCAGGTTGTGAAGGCTTGCTAGTCTAAAAAATGTGAGCTCTCTAGCCTTAAAAAGGTGGTTTAGATAGCCTCTGGAGTAGCGCTTGCAGGTGTAGCACTGGCAGGCTGGGTCTATCGGCACGTGATCGTTTATAAATTTAGCTGATTTTATATTTATCTTGCCAAAGTTAGTAAAAAGCGTGCCGTTTCTTGCATTTCTTGTTGGCATCACGCAGTCAAACATATCAACGCCTCGCTCCACGTTTTCTACAAGATCTTCAGGCGTGCCAACGCCCATTAGATAGCGAGGTCTAAGCTCATCCATAAACGGCATAACCGCCTCAACCGTGTCATACATCACCTCGTTGCTCTCTCCAACGCTAAGACCTCCTATGGCAAGGCCGTCAAATGGCATCTGATTTAAGGCTTCAGCGCAAAATTTACGCGCCTCATAGTCGGTGCCGCCTTGAACGATACCAAAGATATTTTGCTGCAAGCCAACGCCCTTGCTTTGCATAAATTTGTGATAGTCAATCGCCTCTTTTGCCCATTTTATCGTCCGTTTTATGCTTAGATCTATCCTTTTTGGCTCAGCAGGCAAGGCGACTAGATCATCAAGTATCATCATGATGTCGCTGCCTAGGTCATACTGTGTGTCAAGGACGGATCTTGGCGTGAAGTAGTGCGTGCTACCGTCTATGTGGCTTTTAAATTTTATCCCGCCATCGTCGTTTTTAGTGTTTGACCTAAGCGAAAACGCCTGAAATCCGCCGCTATCAGTTAAAAAAGAGCGATCAAATTTAGAAAAGCCGTGAAGTCCGCCAAACTCACGCACGACCTTGCTGCCAGGGCGCAGATACATATGATAGGTGTTTGCTAAAATGATCTTTGCGTCTAAAATTTCACTCATATCAAAGGCATCTAAGCTTTTAACTGCGCCAACCGTGCCAACTGGCATGAAAACTGGCGTTTGTATCACGCTGTGGGCTGTGGTGAGAATGCCGCGTCTTGCGTTGCCATCTTTTTTTATAACTTCAAATTTCATCTAAGTCCCTTAATTTTTTGATTTTTTATTTTAACAAAATTTATAATATAATCCAGAAATTTTAAGGCAAAGGAACTTTTTGCAAAAGAGAAATGATATCGTTTTTACCGAAGCAAACGGCACTGCGACCATAAAATTTGCAGGCGAGTTTAGCTATAAAGACGCAAAAAATTTACAAAGCATTTTTAAAAAAATCCAAAAGCTTAACGGCAATATTAAATTTGACTTTAGCGAGCTAAAGAGCATTGATTACGCTGTTTTGATCCTTTTAAAAAACACGCTAAATGGCAAGAAATTTGAGATC
>CAUQCU010000139.1:0-3983 GCA_963516555.1 Campylobacter concisus | reverse complement strand
GCCTCTTTGATGTCGTCATTTGTGAGCGCTTTGACCGCATCTATATACTCATCAGCCGTGTAAAGTGGCGTGTTAAAAATTTTATTTGAGATGATGAGATTTTGCCAAAACTCAGGCTTTTCGTAATCTTTTTTTATAGAAATTTCACTCTGCGCCTTAAAATCCTCCAAATGTTTTGGCAAGAGCGCGCCATCACGCTTGATGCTAGCTATTATCTCCTTTATCTCGGCGATGATCTTGTCCGTGTTTGCAGGGTCGCAAGTAAAGCCTATCACTGCCTTTGAGTGCTCATACGGATAGCGAGCGAGCCTAGCGTTTAGGCTAAAGCCGTATGTTTGACCTTTGTCTTCTCTTATTTTTTCACGAAGCGCCGTTTTTAAGACCGAACTTAGCGCTCTTAGCTTGACCACCTCTTTGAAGCTATATTTTGTATCTAAATTTACGATATCCACGCTCACATCGCTTCTTTTTGTGCTTTGATACTCCCTTTTAAACGTGTGCTGCCCCTTGATACTTCGCACGCCGTCATCTTTAAAATTTTCAGCCTCGCCAAGCTTTGGCAGCGTAGCGATATACTTTTTAACAAGTGGCAAAAGCCTCTCCTCGTCAGTGTCGCCGATGATTACGAAGGTGTATGAGGCTGCGTTTGTAAATTTATCTTTGATGATAGCTTTTAGCTCATTTAGCTTTAGCGCATCGATCTGCGCCATCTCAATGGGCGCTACACGCTTGTTGTTTTCATAAAAAAATTTGCTAAATTCAGTGCTAAATTTATATTCAGGTAAATTTTGCTCTTTAGCTAGCTCATCTTTTGCTCTTTGTTTTATCCTCTCAAGCACGTTTGCATCGGCTCTTGGGGAGTTAAACTCTAAATTTATAACAGCTAGCAGTGAGCCAAGATCGCCACTGCTTGAAGAGCCGTAAATGCCCTGCGTAAGCGCCTCTATGCTCTTTTCGTAGCTTACTATCTTGTCGTTTAGCACCTTTGAAAGCTCGTAGTTGTTAAATTTACCAACGCCACTTTCATTTGTGAGCGCAACCGCAAAGCCACCAAGCTTAGGATCAGCAAGATCTGAAGTACCGCCCTTGCTAATGGCCGCAAACAAGATGCTATCTTTTTTGGTGGCTAGTGGCTTAAAGATGACTTGCGAGCCATTTGGCAGCTTATAAGTGTAGATGCCATGCTTTTGGTCAAATTCGCTAGAGACTATATCTTTTGGCTCTAAATTTTCATTGCCAAGGCTCTTATTTAGGCTCTGACTAGCCAAATTTGTATCGTAAGGGCTAGCCTCATCTTTTAGCTTTAAAAAGGCATCTTTGCTAAGTTTAAAGCCATCTTTACTAAAGACCCTCACGCGCTCATCAGGTATGGCTAAAATTTGCTTAAATCTAGCATTTACCTCTTCAAGCGTGATCTCGTTTAAGAGCTTTAGGCTAAGGTTTTTGCTATCTTCATCACTTAGCACAAAGCCTCCATTTTCGATCATATTTAAAATTTCGCTTGCATAAGCGCTTGATTTTTTAGTTTTTGAGCGTTTAAATTTAGCCTCTACATTTGCCACAAACGCCTTTTTAACATCGGCAAAATCGCCTTTATTAAAGCCAAATTTCTCAATGCCCTTTAAAACGCTTAACATGTCTTTAAGACTAGCGTTAAAATCATCTCCGATCACATTTGCCTCAAAGCTATAATTTTTTTGCTTTGCTTGAAGCGTTTGCGCCATAAAATCAACACTTAAATTTGATGAATTATTTGCATTTTTTTGCTCATAAAGCATATTTATAAGGCTAGCTATTAGCGCATCTTTTAAATTTCTCTTCACATCAGCCTCATCCAAGACTGGCTTAAATTTATCAAAAAAGCTAAGTCTTACAAACTGAGCCGCCGTCTCGTTTGTGTCGTAGTTAAAGACATTTAGCCCATCTTTAAAAGCGATGCTTTTGTCTGGATGAGCGTAAGAGTTGCTATTTTTTGCTGCACTAAAGCTTTTTTCTATCAGAGCTTTTATCTCGTTCTTATCGAAGTCGCCAACTGCCACAAAGCTCATAAATCTTGGCTGATAAAGCCTCTCGTAAAACTCTTGCATGTGCTTAACATCCACGCTTTTTATCACGTTCATGTCGCCTATTGGCACTCTTTTTTGATAGATGCTGCCTGCAAAGATGTCCTTACTTTGGGCAAGATAGAGCCTATAAGCTGGCGTGTTTCGCTGGCGCTCCTCTTCCATTATGACGCCACGCTCCTTATCAAGCTCGCCTGCATCGATCTTTACGCCATCGATCCAGTTTGAAAAGACCTTAAAAACATCCTTTAAATTTTTCTCATTTACATTTATGCTTAGCGTGTAGCTCGTCTGATCGTAGCTGGTTTGCGCGTTTAGATCAGCGCCAAATTTGACCCCAAGGCTCTCAAGCTGCTTGATAAGCTCATTTTTGCTAAAGTCACGGCTGCCATTAAATGCCATATGCTCCAAAAAGTGCGCAAGCCCCTGCTCGCCCTCTCTCTCATCAGTCGAGCCTGAATTTACGACTAGGTAAAAGATGGCCGTTTTTTGTGGGAGTTTATTCTCTTTTATATAGTATTTAAGCCCGTTTTTTAGCTCGCCACTTAGCATATCTTTGTCATTTTGCAAGGCAAAGAGGCTAAGCGCTAGGCATAAAAGTAGCAGAATTTTTCTCATAATCCGTCCTTTAAATTTCTATGTAAAAGCGGATTTTAGTATAAATTTTAAAATGCAAGATAAAGCTAGCCTGCTAAATTTGCAGGCTAGTTGGGAGGTATTATTTTAGTTCGTATTTTTTAAGCAGTGCGTCGTAGCTGCCGTCTTTTTTCATCTCATCTAAAATTTGATTTATCTTAGCGATAAGCTCGCTCTGCTTATTTTTATCAAAAGCGATTGAAAAGCCCTCGCTACCATCAACCTCTTTGAAAAATGCCTCTACTTCAGGGTTTTTCTTGATAAAGCCATAGCCGATCGAGCTATCAAGGATAACCGCGTCAAATTTACCGACTTTTAGCCCCATGATAAGTGGCACAGTGTCCTCTGCTGGCACTACCTTAGCGCCATTTATCGCATTTGCAGCTAGCTCTTGGATAGTGCCTTGTTGCACGCCTATTCTCTTACCAGCAAGCTCTTCTTTAGCCTTGAGCGCATCGTTGCCTTTTTTCTTTAGGTAGATGTTTTCAGTTAGGTAGTATGGCTTTGTAAAGTCGATCGACTTTAGTCTGTCTGGAGTCGCACTCATCGCACTTATGATGCCGTCTATCTTGCCAGCTTTAAGCGCTGGGATAAGACCATCAAAGCTCATATTTATGATCTTGTATGAAAAACCAGCACGCTTTGAAATTTCGTCTATAAGATCGATGTCAAAGCCTGTTATTTTGTTGTTTTCATCGATGTATTCAAATGGCGGGTAGTTTGCCGCTGTGCCAAATTTTAGCTCGTTTGCACAAAGAGCAACAAAAGCTGTCAGTAAAAGAGCAAAGATCTTTTTCATGTCTATCCTTTAAGGTGATTTAACGCCCTAATTATCGGCATTTATCTATTAAAATTTGTTTAAATTTAACACAATGACAGAAATTTGCACAAATTAGTAAAGTGTATAGGCAAGTGCGCTAAAAGAGGTCAGGCAAATTTTAAAATTCCTTTTGCTCACACAAATTGGCTACTAAAATTTGGCTTCACCTATCGCTTAGCTCAAATTTTAGAGCCGAAATTACTCGTTTATGAAATTTTAAAATTTGCTGGAATTTCAATAAAATGCATGCATTACAAGACAAATTTTAAAATCTTACTCACTCACCTTAGCAACGTACTAAATTTAGGGCTCATAGCCATTCGCCACTAAATTTAGAAGCGTGATATGCTCGTTCATAAATTTTAAAATTTGACAGAGTTTTTAATTGAAATAATACGCATGCACCTTGAACGTGCGAGGGGATTGGGGGATTTAAAAAGGGGGATAAGGGGACGGCTTCGTAA
>CAUQCU010000138.1:0-4006 GCA_963516555.1 Campylobacter concisus | reverse complement strand
AAAAAGTGCTCATTTTTAAAAACAACTTGTTTAAGTATCTTTTGTTTTGTCGTGTTTTGATTGAGGATGAAATTTATACCAAGATATTTTGCAAAGTTGTAGTAGCATTTTTTGGCGATCTCTAGCTTCTCTTCTTTGCTCTTTGTCTCGCCAAATGCAAGGTCTAAATTTGTCATCACGACGTGAAAACGCTTTTTTTTAAGCTTCATAAAGGCAAATGCTAAAAATTTAGCAAGCAAGTTTTGAAGGGAGCTTGGCAATATAAATATAAGAAATTTCAAGGTATAAAAGCCAGCTAGATAGAGCCTATCCATTTAGCAGCCTTTTTGCGAAATTTGCAACCGTTTCAGGGTAAATTTCTCTTATGCAAAAGTCGTTTTTATCGATACTTCTAGCATCTATTTGCTTGCCCATATCAACAACAAGGTTTTTATCTGTGACGTAGGCATTGCGGTGGCTTGGTCGGTTGCCAAAAAGCGTGATAGAAGGCCTGTTTACAGCCCATGCAAGGTGCGTTAGACCGCTATCATTGCCGATTACTAGATCGCAGCTCGCGATAAAATCTATCATATCTTTTATGCTTAGTTTTTCAAGCAGTTTTGCAGAAGTGCCTGAAATGATCGCCTCAGCCCTTGCTTTTTCGCTCTCGCTCCCGTAGCAAAGGTAAATTTCGCAACCTTCAAGCAGTCTGATCACATCTTTAAATTTGTCATAAATTTTACTCTCTTCGCTTGCAAAAGCAGCGATTAAAACGCGTTTTTTGCCGCTTTCATTTTTAAATTTTTTGCAAATTTCAAAGCAGGGCGATTTTTCTAAAATTTCACTTTTTTCAAAGCTAAAATTTAAGGCGTATCCAACGAGGCTTAGGTTTCTAACTATGATATTTTCGTTGTAGTCGATCTTAAATTTATGCCTATAAAGCCTGGCTGCGATCTTTTCTTTGACGCTTTCTCTGCTAAAGCCATAAATTTCTTTGCCAAGTAGTTTTGCGACGACGGCTGATTTGAAAAGTCCCTGCAGGTCGATGATCTTGTCAAATTTGCCAAGCGTTTTTATGATCTTGTAGCTCTTTTTAAAGCTCTCTTTAAGCGGCAAAATGACTAGTTCGTCGATTAGTGGATGATCTTTTAAAAGGCTTGCAAAACGGGCATCAACGAACCACGTGATATGGGCGTTTGGATGGTGTTTTTTGATAAACTGAAGCACAATGGCTGCATGGACGATGTCCCCAAGTGCCGAAAGCTTTACTATGGCTATTTTTAGTTGATTTTTATCTTGCATTGGCTACTTTAAATATAAATTTTTGGTATGATTTTAAAAAAAAATGCTTAAAAAAGGGCTAAAATGGCGAAAAGTTACATCTGCGTCTTTGACTGCGAGACGATACCTGATGCAAATTTGATAAGAAAAATTTACGGCATCGATGGAAGCGACGAAGATGTGAGTGTGCAGGCGATGGTCTTGCAAAAAGAGGCCAGTGGGAGTGAGTTTTTGCCTGTGATGTTTCATAGAGTCGTGGCGATCTCTGCGGTGATGGCCGATGAGTACGGCAAATTTTTAAAAGTTAGCACGATGGAGGGCAAGGACGAGCGCGAGATCATCGCTAAATTTTTAAAATTTATAAATGATTATAACCCAAGGCTTGTTAGCTTTAACGGCCGTGGCTTTGACCTGCCAATGCTAATGGTGCGTGCGATGCGCTACAACCTAAACGCAGCGGCATATTATGAGAGCGAAAATAAAGAGCTAAACAAAAACAAATGGGAAAATTATAGGGCAAGATATTCGCCTAAATTTCACCTTGATCTGCTTGATTTTATAAGCGATTTTGGAAGTGTTAGAGGGCTAAAGCTCGATACTCTTTGCGCTAGCTTAAATTTACCTGGTAAATACGACGTGCACGGCGATCAGGTGCTTGAGCTATACTACGCAGGCGAGCTTGATAAGATAAACGAATACTGCGAAAGCGACGTGCTTAACACCTACTGGCTATTTTTGAAATTTGAGCTTTTGCAGGCAAATATCTTGCAAGATGACTACATAAATCACCTAAATGTGATGAGCGAATTTCTTGCCAAAAACTGCGCTCACAGAGGATATAGTGAGGTCTTTTGTACCGCGATAAGTGACGAGCTAGCAAGGCTTAGCGGACAGCTAGACTATGAGATAAAGGTAGATAAAGAGGCTTTGGAATTTAGCGAATTTGATGATGTAAGGCCGATTAGCAAAGAGGAGCTAAACCGCGATATGTTGGGCGGTTTGCTTAAAAAAGCAAGCGATCTAAAGCCAAAAGAGCCAAAAAACAAGACACTTTTTGAAGAGAAAGTGCCTGAGATAAATTTAGACGACGAATAAGCCAAAATTTTAAATTCATTAATTTCTTGTTTAAATATAAGTTTTTTTGTTAAAATACATCAAAATTTAAAAAAAGGAAACTTTTGCTTAGAAAAATTCTATTTTTTATTTTAATTGCATTTATGATAGGCGGATGTTCTTATAAAGAAACTGTAAGCAAAACAGACAAATTACAAGGCATTTATATGCATAATGGGGGATATTATATATTAGGAGATGAATTTAGCTATAAATTAAATGAGACCTCAAGAATTGATGAGATAAAGGAGTTTTATCAAAGTGATTTTTCAAAAAATATAATTAAAGATTTTGCAAAAGTAGATATAGATGAAGCGAGCGGTAAAATGGTTGGTGACTATTTTGTCTCACTTGGTTTTGAATCATTTACAGATAATGAACGAAATAGACTTTATAGTACTTTTAAATCCTTTAAAGAAAAAGAGACTTTGAATTTAGGGGCTGATTCGAAGTTTAAAAAGTTTTTGATTGGTGGATTTCACCTAAGTGGTGATGTTGTAAAGATATCAAAAGACGAAAAAAATAGGATTTTAAGTCTAGGGAAATTTAAAAATCCTATAAATGTCGATATAAATTATGTTTATTCAAGAAAGAAATCACCTGAGGAAGTGGCTTCAACAGTTCAGATTATATTATTATTTCCAATCGCAGTTGGTGCAGTTGCCGCTACTGTGCTTACTATGCCTGTATGGGTGCCTGTAGTTTGTGTTTTTAGCAAGTGTTCTAACTAATTTTTGAGGAGTATATATGTTTAAGAAATTTATAATCTTTGCGATCGCTTTTTCTTTAATATTTTCTGGATGCGCAAGTAAAACTGCTACTTCAAAGAAGATAGATGATTTAAGGGGTCTTTATAAGTATAACAACGAGTATTACGTTATTGGTGATAAGTATAGTTTTAGCATAAATGAAACTGCCGATATCGATGAGATTAGACGCTTTTTTGCTAGTGAATTTGCAAAAGATGTGAAAGAGGATTTTGCAACTGTTTGTATATATGAAAAAGAACAAAAAATTGCAGGATCTTATGTTATTGCAATAGAAAAAAATAAAATTTCAGATGAAAAATATATTGAACTAAAAAAATCTTTTAATATGTTCAATCCTCTTACAAACAAAGATGGCTCTGAGTTCATAAAAAGCCTTTTAAAGGCCGGTTATGTGACTAGTTTTAATTATTTAAATGGAAAGATTGTAAAGTTAGATGATGAGAAGCGAAAAGAAATTTTAAAATCAGGCAAATTTCAAAACCCTATAAAAGTCTTTGCAAGCGATGATTGTACAAAAAATAATAGTGGCAGTGATCTTGATGTAGGAAGTTTCCTTGTAGGTACAACAATGGCTGCTGGCACAGTTGCTACTGTCGTAGCTTTTCCTATGGTGTATATAGCAGGTGCTGCATTTTATGCCTTATTTTTTATTGGATGGGGACTCGCTTGTGCTCTTGATCTATCGCGTTGCTCATAATGGTGCGATAAATTTATTTATATTTTTCTAAGACGACAAATAAAAGTGTGCTAAAATAGCGTCAAATTTGAAAGGAAAAATATGAAAATTTTAGTAACTGGAACAGCTGGATTTATAGGATTTCACCTTGCAAATGCCCTTGTGGCACGTGGGGATGAGGTCGTTG
>CAUQCU010000137.1:0-4038 GCA_963516555.1 Campylobacter concisus | reverse complement strand
TTTAGAGCTGTTGAGGCTGATAGCGGAGCTATAGGAGGAAGTGGCAGTAAAGAATTTATGGTGCTTGCAAGTAACGGAGAGGACGACATACTTTGCTGTGAGGCTTGTAGATACGCTGCAAACGTTGAGGCTGCAAGACGCAAACCAAGAGTTGGCGAGGCTGAAGCGCCAGAGGCGGACGCGGCTAAATTTCTAACGCCAAATGCAAAAACTATAAAAGATGTGGCGGAGTTTTTCAAAGTTAGCGAGTTTTACTGCATAAAAGCTGTTATCAAAAAGGCGATTTATGAGGATAAAGAAGAGGTCGTGGTCTTTTTTGTAAGGGGCGATGACGAGCTTCAAGAGACAAAGGCGCAAAACGCTTGCAAGGCGCTTGAGCTAGTAGATGCTGGCGAGGCTGACGTGGCTAAAGCTGGATTATCTGCTGGATTTTGCGGGCCAGTTGGGCTAAAAGATGTGAAATTTTTTATAGATAACGAGCTAAAAGGCGCAAATAACATGATATGCGGCGCTAACGAGAAAGACTATCACTTTGTTGGCGTTAGTGTTAGCGGATTTAACGAGGAGAGATTTAAAGACCTTGTAAAGGTAAAAGAGGGCGATAAATGCCCAGTTTGCGGCGGAAATTTAAAACTTAGCAAAGGCATAGAAGTCGGTCATATCTTTCAGCTAGGCGATAAATATTCAGCTGCGATGAACGCGACATATCTTGATGAAAACGGCAAGGCAAAGCCATTTTTGATGGGCTGCTACGGCATTGGTATAAGCAGGCTGATCGCTGTGATGATAGAGGCTAGCCACGACGAGAAGGGCTGCATCTGGAAAAAAGAGTGCGCGCCGTTTGATGTGGAGATCATCATCTCAAATTTAAAAGATGAAGCGGGCGTGAAATTTGCATTTGAGCTTTATGAGAGCCTTAAAAAAGCTGGTGTTAGCGTCATAATCGACGATAGAAACGAGAGATTTGGCGTTAAGATGAATGATTTTGAACTTATCGGCTTTCCTTATGCGCTGCTTGTGGGTAAAGAATTTGCAAATGGCAAGGTCGAGTTTATCACAAGAGATGGGCTAAGCAAAGAGGCGATAGAGGCAAACGACGCCTTTAGAAAGATAAAAGAAAGCTTATGAGATTTTTTGCATTTTTATTTTTTTTGATAGAAGCGGTCTTTATCTATCTTTTTGTTGATAAATTTGGCTTTTTGAACTACTTTCTTGAGGTGCTGGTCTCTGGATTTGTGGGTATCGCACTTCTTTTTAATGCTGGATTTTCTAGCTTAAATTCGCCTCAAGCGGCATTTAAAAGCTTTCTTGGCGGAAATTTATTTAGCCAGTTAGGACTTAGCTTTGGCGGAGCGTTGCTCTTTTTGCCAGGAATTTTAACGGATATTTTTGGCATAGCCGTGGTCGTTTTTTCTTTAGTATTTAAGAAAAATGCAGCGAAAAACGAGAGCTATCAGGAGTTTAAATTTCAAAACTTTAGCGAGCATGGCAGTAAAAAAGATGAGGGCGAGATCATCGACGTTGAGGTCATCGAAGAGCCAAAAAGAGTAAATTAGGAGAGATGATGAAAGAGATAAAAATAGCAACTAGAAAGAGTATCTTAGCGCTTTGGCAAAGCGAGCATATCAAGGCTAGGATCGAGGCGCAGCACAAGGGCGTGAAGGTCGTGCTTGAGGGCATGAAGACAAAGGGCGACGTGATACTTGACACGCCACTTGCAAAGATCGGCGGCAAAGGGCTTTTTACAAAAGAGCTTGAAGATAGCATGCTAAAAGGCGAGACTGACATCGCCGTGCATAGCCTAAAAGACGTGCCAGTAGTCTTTCCAGAAGGGCTTAAACTAGCGGCCATTTGCTCACGCGAGGATACGAGAGATGCGATGATAAGTGAGAAATTTGCTAAATTTAGCGACCTACCGCACGGCGCAAAAGTCGGCACAACGAGCCTACGCCGTAAGATGCAGCTACTTATCATGAGGCCTGATCTTGAGATCATCTCACTTCGTGGAAACGTACAAACTAGGCTTAGAAAGCTAAAAGAGGGCGAATTTGACGCGATAATTTTGGCGATGGCTGGCATAAACCGCCTAAATATCAAGGCTGAAGTGGCACACATCTACACATTTGGCTTTGACGAGATGATACCTGCGATGGGTCAGGGCGCTCTTGGGATAGAGGCCAGAGATGAGAAGCAAATTTTAGAGCAGATTGACTTTCTAAATGATGAAAATGCGGTCATCGAAACGACCATAGAGCGTGATTTTGTAAGCGTTTTAGAGGGCGGCTGCCAAGTGCCAATAGGCATCAGCGCAAGGCTAAAAGGAGATGAAATTTCTATCGATGCGATCGTTGGTCTGCCTGATGGAAGCGAGTTTATAAAAGATAGTTTAAGGACTAGCAAAGATAAATTTCAAAGCGTCGGCAAAGAGCTAGCGCATAAATTTATAGAAAAAGGGGCGAGAGAGCTGCTAAAACGCGCTGAAGAGATGGCGTAAGCGTGTTTGAGCTAAAATTTAAAGCAAAAGCCATAAGCACCACCAAAAATAGCAAAGACAACTACTATATGATCGGTCTTGCAGACGACAAATATAACTACAAAAACTACATAATCTTTCAAAGACCGATCAAACTAAAAAAGTGCGATGACGAAAACGCCGATATAAACGGCATATATGCAGAGTGTAATGGCGACATTTGCTACAACGCTTGCAAACGAGTGAAGATCACTGATAAGAACATCATTTTTGAGGTGCAAGATAGTCTTATTTGCGTAGATACCGAGGGCGTTAAGCTTAATGAGCGCTTTATGAAATATAGCAAAGAGATATTTGGCGAGCTGTTAGAGTAGTTGTAAATTTAATCTTTTTGCTAAAAAGTTCAAATTTTTTAAATTTCACTGCAGCTTTATGGTGTTAGATGGCGAGTAAATTTAGCAAAGTAAAACTCGCATAAAGCGTTTTAAAATGCAGATATTTGGTGGGCTGCCAAAAGGCTTGCCAAATTTGATAAATTAGATAAATCTGGTTTGCTGTGTCTGGTAAATTTATGATGATATGGTGACTTTGGTTAAATTTTGAGGCGGGCAAGGTGGGTTTGCGGGTTAAATTTGCCGTATGATTTTAAGGTAGTTAAAATACGAAATTTTTAAAATTTACTGCCATTTTGTGGTAATAAAAGTTAAAATTTGGATAAATAAAAGCTACATATCTTACAACTAACGCAGTTTTGCATAGCTTGAAAACCAAAAACTTTACTGCGCTACTTCATCTAAAACTAAAAGAGAAGTGACCAAAAATGGCTTAAATTTACCGCTATTTTACGGCTAAAAAATTTAGATAAAAATCCACAAACGGCAAAAGTAGCGCACATAGCTAGAAGCCAAAACGCCTTTACAACGCTCTTGAAAACCACACTGGATTAAAATTTGATATTAAAATCCCTTGCGATCTTTGCTCTTAGATCCTTGCCGATCTTATTAAACATAGCGTTCATTTCGGCATTTTTGCTCATAAATTTTTCTATTTGTAAATTTATCTCATTGCCTTTTTCTTTTATCATCTCGCGAGCTTTCTGTTCTGCGCTATCCTTGCTATTTTGGGCGAGTTTGGTGAGTGAGTTTGCAAAAACTTGCTTGATATCGTCCTTACTCTGCGCCCCAAAAAGCGCGCTTATGACCTGCTCTAAAAACGGCTCTATCTCACTAAATAGGGCGGAATTTTGCTTCACATTTTGCACTTGCTGGCTCACATGCTCGCCAAAGACGCATTCGTTGCAAAAGTGCTCGCAGTTGTTGATGAGCAGGTTGTATTTTTGCTCGCCTACGCGCTCCTTAGCCCGACGCGCCACCTCCTGGCCGCTAAATGGCGCATTTGTATACTCTTTTATCTGCCAAGTATCGCCACTAGCAAACTCCTCGAGGCTAGTCATCTCTACCTTTGCGATGTTGCGTCTATCTAGCGGTACGACGTTGCTTAAGATCTCCTCAAAACAGCTTTTTTCAAGCACGATCCCACGCGCCAAGCCGTTATAATGCACGACC
>CAUQCU010000136.1:0-4119 GCA_963516555.1 Campylobacter concisus | reverse complement strand
GGCTTGGCTCTATCGTCGATAAAGGCGGCGAGCTAGCTAAAATGGACGCTAAAAAAGCGATGAATGAAGCGATAAATTCACTACTTAAAAGCGGAGTTTGTGCCGTTGGCGAGATATCTAGCTTTGGTAGTGATCTTGAAATTTTAGCCGCTAGTCCGCTAAAAGTCGTGCTTTTTAGTGAAATTTTAGGCTCAAGCGAGCAAATGATTGATCAAAATTTGCAAAATTTTTTAGCTAAATTTGAAAAAACAAAGGGCTATAAAAGCCAAAATTTCACCCCAGCCATCTCGCTGCACTCGCCCTACTCTGTGCACCCAAGACTCGCCAAAGTCGCCCTTGAGATCGCTAAAAAAGAGGACTTGCTTGTTAGCACGCACTTTTTAGAGAGCAAGGCTGAAAAGCAGTGGCTAGAACGTGGCAGCGGTGGCTTTAAAAAGCATCTTTTAAGATTTAGCCAAGATCCAAAGCCGATGTATGACGCGCAGGGCTATTTTGCGATGTTTCGTGAGATAAATACACTCTTTACGCACTGCGTTTATGTGAATGATTTTGCTAAATTTAAGCCTCATCACAGCGTGACACACTGCGCCGTTTCAAATAGGCTACTTGGCAAAAAGGCGCTAAATTTAAAAGAAATTTTCAAAAATAACGTCAGTCTAAACATTGGCACAGACGGCCTTAGCTCAAATATCAGCCTAAATTTTTGGCATGAGCTACGAGCCGCCCTTTTTACCCACGCTAGCCTTGATCTAAACGAGCTTGCCACTAGGTTTTTTGTCGCTGCAACGCATGGGGGCGCAAAGGCGCTTAAGACAAATAACGGCGAGATAAGGGCTGGACGCGCAGCTGATCTTGCCGTATATAACGACCTAGAGTGCGATGATAGCGAGCTAATACTTCAGCTCATACTTCACACAAACGAGGCTAAAAAACTATATATCGGAGGCAAAATTTGCAAATTTTAAGGCTTATTTTTAGAGGAATTTTGGGAATTTTTAAATTTATCAACAACTACTTTAAGGCGCTCATATTTTTACTCATATTATTTTTTATTTTCGCGCCAGATGGCAAGATGAAAGATCCAAATTTAGTCCGTATCGACATCACCGGCACGATAATGGACACTAACGAAATTTTAGAAGCGCTAGAAAAAGCAAGGAGTGATAGCAACATCAAAGGCGTGCTGCTCTACATCGACAGTCCAGGCGGCGCGCTAAGCCCGAGCGTGGAGCTAGCCATGGCGGTCAAGCGACTAAAGGAGAGCAAAAAGGTGGTCGCGTATGCGGCTGGAAATATGGCAAGTGGTAGTTACTACGCTGGCGTAAATGCCGACGCCATCATCGCAAACCCTGGCGCTTTCATCGGCTCAATCGGCGTCATCATGCAAGGGGCAAACATCGAAAATTTAGCCAAAAATTTAGGTGTGAGTGAGCAGGTGGTGAAGGCTGGCGAGTTTAAAGAGGCTGGCACCTTTATGAGGAGCTGGAGCAAGCAGGAGCGTGAGAGTTTGCAAGGGCTAGTAAATGACGCTTATATGCTCTTTGTAAGCGACGTGGCGGAGGCTAGAAATTTAGATATCAAGAAAAAAGACGAGTGGGCAAATGCAAGGGTCTTTTTGGCGCACAATGCCCTAAAAATGGGGCTGATTGACAGCCTTGGCAGCTACATAGACGCTCAAGACGAGCTAGTAAAAATAAGCCTCGTAGATGAGCCCGTCTGGCAAGAAAAACCGCAGCTCGAAAAGATAATGGAGAAATTTACAAAGCAAGGCATAAACTCACTTTTTAACGCATTTTTTGAGACAAAGCTTAGATAGAAAAGCATCCAGCCAGGGCTAAATTTAACTGGCTGGCAAAGCTTTTTATAGCTAGCTTATCTAAAATTTCCTTCGCTATCTACAAAAAGATCTCGCTCTGCTATTTTTATCAAAAAAGTAGTTTCATTTATCCTTTGAAGCACATCAAATTTACCATAAATGCTATTTTTGATAATGGCATTAAAGTTTTCATCCAAAAGCCCAAATTTATCACCTAGCCGTGATAAGTAGAAAGTGTTATTTGACCTGTCTATAACCTTATCAAACACCTCTATTATCTCATTTTTGCTTTTGTCAAAAATGACAGAGTATCCTTTGGTGTTTATATATCCGTACTTGCCATCTTTTGAAACACCAGCAAATCCTTCACTAAAATAACAAGCATCATCAAATTTACACTCTATGGCTTGCTCACCTTTGGTGTTTATATATCCCCATTTGCCATCTTTTTTAACAACAGCAAAGCCTTCATTAAAATCACCACCATTATCAAATTTACACTCTACGATCTGCTCACCTTTGGTGTTTATGTATCCATGCTTGCCATCTTTTTTAACTCTAGCAAAGCCTTCGTTAAAGCTACCAACACCATCAAATTCCCAAAACATATCCCTCTCCTTTGTTTATATGAGTTGTGTTATTTTAGTTTATATTATTTTAAAAAGTGGGTAAATTTGAGAGAAATTTAAAGTAGATGGTGGAAGCGAGGGGGATCGAACCCCTGTCCAAAAACAAAATCCATACAGCCTCTACACGCTTAGCAAAAGTGAAAATTTCATCTAAAAAGGCTCACTTTCCAAAACCAAATTTTAGACTAAGACTAAAATTTCAGCTAGCAAGCAGTCACTTTGCTGGCCTACTCTAGCTAAATTACTCGCTTACATCCTAGCTAGAATGAGACAAAGCGAGGCTCAACTGAACTTACGCAGCTTTAGCGTAAGCAGGAGCGAAATTAACGTTGTTTGCGTTTAAATTTAATTTGAGCTTTTTACGCTTTGCTCAAAGCGACGTGCCACCGTACACACTCTGCTCCTGTCGAAGCCAAGTCGCTCCCATAAAAAATGAAATGGTTTAGTTGGATTGTCTAGTCAAGCTTTGCAGGTACGTCAATGATCTTTGGCTCAAGGACGCTAAAATACTCTAGGTCTTTCTCGACGTCGCCTTTGTATTTATGAAACTGATCGCTAATGAGCAGCAACCAATCTATAAATTTATCATTTGCTGGACCTTTTAAGCTTCTAGCCTCTTGAGTGACCTCTTCAGCCAAAGTCGTTAGTTTCAAGATCGGGTCAAGATGCATAAAACCTGCTGCTGATTTGATATTGTGAAAGATCCTAGAAAGCTCTAAAATGCTCTCCTTATACTTGTCAGCTCTTCCTAAATTTATTATCAAAGGCTCTAGTAAATCGCACATCAAAGTGTAGTGAGAGAGAAACTCCTCAACTATATCATAAGAATAATCGACTTCAAGCCTTTTTAATATACCCATTTTCATGTCCTTAAGAAATTGGCGTAATTGTAGCAAAATTTTGATAAAATTGTTAGCATTATCACAAATTTTACCGGACTTAGCCATGAAATATGAAACAATCGCAAAGAAAAAACTCACTATAAATGATATAAAAAACAAAAAAGGCGTCGAGCCTATCGTGATGATAACTGCCTATGATGCGCTATTTGCGAAGATTTTTGATGATTACGCTGATGTTATCCTTGTTGGCGATAGCTTAAATATGAGCTTTAATATGAAAGAGAGCACGCTAAGTGCTGATATGAGCACCATGCTTTATCACACAAAGGCCGTTTGCGCCGGTGCTAAAAAGACTTTTATCTTAGCTGATATGCCATTTGGCAGCTACACAAACGAAAAACAAGCGATCAAAAATGCGATGAAATTTTTTAAGCAGACAAATGCAGATGCTGTGAAGCTTGAAGTTGGCATGCACCAGGTAAATTTAGTAAAACGCCTCTGCGAAGAGGGCATAAACGTGATGGCTCACATCGGACTAAAGCCGCAGTTTTTTAAATTTGAGGGCGGATATAAAATAAAAGGTAGAAGCGAGCTTGAGGCAAAAAGGCTAGTTGAAGAGGCTTTGGCGTTTGAGCAAGCTGGCGCGTTTAGCATACTTCTTGAGGGCACGCTTAGCAAGGTAGCAAGCGAGATAACAAGACAGGTTCGTGTGCCAGTTGTGGGCATAGGCTCTGGGGCGGATGTCGATGGGCAGGTGCTTGTCTGGTCTGATATGTTAGGATTTTTCGAGGACTTTAAACCTAAATTTGTTAAGCGCTATCTTGACGGAGCC
>CAUQCU010000135.1:0-4132 GCA_963516555.1 Campylobacter concisus | reverse complement strand
AGCTTGATTTTTCAAGGTCTGAGCTAAAGATCGCTACTAAGATGCCAAATATCACGAGAAACTATTTTGCCAAGCTTGCCGTTGGCGTGAAGATCATCAAGCTTTATGGCTCGATCGAGTTAGCACCGCTTGTCGGGCTAAGTGACGCGATCGTCGATGTGGTCGAGACTGGCTCAACCATGAAGCAAAATGGGCTAAAAGTAGCTGGCGACATCATGCAAAGCTCAGCCTATCTGATCGCAAATAAAAATAGCTTCATCATCAAAAAAGATGAAATTTTGGAGCTTTATCAAAAGATAAAAGATGAAATTTCAAAGTGAAATTTGAAATTTCGGCTTCTAAATTTAAAAAATTATTAAATTTATCTACTTTGAAGCTAATAAATTTTAACCACATAAGATATTAAATTTGTGTGGCTTTCATATTTAAATTTGAGCAAATAAAAAGTTGTGTCCACAACTAAATTTATAAGTTAAATTTAAAAGGGGAAGCAGATATGCTTTGCTTTGCGGTTAGGTTTCTGGGTTGCTATGATAAATTTTAAATTTTTATTTCAGACCGACTAAATTTGATATAGATAAGCTGGTTTAAATTTAAAAAAACAGAGCTAATTTTGCGAAAGCTATTTAAAGCAAAGCGTTTAAAATTTCAATGTGATTATGATATAGCTAGTTGTATCTGTGCTGGTATTTAAAAATAAAGCGCTTAATCTCCAAAACCTATTAAATTTAACTCAAAAAATTTAACCTAAATTTTCCCGCCAAACATCTCATACATCGCTTTTTCCTCGCCCCAAAGCTCGCGGTGCTTTTTGATAGATGATTTGATAGCGTTTATGAGATAGAGCACATCCTCTTTTGTGTGCGTGTAGTGCATACTCACCCTTACAAAACCTGGCTTTTTCTCTAAGATCTTATTTTCTTTAAGTCCCAGCAGATCAAAAGCATAAGGTCCAGCGCACATCACGCCAGCGCGACTTTGTATGCCGTAGTTGTTGCTAAGTGTTGCGGCAAAGTCATATGGCGAAATGTCTCGCACATTAAATGAAAAAATAGGCAGTTTTTCTGCATTTTTAGGGCCATAAATGGTGATATCTTCGATACTGCTAAGCTCTTTTTCAAAGAAATTTGCCAGTTCATCTTCGCGAGCTTTGATATTTTCTACTCCGACACTTGCTTGTAGGCTGTAAGCTAGACTTGCTCGCACCAGCCCCAAGATAGATGGCGTGCCAGCCTCTTCAAGCTGCTCGACATTTTTTATAAAAAGGTGCTTTGAAGGCGTTGCAAGAGCGATGGTGCCGCCACCTGCGAAGCTTGGTATATCGCTTGTATAAAGCTCTTTTTTGATCGCCAAAAGCCCACAACTACCAACTCCACCAAGTAGCTTGTGAGGCGAAAAAAAGGCTGAGTCAAAGTAATCGGCATCTAAAATTTCATGCGAGCTGGTCGCTGCGCAGTCAAATGCCACCACTCCGCCAAATTTTTTAACGAGTGAGTAAATTCTCTTATAGTCGGTTTTCACGCCCGTGACATTTGAGGCGGTGCTAAAGCAGGCGATGATCTTTCTTTTTGCGTTTAGTTTTAGCGTCCTCTCAAGCATCACGTAGTCTATCTCGCCGTTTTCATCAAGTGTTATGCGCTCGCAGTCGCAAAGCCCTTCACGAAAGCTGATCTCATTTGAGTGGTGCTCATACGGGCCAACAAGCACGAGCGGTAAATTTACGCTTCTTAAATTTGCTTCGCCGATCAAGGCTCTTGTCGTTGGTGGCAGATAAATTCCCATTATCTCCTGGAATTTCTTTATCGCAGCCGTTGCGCCTTGTCCTGTTGCTATTAGATAAAAGCTCTCATCAAGCCCCAAAAGCTCCTTTAATTCAGCCCTTGCGTTTTCGTAGCGTTTTTGCGTTAGCACGGCGCTTGAGCTGCTGTCTGAGTGAGTGTTTGCGTAGGTTTTTAAAAATTTTGAAATTTCATCTTCGATAGGTGCATAGGCAAGGCCTGAGGCCGTGTAGTCAAAATAGTAAATTCCATCTTTTAAAATGATATTTTTTCTTACTTCATCTATAGTTGGCACGATTTTCCTTTTGGTTAAAAACGCGATTATAATGAAATTTTGTATAAAGTGAGGTTACAAGCGGGCAGGGCGCCCACTCGTGTGATTATTTGTTTAAGAAGTTTTTTTCTAACCACTCGTTAGCTTTTGCTTCACTCTCAAATCTTTGGCTCTTAGCAACTTGGTTTGCACCCTCATAGAAACGGATACGAATGCCGTCTTGAACGCTATCGATCTTGATTCTAGTGATCTTATCTTTGTTTAGATAAGTCCTGTCGTTTAGTTTTACATACATGTTTTCTCCTTTTAAAAATTTGGTTTATTTTTTATCGTTTTTCTTCTCGTCTTGTTTTAAAAATAGCTCTTTAAAGCGCTTATTTGCATAGTCTTCGATGTCGTTTTGAAGCTGTTTATAAGCGTTTATGAGCTCATGAGCCCTATCATTTAGCGTGGTGCCAGCGCTATCTCCGCCGCCTTGCTTGGTCGTAAAGAGATCTTCTTTTAAATTTTTTTGCAAAATTTGTAGATGCGACCAGCATTTTTTATAGTTCATACCTAAAATTTCAGCTGCCTTTGATATCGAGCCAACCTCGGCTATAACGTCTAAAACTTCGGTTTTACCCTTGCCAAATATAAGCTCACCCTCGTCGTTTTCTATCCAAGTCTTTGTCTTTACTCTCATCTTTTTGCCTTTCTTTTCCTTAAAACAGCCTAGCTGACAGTACTTCACGTCAAAGCCGTAGTCTCTAAGCGTCGAGCGCATGGTCTTTAGCCCGCCGTTAGCCGCCGCCATCTCTCTTGCATCTTTGCAAAAAACTCTGCCCTTTTCGTCGCTCACTTCTTTTAGTTTTAGTGACAATGTAAATTTACCGCGGTCTTTATCTAGGGCGCCAAACTGTCCAAGCTCGCAGTTATCTATCTTGATGCCAAGCCTGGTTGCCTCATCGCTCACTTCGTCAACTTCTATGCCAAGCTTATTTGCGATCTTAAAGGCCGTTCCGCAGTCAAGTTTGCCGCTTTTATTTAGCGTTTGTTTTATTAGCTCTTCTAAATTTTTACTCATAAATTCTCTCTTCGCCGCTATAAACGTTGATATTTTCGCCCCTTGCAAAGCCGCAAAGCGTGAGCTCAAATTTACGAGCTATCACCACGCCAAGGCTAGTCGGTGCTGTCCTTGAGATAAGCGCTGGGATGCCGTGCATAACGGCCTTTGCAACCATCTCTGAACTAAGCCTGCCACTCACCATCAAAAATGAATTTGCTAAGTTAGCTCCGTCTAAAACGGCCTTGCCAACGGCTTTGTCGATCGTATTGTGCTGAGCGATATCCTCGCCTATGTAAAATTTATCTTCGCTCACAAAAAGCTTTGCCGTATGCACGCAGCCAGTCATCTCGTAAAGCTCGCACTGCGTGTAAAACTCTTTCATTTGGGCAAGGATCATATCTTTGTTAAATTTAGCCCCGCTTTTTACGGCTCTTGCCGCCATCGCCTGTGGGTCGATATTTGCCGTTGAGCTTCTGCCACAGCCACTTATTATGACCTTCTCTTCGTCAAACTGCTCTAGGCGTTTTTCATTCACTTTGGCGCTTACATAGACGCTTAGCTCGTCGGTTGAGAGCCTAACTTCTGTTATGTCGTCTGGCTTTGTGATGACGTTTTCGCTGATCAAATAGCCCACAGCAAGCGCCTTTTGATCGGTAGGCGTTGCCATAACGGCACCAAATTTTTTGTCATTTATGTAAATTTCAAGCTTGATCTCACGCACCAAAATATCGTCAATCTGTGCTTTTTGCTCGCCTTTATATTTGATGATCTGCGTTTTATAAATCGGTTCCATCTTGCTCCTTGAAGTTTTCACAAATGATAGCCCAAAAAGCTAAATTTAATTTTGGATTGTAGTAAAAACTTGCTTAAACAAAGCAAAAAGCTTAAACGTATTTTGATACGGAATAAACGCCATTAGAGTTGAAATTTGATATGCAAGATAGGCATATTTCTTAAACTTATTTTGCTATTTATTTTTTATATCACGGATACTCAAAGCCATATTCATATTCTTTTAAAACGCAACTATAAATG
>CAUQCU010000134.1:0-4186 GCA_963516555.1 Campylobacter concisus | reverse complement strand
ATAAGCGTAAAAATGACGTCAGCATAGCTAACCGCAGCGATCACACCAGCTTTTTTGCCAACCGCAAATGCCTTTGTCATAAACGCCTGAAAATAGTAGCCACTAAGCCCCATTAGCAAGATAAAAACGACGTTGTGCCAGCTTGGCATAGCAAATTTAGAAAATAAAAAATCCAGAGGCTCATATGTAAAAAACTCAGCCATCCCCATACAAATAAGCGGCAAAAACGAGCCCCAAAGCATGAAGCTTAGCACGATGACATTTGTGCTGTAGCTCTTGTTTAGCTCCTTGACGCTTGTGTAGGCGATAGCCGCTCCAAGGCCGCTCCAAATGCCGATTATATCGGTTTTATTGATACCTAAATTTGGCTGGATAACAAGCAAAATTCCGCCAAATCCCAAAAAGACAGCAAACCAGCCAAGCGAGCTTAGACGCTCCTTAAAAACAATAGCTGCGAGAATGGCTGTAAATATCGGGTTTGTCTTTTGAAAGGTAAAGGCTGTGGCTAAATTTACGTGTGCGACATTATAAAAAAATGCAAAAAGCGCCACCGTGCCCACAAAACCGCGAAACATCAGCAAGAAAAAGTGCCCGCCAGTTTGTTTAAATGGAAATTTATAGATGGCGTAGATGACGATGAAAAGTCCGATCAAATTTCTAAAAAAAACAACTTCGATAGAAGGCATATCTTTGCTCAGATACTTTGCAAATGCGCCAGTCACGGCAAACATAAAGCAAGCAAAGAGCATATAAAAAATGCCAAGATGTGAAATATAAAACCTTTTTAACATCGCAAAACCTCTAAATTTAAAGCACTCATTTTAATAAAAAATGGCTTAAATTTTGGTTGATTTTTTCTTTTATTTCGGCGCTTTTAAGCGTAATTTTATACTTTATATAAGAGAAAAATTTGTATAATCAGCCATCATAAAAAGGACAAAATTTGCAAAAAGTAATATTAGTAGGCAAGCCAAATGTCGGTAAAAGCTCACTTTTTAACCGCCTAGCAAGAAGACGTATCGCTATAACAAGCGACGTTAGTGGCACTACAAGAGATACAAATAAAGCCAAGATCGAAGTTGAGGGCAAAGAGTGCATATTAATTGACAGCGGCGGGCTTGATGATAGCAGCGAGCTTTTTAAAAACGTAAAAGCAAAGACCTTGGCAGAGGCTAAAAACTCAGACGTCATCTTATACATGGTCGATGGCAAAATGATGCCAGATGACGAAGATAGAGCCATTTTTTACGAGCTTAGCAAGCTAAATTTACCAATCGCTCTAGTCATAAATAAAATCGACAGCAAAAAAGACGAGCAAAGAGAGTGGGAATTTGTAAGCTTTGGCGCGAAAAACTCATTTGGAATTTCAGTAAGCCACAACACTGGCGTCGATGAGCTTAGCATCTGGCTAGCAAAACACTTAGAAGAGAAAGTGCAGATAAAGGCCGATTTGAGCGAAGATTTTGATGATTTTTTAGAAAACTATAACGACGAGGGCGAGCTAAGCGACGAAATAGACTACGAGAGCAAAAACATAAGAGTTGGCATCATAGGCCGCGTAAATGTCGGCAAAAGCTCACTTCTAAACGCTCTCGTAAAAGAGAGCCGTGCCGTTGTTAGCGACGTCGCAGGCACTACGATCGACCCAGTCAATGAAATTTACGAGCATGATGGCAGGGTTTTTGAGTTTGTCGATACTGCCGGTATCAGAAAGCGTGGCAAGATCGAGGGCATCGAAAGATACGCACTAAATAGAACTGAGAAAATTTTAGAAGAGACGGACGTCGCACTACTCGTGCTTGATAGCTCTGAGCCGCTAACCGAGCTTGATGAGCGCATAGCTGGCATCGCCTCAAAATTTGAGCTTGGCGTCATCATCGTGCTAAACAAATGGGACAAAAGCAGCGAGGAATTTGACGAGCTTTGCAAAGAGATAAAAGATAGGTTTAAATTTCTCTCATATGCGCCGATCATCAGCGTTTCGGCACTTGGTGGCAAAAGAGTGCATAAAATTTACCCGCTCATAGTTGAAATTTACAAAAACTACACCCAAAAAATTCAAACTTCAAAGCTAAATGAAGTAATCGGCGAAGCGACCAAGGCGCACCCACTGCCACGAGATAAAGGAAGAGTGGTGAAAATTTACTACGCAGTGCAGTTTAAGACCGCACCTATCATGATAGCGCTCATAATGAACCGCCCAAAATGCCTGCACTTTAGCTACAAACGCTACCTAACAAACAAGCTTAGAGAGAGCTTTAGCCTAGCTGGCGTGCCTATCGTGCTGATCCCTAAAAAACGTGGAGAGAGTGATGAAGACAAAGAACAATAATATCGTTTTGATAGGGTTTATGGGCGTTGGCAAGGGCACAACCGCAAGGGCGCTAAGCAAGGCGCTAAAGACGATGAACCTTGACTGCGACGACTTGCTAGAGAGCTCACAAAATATGAAGATAAAAGCTATCTTTGATGAATTTGGTGAAGAGCATTTTAGGCAGCTTGAAAAAGACCTTGCCAAATTTCTAGCCACAAATGTCAAAAATGCGATCATCTCGACAGGTGGGGGCTTTGCAAAGGTTAAAAATTTAAACAAAATAGGCACCGTGATCTATCTAAAAGCAAGCTTTGATGCGATCATGCAAAGGCTAAAAAATAGCAAAAATAGCGAGAAAAAGATCGCTAAACGCCCACTTTTAAGCGACCTAAAAAAGGCTGAGGCACTGCATCTGGAGCGAGAGAAGCTCTATGAGAAAAAGGCTGATTATATCGTTGAAGTGGAGGGCAAAACTCCAAAGCAGATCGTAAAAGAGATAAGGATACTTTTAAAAGTTTAGTTGCAAAGTGGCGAGGGCTGCTTGCAACGATAAATTTCAAGATCAGGCTAGATGGGTGTCTAGTGTGGTGTTGGAATTTGTGATGTTTGAGCCAAATTTAACGTTTTGTAGTTAGAAATTTTGGCAAAATTTTGAGATGAATTTGCTTTACTTTGATAGAGCGTTAAAGTAGCAAATGTTGTGCGGTCAAATTTTAATCAAGACTAGGCATTTAGCCTGCGAGATAAATTTTAAGATCAAGCTAGACACACAAAGTCTAACGTGATGTTAAAAATTTAAACGTTTTGGCGAAGAGTTTTGAGATGATTTTTGCTTCACTTTGTTCGCAACGCTAATGCGACGAGAGTAGTGTAGAAATTTTAAGCCGAGGCTAGAATTTTAGTCTGCGAGATAAATTTTAAGATTAGACTAGATAAAAGTATCTACCCTGATATTAAAATTTAAAAAAGCGTTTGGCGAAGTGTTTTGAGATGAATTTAAATGTTGTGCAGTTAAATTTTAATCAAGACTAGGCATTTAGCCTGTCGATGATTAAAATTTACAAACTCATTTAAAGGCGCTCAAAAAACGAAGCCAAAATTTGAAAGGATAAGATGAGAGTATTAACCGGCCTCCAACCAAGCGGAAAGCTGCATTTAGGCAACTATTTTGCCTCGATAAAGCAGATGGTTGATATGCAAGAAAAAAACGAAATGTTTATGTTTATAGCAAACTACCACGCGATGACCAGTCTTAGCGAGGCAAAGGCGCTAAAGCAAAACACCTTTGACGCTGCGTGCGCCTTTTTGGCGCTTGGGATCGACCCAAACAAGAGCATTTTCTGGGTGCAAAGTGACGTTAAAGACGTGCTTGAGCTTTACTGGGTGCTAAGCCAGCATACGCCTATGGGGCTACTTGAGCGCGCGCACAGCTACAAAGACAAGGTCGCAAAGGGCATTAGCTCGCACCACGGACTCTTTAGCTATCCAGTTTTGATGGCGGCTGATATCTTGCTTTATAACGCGCAGGTCGTGCCTGTGGGCAAAGACCAGATCCAGCACGTAGAGATCGCGCGTGATATTGCGATCAAATTTAACAACGAACATGGCGAGATTTTCACTCTACCTGAGGCAAAGATCGATGAAAATGTCGCTACCGTGCCTGGCACAAACGGCGAAAAGATGAGCAAAAGCTACGGCAATACGATCGATATCTTCGCGGACGCCAAGACGCTTAAAAAGCAAATTTCAAGCATCGTGACTGATGGCACGCCGCTTGAAGAGCCAAAGCAGTGGCAAAACTGCAACGTCTATAACATCGCCAAACTTTTCTTAGACGAAAACGGCCAGCGCGACTTGCAGGCTAGATATGAG
>CAUQCU010000133.1:0-4369 GCA_963516555.1 Campylobacter concisus | reverse complement strand
GCTCTAAGATGTGCGCGATGATGAGCTGCGTGGCTGAGCTAGCCAAATTTCTCATGTTGTGATGCTCTGCTACCCAGTAGCGATTTATGCCGATATCTTCGGCAAATTTAGCCAGTCTAATGGCTGCATTTATCGCAGTTTTTGCGTCACTGCCTTGTTTTATCGGTAGTAAATTTAAGATTGAAACATTCATTTTTATCCTTTTTTTGTAGATGAGGGATTATAAAGATTAAATTTAAAATAGATTGTAAGTCTATTTTAAATTTGTAAAGGCAAAGACCTATCCACGCAGCCTTCAAGCAAAATTTAAAAACTAACCTTGCTTTACTTTTGCTTTACTCTATTTTTGATAAAATTAATCACTTTTTTATGAAAGGCTTAAACTTGAAGATTCTAATAACAGGTGGAGCTGGATATATCGGCAGCCACGTAGTAAAAGCACTTTTAAAGCAAGGCAAAGATGAGATAACGATCATCGACAATCTCTGCAAGGGCTCACAAAAAGCACTTGAGGCACTCCAAAAGATAGGAAATTTCAAATTTATAAATGCAAATTTAGAAGATGATTTGAGCGAAATTTTTGCAAATGGTAAATTTGATGCGATCATTCATTTTGCAGCGTTTATCGAGGTCTTTGAGAGTATGAGCGAACCGCTAAAATACTATCTAAACAACACAGCAAACGTCGCAAGGGTGCTAAGATATGCAAAAACTTACAATGTAAATAAATTTATATTTAGCTCAACTGCCGCAGTTTATGGCGAGCCAGACGTGGCAGAGGTGAGCGAGACAACGCCTACAAACCCGATAAATCCATACGGCAGAAGCAAGCTTATGAGCGAGCAGATCATCAAAGACTACGCCGCTTCAAATGAAAATTTCAAATTTGCGATTTTGCGCTATTTTAACGTGGCAGGCGCGGACGAAGAGGGACTTATCGGTCAAAACTATCCAAACGCCACACACCTTATCAAAGTAGCCGTGCAAACAGCACTTGGCAAGCGCGAGAGTATGGGCATCTTTGGCGATGACTACGCGACAAAAGATGGCACATGCGTTAGAGACTATATTCACGTTAGTGACCTAGCGGACGCCCACATAAGCGCGCTGGAGTATATCGGTCAAAACGGTAGTGAGACTTTTAACGTGGGATATGGCAGGGGATTTAGCGTAAAAGAGGTCATCGAGACCGCAAAAAAGGTAAGTGGGGTAAATTTTAAGGTGCTAAATGCGCCAAGAAGGGACGGCGACCCAGCTATCCTTATCTCAAACGCAAGCAAACTGCGCTCGCTAACTAGCTGGAAACCAAAAAGAGATGATCTAGCGCTCATCATAAAAACCGCTCTTGAGTGGGAAAAGATAATTTAAGGATAAGCATGAAAATAGCAGTAATCGGAACTGGATACGTTGGACTAGTAAGTGGCGCATGCTTTGCGAAAATGGGCAACAGCGTGATCTGCGTCGATGTTGATAGCAAAAAGATCGAGGCGCTAAAAAACGGCGTCGTGCCCATATATGAGCCAGGGCTTGCTGATATCGTGAGCGAGTGCTACAAAAATGGCTCGCTTAAATTTAGCACGCAGATAACCGAGGCGCTAGAGCATGCAGATGTGCTATTTATCGCGGTTGGCACGCCTATGGGCGCTGACGGGCAGGCGGATTTAAAATATGTCCTTTCAGTTGCCAAGTCAATCGGAGAAAATTTAAGCAAACCACTAATCGTAGTTGATAAATCAACCGTTCCAGTGGGCACTGGAGCCAAGGTGCACGAGGTGATCGAGAGTGAACTTAAAAAGAGAAATGTAGATGTTAAATTTGAAGTCGTCTCAAACCCAGAGTTTTTAAAAGAGGGCGCGGCGGTTGAGGACTTTTTAAAGCCAGATCGCGTAGTTATCGGAGCTAGCAGCGAGTGGGGCTTTGGCGTGATGAGAGAGCTTTATGAGCCATTTATGAAAAATCATGATAGGCTCATTTGCATGGACGTAAAATCAGCCGAGATGACAAAATATGCTGCAAATTCGATGTTATCAACAAAGATAAGCTTTATAAACGAGATAGCAAATATCTGCGAGCGTGTGGGCGCTGATGTAAATTTAGTAAGAAAGGGCATTGGCAGCGACTCAAGGATCGGATATAGCTTCATCTATCCAGGCTGCGGATATGGCGGCAGCTGCTTTCCAAAAGACGTCGAGGCACTCATCTACACAGCTAGGCAAAATGGCTTTGAGCCAGAGCTTTTAAACGCGGTCGAGTCAAGAAATAAGGCTCAAAAAAGAGTGCTATTTGATAAAATTTATAACTTCTTTGGCGGCGATCTAAAAGGCAAGACGATCGCACTTTGGGGGCTTGCGTTTAAGCCAAATACCGATGATATGAGAGAGGCTAGCTCGCTAACTTTGATAAAGCTTTTAGATGAAGCTGGCGCAAAAGTGGTGGCTTACGATCCAAAAGCGAGCGAAGAAGCTAAAAAATATATGCCAAATTTAGATGTGAAATATGCTAAAAATAAGTATGACGCTCTTGATAATGCCGATGCTATGGTGCTTGTGACTGAGTGGAGCGAGTTTAGATCGCCTGATTTTATGGAGATCAAAGAGAGGCTAAAAAGCGCTGTCATATTTGACGGACGTAACCAGTATAACGCTAGAGTTTTAGCCGAGCATGGCTTTAAATACTTCCAAATAGGCGTCAAAGCGTGAAGCAAATTTTATCTCTCGTAGTTTTTTTGCTGCCTTTTACGCTCTTAGCTAGCGAGGCTTCAGGCAATAGCGAGGCAAAGGCGCAAGAGCAGGTTTTTGAGCTACCTGTCTCAAAGATGCCGGTTGATTATTTTAAATATGAAGTTGCATTTTTTAAAGAGATGCAAACAGACTGTGAATTTGCTATGCTAGAGAGCGGACATTTAGATAAAAAAGAGGATAAAAGCGGGGTTTATTATGAATTTAGCGCAGAGGATGCGCCGCTTAAGCCTTGCAACGGCAAAAAGAAAAAGAGGCAAATTTATTATGAATTTACTCAAATTTTGCCTGGCGCTAGCCCCATAAGGATCGTAACTCCGCAAGGTGTAGGCGCAGAGATAAGAATTTATGAACGTATAAAAACAATAAAACCAAAAATTTTAAAAAGGAAAGAGAAATGAAAATAGCAGTAGTAGGACTTGGATATGTGGGACTTCCACTAGCAGCAGCTTTTAGTGAGAAGTACGAAGTAGTAGGCTTTGACGTAAATGCAAAACGTATAGAAGAGCTTAAGAGTGGCTATGATAGAACGCTTGAACTTAGCAACGAGCAGATGAAAAAAGCGATCGATAATGGCATGAAATTTAGCCTAAATTTAGATGACATCAGAAGTTGCAACTTCTTCATCGTAACCGTCCCAACTCCTATAGATAAGAACAAACGCCCAGACCTAACCCCAGTGGTAAAAGCGACCCAGAGCGTGGCAAAAGTGCTTAAAAAAGGCGACATCGTTGTCTATGAAAGCACCGTTTATCCAGGCGTTACAGAAGAAATTTGCGTGCCGCTTCTTGAAGAGAGCGGGCTTAAATTTAATAAAGACTTCTTCTGCGGCTACTCTCCAGAGCGCATAAACCCAGGTGACAAAGAGCACACCGTAACTAAAATCAAAAAGATCACAAGTGGCTCAACTCCAGAGATCGCTGATAAGGTCGATGAAATTTATCGCTCTATCATCACAGCTGGCACGCACAAAGCTTCAAGCATCAAAGTAGCAGAGGCTGCAAAGGTCATCGAAAACACTCAACGCGACATCAACATCGCCTTTATAAACGAGCTTGCGATGCTCTTTGAAAAGCTTCACATCAACACCATAGACGTGCTTGAGGCTGCAGGTACTAAGTGGAATTTCTTAAATTTCCGCCCAGGACTAGTTGGCGGTCACTGCATCGGCGTAGATCCATACTACCTAACTCACAAAGCTCAAGAGGTAGGCTACAACCCTGAAATGATCCTAGCAGGTCGCCGCATCAACGATGATATGGGCAGATACGCAGCCGATCAGGTAATAAAACTAATGATAAGAAAGGGTGTGCTTATCAACAAAGCGCGCGTGCTTGTTCTTGGTATGACATTTAAAGAAAACTGCCCAGATATAAGAAATTCTCGCGTTATAGACGTGGTTGATGAGCTAAAAGACTTTGGCTGCAAGGTCGATGTGACTGATCCTTGGGCTGATAGCGCTGAGGTAAAACATGAGTACGGCTTTGATCTAGTAAAAGAGTATAACCTAGACGACTATGACTGCATCGTGATTGCCGTAGCTCACAATGAATTTAAAAAGCTCAACCTAAAAGGCCACTTGGTTTATGATATAAAAAATATCTACCCAGAGGCTGACGCTAGGCTGTAAG
>CAUQCU010000132.1:0-4434 GCA_963516555.1 Campylobacter concisus | reverse complement strand
CCATATAGCAAGCATGGTTGCAAATGGTGCTTCTAAAGATGAGCTTAAAAGCGTAGCTTACGAAGAGGGCTTTATAGATATGTTTCATGATGGTGTCATAAGGGCGGCAAATGGCATAACCACGCTTGAAGAAGTTTATAGGGTTGCTAAGATATGAAATACTTTGAGGTTGAGTACATCCAAAACGGCAAACGCCACAAGATGAGCCTAAGAGCGAACAATAAAAGCGAGATCAAAGATAAAGCAAATGTTACTGGCATGATCGTCAAGATCAAAGAGACGCAAACTTCTAGCATAAATAACTTTGAAAATTTACAAAACGTGATCGCAAAGGCTTTTACTAATCCAAAGGTGAAAATCCCAAATTTAGTAGCCACCATAAGGCAGCTTAGCGTTATGACAAATGCTGGAATTTCTATCCACGATAGTATTAAAGAGGTTGCAAACTCCACCGAGGATAAGCGCCTTAAATTTATATTTCAAACTATAGATGAGGAGCTAAATCAAGGCTCAAGCCTCACAAATAGTATAGAAAATTTTAAAGAAGAGCTTGGCGACGTGACGCTTGCGATGATAAGACTAGGGGAAAGCACTGGTAATATGGCTGACGCGCTTGCAAAGCTTGCCTCTATCTTGCAAGAGGTCTGGGATAATCAGCAAAAATTTAAAAAAGCTATCCGCTACCCGATAACCGTCATCTGTGCGATCATCATAGCCTTTGTCATCCTTATGATACTTGTTGTGCCGCAGTTTAGAGAAATTTTCGAGCAGTTAAATGCAGAGCTACCACTGCCAACTAAAATTTTGCTAAATATCGAATACGTCATGACAAACTACGGCTTTTATATCCTTGGAGCACTTGCATTTATCGGATATTTGCTTAGAAAATACTACCTTGATAGTGAAGAATTTCAAGATAAGGTCGATAAATACCTTTTGAAAGTCTATCTCATCGGTAAGATCATATTTTATTCAAATATGAGCAGGTTTAACCTCATCTTTACAGAGCTTGTTCGAGCTGGTTTGCCTATAGCAGATGCGCTTGATACGGCTGTGATAACGGTCTCAAACAAGGATATCAAAAAGAAGCTAAGCGGCGTTAAGATACTTGTTGGTAGGGGTGTTAGCCTAACAGAAGCTTTTAGAGATACAAATTTATATGAAAATATGCTCATACAGATGATAAGCGCTGGCGAGCAAAGCGGTAGCTTAGACGATATGACCGGAAAAGTAACTGACTATTACAGGATGAAATTTAACGATATTATTGATAACATCTCAAACTATATAGAGCCTATCTTGCTTGTTTTTATAGCAGGTATGGTGCTTTTACTAGCTCTTGGTATATTTTTGCCGATGTGGGATCTATCAAAAGCCGTTAAAAACTAAAATAATTAAAATCTTAAAGGAGAGAAGATGTCTGAAAACAAAGAACACATGGTCGAAGAGAGCGCCTTTTTGGTCTCAAAGACTGACTTAAAAGGACGTATTACATATTGTAACGAGCCATTTTTAAAGATAGTTGGGGCCAAACAAGCTGAAGTCTTGGGTAAGCCTCACAACATCATAAGACACCCAGATATGCCAAGAGCTGTTTTCAAGCTACTTTGGGAGCGTATAAAAAATAAAGAAGAGATTTTTGCTTATGTGAAAAACAAAAGCTTTGATGGTGGGTTTTACTGGGTCTTTGCAAATATCACAACTTCGCTTGATGTGCAAAACAATCCAGTTGGCTACTACTCAGTTAGACGCAAGCCAAATCCAAAGGCGATTAAGATAATAGAGCCTATATATCAAAAGTTGTTATCGGTAGAAAAAAGCGGTGGCATGGATGCTTCGATGAAATTTTTAACTGATTTTTTAAAAGAAAAAAATATAAGTTATGATGAATTTGTAAATAACCTACAAAGGCTATAATATGTTTGGAAAAAAACTTGACTCTATAAATGAAATTTTAAGCGTGGTAGGCTCAGCTAGAAACGGCATATTAGAGCCTAGGATAGTAAATGTAAAAGAAAATGACCCTCTTTATGAAGTAGCACTTGGTATAAATGACTTGCTTGATCAAGTAGAGGCACTCCAAAGAGAAATTTCAACCTCAATAGACGCTGCTCAAAGCGGACTAACATATAGAAATATCTTTACAGAGGGATTTCGCGGTATATTTAAACAAAATGCCATCTCTATGAGCAACGGCGTAACTGGCATAAAAGATAGTCACAAAAGTAAGGTTCGTGGTCTGCTTTCAAAAGAGCTTGACACACTTGGCAACGGCAACGACGGCATAGAAGATGTTAGAAACGATCTAAATGAGAGTATCAAAAACCTTAGCCAAATGGCACTCATGGCAAAAGATACGGCTAGAATCGCCGAGGATACGACGCAAAGCATCAATGAGCTAAGCGTAAATATGAGCTCACTTGAGGAGTTGATAGAGGGCTCAAGCCACGCTATAAGCACGCTAAATAGCAGAACAGACGACATCACTTCGGTTGTAAATTTGATAAAAGATATAGCTGAGCAGACAAATTTACTAGCTCTAAACGCAGCCATCGAGGCGGCACGCGCAGGCGAGCATGGACGCGGCTTTGCTGTTGTCGCCGATGAGGTTAGAAAACTAGCTGAAAACACTCAAAAAGCGACACATGAGATCGGCGTAAATATCCAAACACTTCAGCAAGAAGCCAAAGATATCGATGAAAACTCTAAAAAGATAGATGAAATTTCAAAGATCGCCACAGCAAATGTTGAAAATTTCAAACAAACTTTAGCTAGCTTTAACCAAAATGCAAAAGAGACAGCCCAAAGATCAAAATATGTAGAAGACAAGACCTTTGGCATCATCGCAAAGATAGCTATCATCGTTTATAAAGTGGGTGTTTATTCAGACACTGTAAATGAGCAAGGTTACGGCGATGATATAGCAAAAGACGCAGATGATCTTGTAGCGTGGTATGAAAATGAGTGCGCAAAGAGCTTTAGCCACACTAAAACTTACGAGAAATCACGCCATTTGGTAGATGAGTTTAACAAAAATATCAAAGCCATCTTGACAGAAGCTGGCAAGGGCTATAACGAGAAAAATTTAAAACATTTTGTCACTGAATTTAGAAAACTCGAAGATCTTAGCAGAGAGATATTTAACTCATACAACGAAATGGTCGCTTCAAAATAACTTCAAATTTGCTAGACTCGCTTTGGGTCTAGCTCCTCTTAGATTGATTTAAAATTTTATTTTCATAAATTTTTTTCTACATTATCATTTAAAATTATGATAATTAATATTGTTTTTATGCTTGCTTTGTTAAATTTGCGTTTCGCTTTCATTATCAAAGATTAAATTTAACAAAAGGATATCCGTGAATAGATCAAAATTTATCGCCATTTGCCTTAGCGCTTGTGTGGCAAATTCTCTCTATGCAGTAGAGAAAGAGAACAACGAAACTAAGCTAGATGGCGTCGTAGTAAGTGCGAGTGGCTTCTCGCAGCAGATCAAAGAAGCCCCTGCAAGCATTAGTGTGATAAGCGGCGATGAGCTTACAAAAGATAGCTTTACTTCACTTCACTCAATCGCCCAGAAAGTGCCAGGCGTAAATGTCGTTGGTGGCGAGGACGGGGCAGCTAGTGGTATCTCGATACGTGGTATGGAGAAGTCTCAAACGCTAGTTTTGATTGATGGCAAAAGAGTAAATTCAAGTAGCGCAAACCCAAAGGGCGGAGCAGGGGATATGAACTCAAATTTCATCCCGCCGGCTGAAGCGATCGAGCGTATAGAGGTCATCCGTGGCCCTATGAGTTCGCTTTATGGTAGCGACGCGGTTGGAGGTGTGATAAATATCATTACCAAAAAGGACTTTTCAAAATTTAGTGGCAACGTCGGCATCTCGACCACGATAAACACTCACAAAGGCATAGGAGATGGCAGGCAAGGCGACTTTTATCTAAATTTACCTCTTTATAAAGAGTTTTTAGCGCTTCAGTTTTGGGGATATAAAAAGCTAAGAGATGAGGATAATTACAAAGGCGGCTATCAAAAGAGTGATAAGAGAAATTTAAGCGCAAAACTTTGGATCACGCCAGATGAGCACAATAAATTTTTCATCCTTGGCTCAAACGAAAAACACGACTATTCGCGAACAGTCGGCAAAACAGCCACTATAAAGACAAATAAGGTTTTAAACGCCTATGACTACGAAAAAAAGAGCTATGGCGTGGGCTATCTTGGTGAATTTGATAGCCTAAATGCCGATCTTAGCTACATTTATGACCAGACGCAAAGAACGAGCCTTTTTGACAAATTTATACCAGCAAAAGCCAAAAATCACAACTTCAACTCTAAATTTACAACCTTTTTTGGCGCACACACTCTAACTTTTGGTTATGACTTTAGCAAGCAAAATGTCGGCACGACCTTCATCGTCTCAAACGCCTCAA
>CAUQCU010000131.1:0-4447 GCA_963516555.1 Campylobacter concisus | reverse complement strand
CTGATGGCACGCCGCTTGAAGAGCCAAATCAGTGGCAAAACTGCAACGACTATAACATCGCAAAGCTTTTCTTAGACGAGAGCGGACAGCGTGAATTGCAGGCTAGATATGAGCGTGGTGGTGAGGGACATGGGCACTTTAAAGCCTATCTAAACGAGCTTGTTTGGGACTATTTTAAAGATGCAAGAGAGAAATTTGAACACTATCAAAACAACCCTGACGAGGTGGCTAAAATTTTAGATCTAGGTGCTAAAAAAGCCCAAAATGTGGCTCACGAAACGATAAAAAAAGTGCGTGAAGCGGTTGGAATTTACAGATAAGGAAAAACATGCAAAATTTATACCCCTACGCGCAGATAATCCACCTTTTTTGTGCGATCATTTTTGTTGGTTATCTATTTTTTGATGTGATTATATTAAGAGCGGCGAGCAAAAAGATGCCACCAGAGCTTGCTCAAAAGGCAAAGCAAGCCATCGGCTCGGTAGCTGTTAAGATCATGCCTATTTGCGTGCTACTTTTAGTTTTAACTGGTGGCATGATGATGAGTAACTGGGTCGGTAGCAAGGCTGGAGGTTACTTTGAGACAAAATTGCAGATATTTTTAATGATCAAATTTTGCTTAGCGATGGTGATCGTGGCTGCGGTAATAGTAAATTTGAGCTGCAAATTTATATTTAAGCGCCCTAGCCCACTTGGCAACATCCACCCTATCGCACTTACGCTTGCGGTGCTAATCGTCCTGCTTGCAAAAGTTATGTTTATGGTTTAAGGAGAGGATAATGATAAATTTAAAACTACTTGAGACAAACTACGATGAATTCGTAAAAAAACTAGAAGGCAAAAATGTTAAAGCTAGCTTGCTAGAAGAGCTTTTGCAAACCTTTAACGAGCTAAAGCAAAAGCGCAAAGCACTTGAAAATTTCCAAGCGATCCAAAACGCAAAGAGCAAGGAGCTTGGCGTAAAAGCAAGAGCTGGCGAGGACGTAAGCGAGCTAAAAAATGAGCTAAATTTAAACAAAGCTGCCCTTGCTGACGCTGATGAGATCGTTAAACAATATGAAGAAAAGCTTGAGCAAATTTCATTTAGCGTGCCAAATATCACTGACGATGATGTGCCATTTGGCAAAGATGAGGACGATAACGTCTGCATAAAAACAGTGCTAGAACCAACTAAATTTGACTTTAAGCCAAAGGAGCACTGGGAGCTGGGCGAGAGCCTTGGCTGGCTTGACTTTGAAAGGGGCGCAAAGCTCTCAGGATCTCGCTTTACCGTGCTTCGCGGCATGGGAGCAAGGCTTAGTAGAGCGCTTGTTAATTACATGATCGACTTTAACAGTGCGCGAGGCTTTGAGCTTGTAAATGTCCCTTATTTAGTAAGCTCAAACACACTTTTTGGCACCGGTCAGCTGCCTAAATTTGAAGAGGATCTTTACAAAGTGCGTGACGAGGACCTCTACCTCATCCCAACTAGCGAAGTGCCTGTAACAAATTTATACAACGACACCATTATTGAAGCCGAGCAGCTACCTATAAAGATGACTTGCTACTCAGCATGCTTCCGTCAAGAGGCAGGCTCAGCAGGACGTGACACCAGAGGCATGATCCGTCAGCACCAGTTTGAAAAGGTTGAGCTTGTAAGCATCACAAAACCTGATCAAAGCGAGGGCGTGCTTGCTGAGATGATATCTTGCGCGAGCGACCTACTAACTAGCCTTGGACTGCCTCACCGCCACATGCTTCTTTGCAGCGGCGATCTAGGCTTTAGCGCAGCAAAGACAGTCGATCTTGAGGTCTGGCTACCAGGTCAGGGCAAATACCGCGAGATAAGCTCTATATCTAACACTCGTGATTTTCAAGCAAGAAGAGCGAAAATTCGCTTTAAAGATGGCAAGAAAAATATGCTTGTAAATACCCTAAATGGCTCAAGTCTGGCAGTTGGCAGAACGCTAATAGCGATAATGGAAAACTACCAAAAGGCTGATGGCACTATCGAAATTCCAGAAGTTCTTAAAAGGTATATGTAGTGGCTGATGACGAGGTTGTAGTTCTAAAACCACCTGGCGAGCAAGCAGAGCAAGCGCCTGAAGAGGCAAAAACCGAGGCGCCTGAAGAGATCGTCTCGCTTGAGAGCATCGCAAATGATGGCGTGCTGCAAGATGAGAGCATCCCAGAGCCAATACCTGTAAAAAAGAGTAAGAAAAAGCTCTTTATCATCATCGGTGCGGCTGCTTTGGTGCTTGTCATCTTGATCGCTGTTTTGCTAATTGTTTTGCTAAAAAAAGATAAAAAAGAGGAGATAGACACTACAGCTATCGTAAAAAATATAGAAAACAACTACCAAACGCAAAATTTTGGCGCTTCAAAGATCGATGAGATGATAAACAAGGCAAATCAGCTTTATGAGCGTGGCAATAAATTTGAAGCGTTAAAAATTTATGAAAACATAGCTGTTTATAACCAGTCACTTTCAAACTACAATCTTGGCGTTTCGCAGATGAAACAAGAGAAGTGCGACGAGGCGATCATCTCGTTTAACAAAGCGATAACTGATCGTGAAAATACCGCAGTGAGCGCTATAAACGCCGCTGTTTGCTCGCTAGAGCTAAATAGCACCAAAAATTTCAACTACTACATAGGGCTTGCAGACTCCTTTTTGCAGTATGAAAACAGCTCGCCACTTTACAGCTACTACTATGCACTGGTTAATTATTACAAGGGTAATTATTATGAGGCATTGCAGGCACTCTCACACCCTAGCACAGATGACTACAAGGGCGAGTATGCCTACTTGAGCGCCAAAATTTTATCGCTTCTTGGAGATGACGAGAGAGCCATAGCTAAGCTTGAAGGACAAAAGGCGTTTAAGGCTGATTTTACACTAGCGCAGCTTTATGCAAGACTTGGCAAATACGACAAGGCAAGGGACCATCTAACAAAGGCTTCTAAAAATACGCCAAATATCGACCTTATCAAGATGACTGAGGCGCTAATCGATCTAAAGACTGCTGATTATGGCGACGCGGCAGCATTTATCAAAGATGTTTATGACTACAACGCCTCGATGCCAAGTAAAATTTACAAGATAAAAACCATACTAAAGCCAGACCTTTTTGACGTTAGCCTAGCTCAGGCGCACTTTAGCGACGATATGTTTTTTGATAGAACAAGGCGCTATGAAACGCTCTTTTACTTCGCACCTTACAAGGTCTTTGACGCAAAACAGAGCATCGAGCAGATAAGAAAAGGTGGAGTTAGCGTCTTTTTAGATGATACCTCAGCGGCAAATGACTACCTTAGCCAAAGTGCCGCCGCCTCAAAGGTCAATGCCAAACTTAGCGAGGCCATCGCAAAGGCACTTAACTACCGCTTAAAAGAGGCAAACAAGGACTTTGAAGAGCTTGCCAAGACCTATCCAAACCACTCGATCTTGCAGTATAACCTGGCTCTAAGCTACGCTCAGCTTGGGAATTTTAGCCTTGCAGCAAAGCACTTTATAGCAAGCTATCATCAAGATGTAAATAACCATCTTTCAGGCATCTTTGGCGCGATCTGTATGGATATAAATAGAAATTTAAATCCAAAACTAGTTGAGGAGATCGGCGAAAATTTAGAAAATGACAAGAGCTTAAAACCTGTAAATTTATACGCCTCGCTTTTAAGCCTAGTTAGTGGCAACCAAAGTGCGATGATAAGGTGGCTTGAAGAGCCAAAAGAGCCTACGACGCTAAATTTAGCCTTTGATATCATCACCGCTAAAATTTCAAACAACGACGAGCTAATGTCAAAAAAAGCTGATGAGCTCATGAAAATCTTGCCAAACGATATCATCGCAAATATCTTAAATTTCATCTCCAAAAACAAAGATCAAAACATCAAAGAGTACGCAAAAGCGATACAAATTTACTTTAACGATAAAAATCTCGACTCAAATGCCTTTTATCACGGCGCTGACATCATCAAAAAGCAATACATCAAACTACTTCAGATCTCAGGCCTGCTAACAAGGGAGCGCGATAAGCTAAGAGCCGAGCTAAAGAGCGCGCCAAAAAATATAAATTTGATCCAAACTCTAGCCTATGTGGATATCTTTACAAATGACTTTGACGAGAGTTTTAAGCTTTATAATGAGGCTATAGACGAGTTTAAGATAAATGACGCTAGCACACTATTTTTGGCCTCTGTGGCAGCCACTGGAGCAAACAAAATAACAAATGCGATCGCACTTTTGGAGCTTACAAAGCTAAATGATCCAAACGCTGTTGAAAACAGAGCCGCTCTTGGCTTTATGTATCAGCAAATCGATAACATAAAAGCAGCTCTTATACAATACAGCAAAGTAGGAAACGTAGGATATAACAACGAATTTTATGATTTTATGATAGATAATTAGCGAAAATTTAAAGCTAGGAGCTTAAATTTAGCCTCTAGCTTTAGATAAATTTCTCTA
>CAUQCU010000130.1:0-4553 GCA_963516555.1 Campylobacter concisus | reverse complement strand
AGGGCGCAAATGGCCGCATGGTAAAGCAGCTTGATGATGGGCTAAAGCACTTTGCAAGCCTTGTAAAAGAGAAAAATGGCACTAAATTTCACACGCAAAAGGGCGCTGGAGCAGCTGGCGGACTTGGCTTTGCTTTTGTGGCATTTTTGGGCGCAAAGCTTAGGCCTGGCATCGAGATCATCACGCAGACCATCGCACTTGAAGATGAGATAAAAAAGGCTGATCTTGTCATCACCGGCGAGGGTCGTATGGACTTTCAAAGTACCATGGGCAAGACCCCAACAGGCGTGGCAAAGCTAGCTAAGAGGCATCATAAGCAAGTCATCGCGCTTGCTGGAAGCGTGCAAAGGTGCGCCAAAGACTGCCATAAGCACGGCATCGATGCGTATTTTTGCATACTAAATGAGCCGATGAGCCTTGAAGAAGCTATGCGAAAAGATAATGCCATTAGAAATTTAAAGATGACCGCCGAACAAGTCATCCGCCTTTATATGCTAAATCACAAAGCATAAATTTAAAAAAGATAGAAGCTAAATTTCTATCTTTTTCTCCCAAAATTTAACTTCAAATTTTACTCACAAAGTGCTACAAAAATTCTCAAAATTTAATACATTTTGCAAAAATATAAAATAAACTTTAGAAAAAAAATTTACTATGTTAAAATAAGAAAAACTTCTAAAAAGAAAGGAGAATTTCTTATGCAACAGACCCTAAACTCTCGTCGCAGCTTCATCACAGCTGCAGGACTGTTTTTCGCTACGACTGCGCTAAAGGCAGCACCAAAGGACTTTAGTGGTAGTGGCGTTCGCTACGGCATGGCGATAGATCTAACAAGATGTGTTGGCTGTCAGTCATGTACTATGAGCTGTATGTTGGAAAACGACGTTCAGCCAGGTGCTTTTAGGACCATCGTTTCTGAGTACGAGGCAAAAGATAAAAGCGGTAAAATGGCGGTCATTGCGTCACTTCCAAGACTTTGCAACCACTGCAACAAGCCAGCCTGTATCGACGTTTGTCCAACTGGCGCAAGCTACCAAAGAAGCAACGGCATCGTAAAGATCGACACAAAAGAGTGCATAGGCTGTGCGCTTTGTGTGGAGGCCTGTCCATATCATGCAAGATATCTTAGCTTGCATACCTACAAGGCCGATAAATGCACCTTCTGCGACCACAGACTAAGAGCGGGACTTCAGCCAGCATGTGTAGAGAGCTGTGTGGGCGGTAGCCGTATAATAGGCGATCTTAACGATCCTAACTCAAATATCAGAAAATTTCTAGCCACGCATGAGACTATGGTCATCGATAGTCCTAAAAATACAAATCCACAGGTGTTCTACCATGGCGTTAGCGAAATTTTGGCTAAAAACGATAAGAAACTCGAGCTTGAAAACGGATATCAAAAGGTTATCAGCTGGAGCGAAGAGATAGCGCAGTAAAGGAAATAAGCAATGCAAAGAAGAGAATTTTTAAAAAGATCAGCCGTACTCTCAACACTAACCGCGAGCGCTGTGCTAGCAGACGGCGAAAAAGACGACTACAAACCGCAGTCAAACTCACTAGAGCCTGAATTTAGCGTAAAAGATGGCAAAATTTCACTTAACGACGGACATAGCGTTGTCTTTTCAATGTGCCACGGCTGTACGACAAAGTGTGGCATAAGACTTCACGTAGATGACAAAAACGACCGCGTTTTAAGATGTAGCGGCAACCCATACCATCCACTCTCAAACGTACACTGGGCAAATTTTGACACATCGATAAATGATGCTTTGCTTGCTACAACACTAAGCGGCGAAGATGAAAAGCGAGCCACAGTTTGCGCTAGAGGGGCGATATTACCTGAGATGATAGACTCACCTGCAAGGATACTAACGCCACTAAAAAGAGTTGGCAAAAGAGGTGAGGGCAAGTGGAAGAGCATAAGCTTTGAACAGCTAGTAGAAGAGGTCGTAGAGGGCGGAGATCTCTTTGGTGAGGGGCACGTAGACGGGCTAAGAGCGATATATAGCGACGAGCTAATCGACAGCGAAAATCCAGAGTACGGCACTAAGCGCAACCAACTTTTAAGCTTTTACCTATATGACGGACGCTCAGACATCGTTGATCGCTTTGTCAAAAAGTCATTTGGCACTATCAATCACTACTCACACGGCGGAATTTGCGGTGGTGGCTTTAGGGTTGGCGGCAAGATCGCACACAACGCAAAGGGCTTTGCACACACAAAACCAGACTATGAAAACTCTAAATTTGTTATCTACTGGGGCACTTCGCCGTCAAATGGTGGCAACCCTTTCCAAAAACAGGCAAAAATGCTCTCTTACGCAAGAGGCACTAGAGATGACTTTAGCTACGCAGTTGTAGACCCAAGCGTTACAAATGCTGTAAAATACGCCTCTTCAGACAAAGGCCGCTGGATAGCGATAAAGCCAGGCACCGACTCAGCTCTAGCCATGGCTATGATACGCTGGATCATAGAAAATGAAAAATACGCCACAAACTACCTTATCCAGCCAAATTTAGACCAAGCAAAGCTAGCAGGCGAGATACACTGGTGCAACGCCACACATCTAGTCATCACCGAGAAAGGCCACAAAGACTACGGCAAATTTGCACTTATTAATAACGAGTGGCAGGTCTGCTCGCAAGATGGCAAGATACAAAGCTACAAGGTAAATGAACCAGCCAAGCTCTACTACAAAGGTAAAATTTTAATAGACGGCAAAAAAGTCGAGGTAAAAAGCTCAATGCAGCTTTTAAAAGAGTCAGCTTATAAGCACAGCTTAGAGGAGTACTCAAAAATTTGTGGCGTGAGCGTTGAAGATATCATCTGGCTTTGCGAAAATTTTACCAAAAACGGCAGACAGGTGAGCACAAACGTACATGGCGGTATGATGCATACGCAAGCTGGTATGACTACTTTTGCGATACTTTGTCTAAACACGCTAATGGGCACTTACGGCTTTAAGGGTGGCAACGTGAATGCAAGTGCCGGCACACATGAGTTTTTAAAGGGCAGATATGACCTTGAGAGCTTTGAGGGCGCTTATAAGCCAAATGGTCTAAATTTATCAAGATCAGGCAAATACTACGAAACAAGCTCTGAATATAAGCGCAAAGTAGCAGCTGGTGGCAGCGGCTATCCATCAACTCAGCCATGGTATCCTATCTCTATGCCACTTGTAAACGAAACGCTTACAAGCCACAAGGCTGGCTATCCATACAAAGTAAAAGTTTTCATAAACTACATGACAAACGTACTTTACGGCCAAGCAGGACTTGAAAGAGCGGTTTTAGACGCACTAAAAGATAGTAAAAATTTACCACTTTTTGTGGGTATCGACGCCTTTATGAACGAGACAAACGCCTATGCTGACTACATCGTGCCAGATGGGGTAAATTTAGAAAACTGGGCACTTCCAAACTCTCTTTGGGGAACGATCGCTAAAACTTCAGTCGTGCGCTATCCAGCTGTTAGCTCAAAGCAGGCAAAGGATAAAAATGGCGGCGTGATCGACGTTGAGGCGTTTTATATAGCTGTGGCAAAGAGACTTGGGCTAAAAGGCTTTGGCAAAAATGCCTTTAAAGACAAAGACGGAAATTTCATGGACCTTGATGTAAAAGAGCAGTATTACGCGGCTGCACTAGCAAATTTAGCCTTTGACGGCGAGGGCGTGAAAGATATAAGTGACGAGGATAAAAAGCTTAGTAAGATATCAAGAGTGATGACAAAGCTTGATCCTTATCTAAAAGACGAAGAGAGGCCAAAAGTAGCGCACGTGCTAGCAAAAGGCGGCAGATATGATAGCTACGAGAGCGCGTACAAGGGCGATAAAGCAACCGTAAAAGTGCCAGCGCCTACGCCAGCTTCGATCTACTATGAGCCACTTGGCGGACACAGACACTCGGTAACGGGCGAATATATGCCAGGAGTACCGAGTCTAATGCTACCAGTAGCAAGTGACGGCACGCCGCTTGAGAAATTTTTCCCACGCTCTGAGTGGAAATACACAGTTAGCTCAAGAAAGTCAAATATCCAACACTTCTACACCTTTGTTAGCCCAAGGCTAAGAGCCGTTCATCCTAGCAACTTCATAAGGATGGCGCCAGATGTGGCGAGCGAGCAGGGCATTCGCTCAGGCGATAAGGTCAAAGTGACTACGCCTTATGGAGCGCAAGTTGGCGAGGCATTTGTAACGGACGGCGTTGCTAGCGGGGTTATCAGCATAGAGCATGGATTTGGCCATGATGAGTTTGGTATAAGAACGCACATCGTCGATGGAAAGCCAGCTTTTGGGATAGCAAATTTAGAAAAAGGGGTCAATCACAACAAGCTTGGACTTCTTGATCCAAAAAGAAATGGCGAATTTAGCCTAAATGACTGGCTGGTTGGTACTTGCGCTAGACAAGCACTTCCTGCAAAGATAAGAAAGATAGGCTAGTTTGATATAAATTTGGCGAGCAGAGTAAATTTGCTTGCCATCTTTCCCTTACAAGCCCCGCAAAGTGCTTTAGCCCATCATCAAGCTGCTTTACCATGCGGCCATTTGCGCCCT
>CAUQCU010000129.1:0-4578 GCA_963516555.1 Campylobacter concisus | reverse complement strand
ACAAAAATATTGAAGCTATCGCTGCAAGGCAGAAATTTTTTCTACTATCAAATTTTAAAAATGACGATGAGCTAACATTTCAGTGGTCGCACGAGCAGTGCATGATAGCTGCGACAAATATGATGAACGCAGCCGCGAGCCTTGGGATCGATAGCTGCCCGATCGAAGGCTTTGATAGACACGCTTTAAATGAAATTTTAGGGCTTGATGAGAGCGAGCAAAGAGTGGCTATCGTAGTGCCATTTGGCTACCGCCTAAACCCACAGCCTGAAAAATACCGCAGACAAAGATCTGAAGTAGTTACGTGGATCTACTAACTCACGGGGCAAAACGCCCTGTGTCTATTTAAATTTAAACAAAAAGGCATTTTATAAGCTAAAAAAAGTAAATTTGCGTTAAAATCATGGCTAGTTTTAAAAAGCGAGGCTTAAATTTAATGCAAAAAAATAGCGCTAAACCCGTTTTGCAGATTTTTAAAAGGTTCTATGTAAAGACAGCACTACTTCTTTTTGCCTTCATCTTTCTTGCACTCTTTGTCATATTTGCTGGCATAAACGACATAAAATATGAAATTTCCACTCTAAATTTAATCACTAAAAACAATATCACCAACGCATTTTCAGATGTAAAAGATAACATCTCTACAAAGGCAAGACTCATTGCAAACGGCATAGAGCCGTTTTATGAAAATACTATTATAAGTAAATTCTACGCCGCTTTTTACGTGATAGCAAAAGATAACTCTTTGCTTTACGAGCGTAAATTTGACAGCGCTTTAGAGCTACACGACTACGATATCGCATGGTTTTCAGATATCAAAGAGGGCGAGTTTAGGCTCTCTGATAGATTTTACAAAAATAGACGCTTTAAAGATATCTACATAGCTTACGGGCTAAAAAATGGTAATAAAATTCTCGCTCAACTAAGTCAAAATTTTTTAAAAAACAGGGTCGATACAAGTTATAACAAAAATTTTGCCGCATATGTCTTTTTGGTTGATAAAGACGGCAACCTCTCAAGAGATGAGTTTTATAAAAAATTTATAAAAGAGGACTTTAATAAATACATCTCACAAGGTGGCGAGTTTAAAAGTGACAAGATCATTTTTATGCTAAAGGATATGAATTTTTACAAAATCAGCTACCTAGAGGAGCAAAAACTATTTGTCATAACAGGCTCTAGTAGGCAGCTTCAGATCTTTATCCAGCTAGTTCTAGTCGTGCTTTCGTTCTTCTGCTTTGTAACATTTAGCATACTTTGGCTACGCGACAACTCATATATAAAAGACAAAATTCTCTCTGCATTTACCAGGATCGTTCTTTTTGCGACAGATAAAAGCAAGCCAACTGATGAGGACTTTGACGTAAAAGAATTTATCTTACTAAATAACAGCATCAAAAAACTCTACGAAGATAGAGATAAAGCTTACGAGACGGCACAAAGCTACGAGAGTAGATTTGGCTATGTCTTTGAAAAGAGCTTTTTAAAGATCGTGGTCTTTGACGCTTATACTGGCGTCATCACGGACATTAGCAACGCTCTTTTAGAAAAACTAGGCTATAAAAAAGATGACGTAGCGGATCTAAATATAAAAGAACTTCTTGAAGATGAGTCTAAGAATTTAGCAGAAGATAGAGAAAACGCTATCAACAATAATCTATCATACGAGGCTAAGCTAAGGCGTAAAAATGGTGAAATAATCGATGTTTTAGTAACCCAAAGTAGCTTTGAGCTAGAAAATACTAGGCTAAATTTCATACTTATAAAGGATATCACTCAAGAAAAGATGACACAAAGAAATGACGATATCATCAAAAGCTACGTCTTTTTATCGCCAAATGTTATCGCTATCGCTTCAGCAAAAGAGCCATTTTTGATCATCCAAAGCACAAACAATGTCGAGAGAATTTTTAATGTCCAAAGCCAAAGTCTCATAAATTTAGAAGATATCATCGCAAGCGAGGACTTTGATAGCTTTAAAGCTGCCGTGCTAGCAAGCAAAAAAGCCTTTTTGCAAGCAAGCTTTAAAAATGAAGAGCTAAATTTCATAGCAAATATGACAAACGCTTATGGCAAGAAAATTCCATTTAAGATAAAGGCTAAATTTATCGATGCAGACGAGCAAAAGATAATCTACTCATTTACCGATCTTAGCGATATGCTAAAGCTTCAAGAGAGATTTGAAAAACAAAGCAAAGAGAGCAAGGCGCTGCTTTGGGCGAGTGAGGCAAATGTCTTTACTTGGGATAAAAGAAGCGACATGATTAATATCTCAGACGAGCTAAGTAAAATTCTTGGCACGCAAAGCACTCTAAATTTCGAGCAGGCAAAGTCGGTCTTTGTCGATGAATTTGATAGTTTTTATAGCTTTTTTGAGAGTATAAGAGACTCTCAAACATACATTAAAGATATCAAACTTTATAGCATAGATAAAGAAATTCTACACTTTAGACTAAGAGCAAAAGCACTTGAATACGATGAATTTGGCGAAGTAAGCTTGATAAAAGGCACACTAAAAGACCTTAGCCTAGAAGATAGCTTCTTTGTCTGTCAAGACCTACTTGCAAAAATTTTCTCATTTAGCAAAGAAGAGGTCATCTTGCTTGATGAGGAGCTAAAGGTCATTGATGCAAATGATACATTTTTTGAAAGTTCGGGCTCAAAAGATAGTGTATATCTAAAAGATATCACCTTTATAAAGCAAGGCTTAAGCGATATAAAGCACCAGATCATAGATACTATAAACAGCGGTGGCTCATGGAGTGGTAAGGTTTGGAGTGAAAATAATAAAAATAAGAGCAAGCTTGAAGTCATAGAAATTTTACCACTTATCGATGCGAGCGAGAAAAGAACTGGCTACATCATGCTCGCAATGCTTGCAAATAACGAAGCTCAAAATGAGAAATATCTAGAATTTATCGCATATCACGATCCGCTCACAAAGCTACCAAATAGATTTTTACTCTACAACAAACTAAATTCTCTCATACAAAAAAATGAACAAAAAATAGCCGTCATCTACCTTGATATTGATGATTTTAAGGGCATAAACGACAACTTTGGTCACCAAATAGGCGATAAATTTTTAGTAGCTATCTCTGAAAAAATAGGCGCTATGTTTAATGGCAAAAATATCTTTGCAAGAATAGGCGGAGATGAGTTTGTAGGCGTTATAAACTACGAAAATTTAGGTGAAGTCTATGAGATAGTGCAAAATATGCTAAGGCTAGCTTCAGATGAAGTAAAGATAGATGAGCTAAAACTAAAAGCAAGCGCTAGCATAGGCATAGCCTTGGCTGATAGTGAGCTTGGGGCTGATGATGTGCTACAAAGAGCCGACTGGGCGATGTATCAAGCCAAGATAAGTGGCAAAAACAGAAACTATACATTTGATGCGAAAAAAGATGTCTATTTTAAGAGCCAGTACGAAGATGGCTCAAAAATTTTAAAAGCGCTTGACGCTGGCGAGATGTTTTTAGAATTTCAGCCAGAGATCAGCTTTAGCACGGGCGAAACTTTAAGTTTTGAAGCGCTGATTAGATGGAGAAAAGATGGCGAAATCATCTACCCAAGCGACTTTTTACCACTTATAAGGACAAGTAGCGCATCTAGCAATATCGCCTTATTTACGATAAAAGAGGCGCTTTTAGCTAGAAAAATGTGGCTAGAAAATGGCATAAGCGCAAAGGTTCGCGTAAATTTAAGCGTTAAAAAGCTCTTTACGCAGGAGTTTTGGCAGAAATTTAAAGCGATCTTTGATGAGGATAAAAGCCTTGATCCAACTGGGCTTATCATCGACGTTATCGACGCTGCAACAGCTACAAATTTAGAAGTTTTAGAAATTTATGTTAGAAAGTATAAAGAGCTTGGCATACACTTCTCGCTTGATGACTTTGCATCATACTCAAGCTCGATCGAAGCTCTTGGCATGCTAAAGACAAATCGTTTCAACATAGATAATAAATTTTGCAAACACATCTTTAGCTCAAAAGAGGCGCTTGAGAGCATAAATATGATAAGGTTTGTGGCTGATAAATTTGGACTAAACACGACTATAAAAAATATCGATGATAAAAGAACGCTTGAGTTTTTACTTGGTCTTGGTTTTGATAAATTTCAAGGCAACATTTTCTCATTGGCACTTTTGGCAAAAGATGCTGCTTCATTTAAATTTGAAAGACCATATCTACATATAAAAGACTATAAAAATAGCGAGAATTTTGAGCTTTTCAAAGGTTTAGTCGTGCTAAAAGAGCTTGCAAATGAAGTGATAGCAAATTTAAATCAAGACGACAAACTAGCACAAAGCCTAAAACAAAAAATAGAAGACGAGATAAAAAATATAGGTAAATATAATCAAGAAATTTCTATAAATTTAAGCAAACTAGCAAGCAGTAGCGACAGCGGCGAACTCTATAATCTAGCCGTGTCCATCATCAAAGAGTGCGATATAAATTTAGGTTTTAGTAAGGAGATAAGAGTTGAGTGATGTAAATGTTTATGAGCACGAGATCCCAAACGGAAGCAAACTTTACTTTGCAAAAAGTGCAAAACTAAAGAGAAAAATCGAGCAAAAAG
>CAUQCU010000128.1:0-4675 GCA_963516555.1 Campylobacter concisus | reverse complement strand
CGTGACTTGCGATGACAAAGCCGCAGCCATATTTCTCGTGCATCAAATTTATAGCTTTGCTAAAGAGCTTTGAAGTGCCGATATCAACGCTATTTGTCGGCTCATCAAGCAGATAAAATGGCGCTCTTAAAGAAAGTGCCAAAGCAAATGCGATGCGCTGCGTCTGCCCTGAGCTTAGCTCAAAGTGGCGCTTATCTAAAAATTTCTCATCAAGTCCCACAAGTGCCAGAGCTTCACTGGTTCGATCCTCAAATTCACTTAGTAAATTTCTACTTTTTAAGATGGCTTTGAAATTTTCTCTCACACTTCTTTTTAAAAGAGCAGGTTCAGGCAGTAAAACTGAAATTTTACGCAGCATTTCAAGGCTTGGCTTGCTCTCTCCCCAGAGTGAAATTTCCCCACCATTTGGGCTTTGCAAGCGTGAGAGCACTCTTATTAGTGTGCTTTTGCCGCTGCCGTTGCTGCCCATTAGGGCGGTTATTTTTTTAGTATTTATATCAAGGCTTGGGATATTTAGGATCTCGCTTTTGCCGTAGTTTAGGTGTAAATTTCTTATCTTTATCAAAATTTGCTCCTATTTGTCGAGTTTTCTTAGCGCAAAGATCGCTAAATTTACTAAAAATGCAATAAATATCAAAACCATCGCAAGTGCTATACCCATGGCAAATTCGCCCTTGTTTGTTTCAAGCGAAACGGCTGTGGTGATCGTTCTAGTAAAGTACTTGATGTTGCCGCCTATCATCATCGCAACGCCAACTTCAGCCACGATCCTGCCGTAAGCAGTGGCGATGACGACCATGAGAGCGTAGCGTAGCTCATAAAGCACGCAAAAAACTAGCTTTGCTGGCGCGAGGCGTAAATTTAGGATAGTTAGATAGTGCTTTTTCTCCATATTTTCAACCACGCTTGCAGTAAGCGAGATGATGATAGGAAGGGCAAGCACAAACTGGCCTAACATGACCGCTTTTAGCGTAAAGAGTAAATTTAGGCTACCAAGCGGGCCATTTCTAGTGATAAATGCATATAAAATAAGACCAATGGCAACCGTTGGCATGGCTAGAGCTGTGTCACTTAGAAGGCGTAAAATTTTGCGACCCTTAAAGTCATAAAAGCCAAGTATAAAACCAAACGGAAAGCCTACAACAACAGCAAAAAGTATTGACACGCTTGATGTGTAAAGGGTAGCCTTGATGGCTGAATATGTTTCAAGATTGCCGTTTAAAAGTAGATTAAAGGCTTCTGTAAAGCCATTAAGTAAAAAATCCAATTATTCTTTCCTAGCATATTTCTTAAGATTATTTTAAATGTGCTATAATATCACAATTTTTTTTAAAGGAGAAAAATGAAAAAGATTATTTTAGGCTCACTAGCAGCCGCAGTTTTGGCGTTTGGCGCTGATAATGAACTAATCATGGCGACTACAACAAGTACAGATAACACTGGCTTACTTGACGCGATCTATCCAGCTTATAAAGCAAAAACAGGTGTTGATATAAAATGGACAGCTGTTGGTACAGGTGCTGCACTAAAGCTTGGCGAAGACTGCAACGCTGACATACTTTTCGTTCACTCACCAAAAGTTGAGAAAGAATTTGTAGAAAAAGGCTTTGGCTTAAAAAGAAATGCCGTAATGTACAATGATTTCGTCGTTATCGCTGATAAATCAATCGCTGATAAATTTAAAGGTAAAGATATCAAACAAAGCTTTGAGCTCATCAAAAAAGATGGTATCAAATTCTTCTCACGTGGTGACAAATCAGGCACAGATAATAAAGAAAAAGGCATCTGGAAAAAGATCGCCGGCGAAGTCCCTGAAAAAGATAGCTGGTATATGCAAACAGGTCAAGGCATGCTAGCTACGATAAATGCTGCTGCTGAGCAAAAAGGCGTTACATTTACTGACCGCGGCACTTACATTAAATATGAAGCAAATCAAAAAGGTCATCCTGAGATGGTCATCATCAACGAGGGCGACAACGACCTTAAAAACTTCTACTCTCTAATCGCAGTAAATCCAAAACACTGCCCTAAAACTGACATCGAGAATGCAGAGAAATTTATAAAATGGGCGACAAGCGAAGAGGGTCAGAAATTTATAGGCGACTTTAAACTTCTTGATAAGCCACTTTTCACTCCAGACGCAAACACACGCAAAAACTAATTCAAAGGGCGAGCAATCGCCCATTTTTTTATAAATTTTCATATTTTTTAAATTTATTTTTTATCACTTAAGCAAAAAAAATCAAATTCAAAATAAGACAAAAACAGCAAAAAGCTCCGTAAATTCAGCGTCAAAGTAATATGCAAATTTTGCATATTACTTAAAATTTTTTTAAATAAAATAATTAATTTTAAAACTACTTTTATTTTATAAGGTATATAATAACCGAACTATTAGAAATATTACTTGAAAGGAAATCTATGCAAAAGATTGTTCAAACAACCTGTCCGTATTGTGGAACTGGTTGCGGCATAGACCTTATCGTAGAAAACGGTAGGATAGTCGATGCAAAGCCGACTGAGAACCACCATGTAAATGATGGCGAGTTGTGCTTAAAAGGTATGTTTGGTTGGGAATTTGTAAATTCTCCAAAACGTTTAACAAAACCAATGATGAGAAAACTAAACGGAGAGTTTAACAAAGAGGGCAAACTCGAAGAGGTTAGCTTTGAAGAGGTTTATGAATTTTTAGGAAAGACTTTTAAAAATAGCGTAGAAAAATATGGTCCAAGTTCTATCATGGGCTTTAGTTCAGCTCGTTCAAACAACGAAGACAACTATGTATTTCAAAAATTCTTTCGTGCTTTAGGAAGTAACAACGTAGATCACTGCGCTCGTCTTTGACACGCTCCAACAGTGGCAGGTCTTGCCAGCACCCTTGGAAACGGAACAATGACAAACGATCTTGTTGAGTTTGCGACTGATACAGATGTATTTTTACTAATAGGCACAAATACAAGCGAATGCCACCCGATCATCGCTATGCAGATGCAAAGAGGCTTAGAGCGTGGTGCAAAAATGATCGTTGTGGATCCAAAACGCACCGATATGGCTAAAAAAGCCGATATATTCTTGCAAATTCCAGTTGGCTCAAACATCAAAACACTAAATACAATGATGAATGTCATCATCTCTGAAAATTTACAAGATACAGAATTTATCGAAAAATATGCAGAGGGTTTTGAGTATCTAAAAGAAGCCGTAAAAGACTTCACTCCTGAGAGATTTGAGCGTGAGACTGGTGTCAAAAAAGAGCTTATCACTGAGGCTGCTAGACTTTATGGCAAGGCTGGCACTGCTGCTATTTGCTACACTATGGGTATCACTCAGTTTAGCGACGGCACATCAAATGTATTCTCACTTTCAAATTTAGCAATCCTAACAGGAAATTTAGGTAAAAAAGGCGCTGGAGTAAATCCACTTCGTGGCCAAAACAACGTTCAAGGCTCATGCGATATGGGCGCACTACCTAACGTCATCCCAGCAGGTGCAGTAAATAGCGCTTACGCACAAGAGCAAGCTCGCAAAGTTTGGCACTTCGAGCTTAATCCAGTGCCTGGCTTTAAACTAACATACGCACCTGATAAGATGGATAGCGGTGAGCTAAAAGTGCTTTACGTTTATGGAGAAAACCCTGTTATGAGTGACCCTTGGACAGAGCACTTTGTGCATGCTACGCACCACCTAGACTGCTTTATTGTACAAGATCTATTCTTTACTGAAAGTGCTCAAAAAGCCGATGTCGTCTTGCCTGCAGCTGGTTGGGGTGAGAAAGATGGAACATTTATCAACACATCTCGCCGCGTTCAAAGAACTAGGAAAGCAAGCGAGCCAGTAGGTGGCGTAGAGCCTGACTGGAAAGTAGTTTGCAACATCGCAAAAGCTATGGGACTTGAGGGATTTGACTTCTTAAGTGCAGAAGAGGTTTGGGACGAGCTTAGAAAACTAATGCCTAAATTCTTTGGCGGTATCAGCTACTATAGACTTGAAAAACTAGGTGGCATCAGCTGGCCATGTCCTGATGAAGATCATCCAGGCACACCTGATCTCTATACGGATCACAAATCAATGCTACCTGATGGTAAATTCCGCCTAGCTCCAGTACTTTACGCTGACGATAAAGATAAGCGTGCAAGCATGGAGGCTGAATTTAAAGCCAAAATGCATATACCTGATGGCTATCCAGTAGGCTCAGGTGCAATGAGCGAAGTGCCTGATGAGGTCTATCCTTGCCTATTTACAACAGGTAGAAAAGTTTATCACTACCATACAGGTACGATGACAAGAGAGTGCCCACCGCTAGAGTATGGTGCTGGCATCGAAGGTCCGCTAATCGAAGTAAGCCCTGATATCGCAAGAGAAAGAGAGCTAGAAGATGGCTGCTATGCAATGGTAGAGAACAAACGCGGCAGGATCGCAGCTAAACTTCGCGTAAATCCTGACCTTAGGGAGAGTACGATATTTACGACTTTCCACTATAGTGAGGCTGATGGCAATGAGCTCGCAAACGCACAAGACCACGACCCACTCTCAGGTATCACACCTCTTAAGATCACTATAGCTAACATAAAAAAATTAAGCGAAGAAGAGTATATAGCATTTAGACAACAAAACGAGATGTCTATGCACTCTGAAAAACCTTATCTTTCACCTGTTAGATCATAATTTCAAGGGC
>CAUQCU010000127.1:0-4724 GCA_963516555.1 Campylobacter concisus | reverse complement strand
TCATAAATAACTATTTTCAAAAATTCTATCATTTTTATATTTTCTAAATTTACGCAAGGTTGCTTTTGGTGACTAAATTTGGACGAGAATTTTGGCTGGTTTTGATGAAATTTGTCAAATTTTATTTTTGCTTGCCGTCACCAACACAGCCGCTTAACAAAAAACAAAAACCTTCCTTTAAGGTAAAATTTTCACTTGCGATCTGGTTAAATTTGGCAACATCTGCTTATTTGTGACTTAAATTTAGCAAATTTTAAATTCTCTTGTCCGAATTTGATTATCTTGCTGCCACTCTAAAAAGCGCTGTGCTGAGAACATCTTGAGAGTTTGTAAATTTAATTGCTTGTGTGAGTGTTTTAAATTAAATTTCGCCTTATTACTGACTAAATTTGGCAATGGGATATCGCTTTAATAATACTTTTGCAAAGGTTTTTGATGCTTTTTATGCGGCATTAAATTTGACGAGAAATTTGCTTATTTGTGTGATAAATGCAGCAAATTTCAATTTGTGCTTACCAAAATTTATCCTACCTTTTTTTGCTACCTCTTATATGGGTGCTTTTCTGAAATTTGACTGGGTGAGAGCCGCATACTAGAGTAAAAATGAAAGCTTATTTTGAGTAAATTTGATATTTGTAGTGTTTATGCGAGCGTTTTGAGTCAATTTTTGCCTAATAGCTGGCTAAATTTATAAGTTAAATTTGGTTTTCTTATAAAAATGCGAGCAGTTTTTATCGCTTTAAAATACTTTTTGCAAAGGATTTGACTGCTTTTGTTTTATGCGGTAGCAAAATTTGATAAGAGAAATTTAGATGTGGCTTAAATTTATAAAATTTAACTATCTCTTGCCAAAAATTAAATTCTTTGTCGTCTGGTTGGTTAAAATTTAGGATTTGCTCGGTTGGTAGTAGGACTTCATTATTTAGCCTTACTATGTCGAAGTTGCAAGTGCTATGAAAATTTCTCACTCACAATGCACCTGTTGCAAGGCTCTTTATTTTTATGCAGTCACGCATAGACTGCACCACCCGCGCAATCAAGCAAAAATATCCACGGATCACCCACAGCAAAAGCTTTCAATTTTACTGCTCAAACCTCGCCACTTCACCATTTGCTGCCGTATCAGCTCTTTTGACAAAATTTCTATAAAAAGCTCTAAAAAATGTGATCTGCTAGCCACCCTAATGAAATTTAATCAAGCTTCAAATCCACATCTGCCACGCCAGCAAAAATTTGTTAAAACGAACGCCGCATAAAATGCTTCAAAGCAGCGTAAATTTGATAGCTTGCTAGTAAAATTTGCCATACAAAAGACAATTCTATTTTGGCTAAAAACCATAGCCTGCCTCGTATTGATTTACGCCCAAATTTAACTTGGACGTAAGTTTAAAAAGCAAAGAGCCAAAATCAGACTACACGTATCCTTGATCTATCATCGCGTCAGCCACTTTTCTAAAGCCAGCGATATTTGAGCCAAGCACTAGGTTGCCCTCATCGCCAAACTCTTTACTAGTTTCATAGCTTAGTTCAAAGATGTGATTCATAATGCCATGAAGTCTGCGATCGACCTCCTCGAAACTCCACGAAGTCATGCCAGCATTTTGCATCATCTCAAGACCACTTGTTCCCACGCCGCCAGCGTTTGCTGCTTTTGCTGGAGCAAAGTGAAAGTCTTTTTGCGCAAGCATGAAATTTATCGCATCAAGTGTGCTTGGCATGTTTGCGCCCTCAGCCACGAAGCGGCAGCCATTTGCGTAAAGCACTTTTATGTCGGCTAGGTGAAGCTCATTTTGTGTCGCACACGGGAAGGCTCCGTCGCATGGCACGTCCCAGACGCCGTTTCTGCCCTCTTTGTATTCGCTCACGCTTACATATTTTGCATTTGGTCTAAATTTGGTGTATTCACTAAGGCGAGCGCGCTTGACCTCTTTTAGCTCTTTAAGTACCGCTAGATCGATGCCCTCAGCGTCATAGACATATCCGTTTGAGTCAGATACTGTGATAGGCAGCGCGCCTGCTTGATAGAGCTTTTCGACTGTGTAGATGGCGACATTTCCGCTACCGCTTACGCTGCATTTTTTGCCCTCTAGATCAAGTCCAGCTTTTTTTAGCATGTTTTGAGTGAAATATACTAGTCCGTATCCAGTAGCCTCTGTGCGCGCTAGGCTGCCGCCCCAGTTTAGCCCCTTGCCAGTTAGGATGCCATCAAACCTGCCAGTTAGCTTTTTATACTGACCAAACATATAGCCGATCTCTCTAGCGCCCACGCCGATGTCGCCTGCTGGCACATCCACGGTGTTACCGATGTGGCGATATAGCTCGCTCATAAATGCTTGGCAAAAGCGCATTATCTCGCCCTCGCTCTTGCCCTTTGGATCAAATGTGCTGCCGCCTTTTGCGCCGCCGATATTTACGCCAGTGAGCGAGTTTTTGAAAATTTGCTCAAATCCAAGAAATTTTAGCACGCCAAGATCGACGCTTGGGTGGAGCCTTAGACCGCCCTTGTATGGGCCAACAGCTGAGTTAAACTGCACGCGGTAGCCGTTATTTACCTTTGGTCTGCCATCATCGCCTGTGTATGTCACGCGAAAGATCACCGTGCGCTCAGGGATGACGATGCGCTCTAGGATCGCGTGTTTTTGGTACTTGCTCTCTCTTTTGATAAGCGGCTCTAGGCTGTTTAGAACCTCAGTCGCAGCTTGGACAAAGACGCCTTGACCTGGGTTGGTCTTCTTTATCCACTCCATCGTTTGTTCGATGTACTCGCTCATTTTTGCTCCTTTTTCCTTTTTTTATAGTTAAATATTAACTCGGCTAGAAAAAATTTTTATTTAAAGATATTTTAATATTTTTATTTTGGGCAATGAGTGTTACATATCGAAACTAAATTTATAAAAAGTGGTTTTTGCATCATTTGTTGGGATAAATTTATAAAAGAGGATTTGGTTAGAGTGAGCCTAAATTTACTAAATTTGCGCCATCTCTTGCCAAAAATCAAGTGCCACGTCGTCTGCTTGGACAAATTTTAGAATTTGCTCGGTTGGTGGCATAGTTTCACCATTTAGTCTTGTTATATAGATACTAGCAAGCGCTATGAAAAATTTTTCAAAGTCACTCGCAACTCGCCTACTGCAAAGCTCCTCATCTCCAAGTAGCCACGCATAGACCGCGCCACTCGCGCAATCAAGCAAAAATATCCAAGGATCTCCCACGGCAAAAACTATCAAATTTGCTGGGCGAGCCTCGCCACTCCACCATTTGCCGCCAAACTCATCTACGCTGTTTAGGCGCACTAGCTCGCTTGCGTAGTCGCCTCTTGAGCCAAAGCTGACATTGCAAATTTCAAAGTTGCCAAGGTCAAATTTGCTCATTAGCTCTGCAAATTTGGCTGGGAAATTTACGCCAAGGCTCTTTTGTGCTTGCATAAGCTTCGAAGCATCCTTTTGCGGCAAAAGCCTCATGCCAGTCATGCCATCTTGCTCTAGTGGCAAGAAAATTTGATCTAGTTTTCTAGCGATCTCATCTAATTTTAAAAACATATCGCTCCTTAAATTTGCTAATTTTGGCAAATTTTATCAAATTTAGCCCAGTGCGCTTTGAAATTTGGGTTATAATCGCCATAAATTTAAGGAGCTAGCGTGGTTAGATCATATCCTCTTGATATGCCTGGCGTGGAGTTTCGCGGACACGGCGTAACTGGCATTTACGAGATGAATGGGCGCATTGCATTTGTGCATTTTGCTTTTGGGGCGCCTAGCGAGCTAGAGATAGCTCAAAAACTAACGCCAAACTATGTGCTGCTAGATACATTTTCACGCGACTTTAGCGAGCATAAAAGATCAACGCTTACCTATAAACAAAGCGAAATTTTTATAGCTAGCAATGCGCGTTGTTACCCAGAAAATGGCTACTTCGTGCTAAATACGAGATACTACAAGGGCTACATAAACTCCCCAGCCAAGCTCATAAAGATAAGTGACGGGCAGATGAGCGAGCTCGGCGTTGCTAAGGAGCCCATAAAAGAGATATATAACGACGCTAAAACGTATGAATTTGATGGCTTTTGCGTGCGCATGAGCTCGCCATTTATGATGGAGTGCAAAGAAATTTTGAATGGCGCAGAGCTCAAAAGCGAAGCAAAAGATGAAAATTTAAACGTTAATTTGCCGCCCAAAGAGCAGAGCGCAAGGATAGGCAAGACCATCTGGCGGCTAAAGCTTGGCGCATATCTCTACACGCCAGTTTGCCTGAATGATGGGGTGCTTTACTTTGGCACCGCTGGCAAGGGCGGAGATCTATACGCCGTGGATGCAAAAAGTGGTGAGGTGGTGTTTAAGTTTAAAACCAGTGGCACGGAGCATTTTGTTTGGATCAAAGGTCAAATTTTACTCGCAAACCGCAAAAATAAGCCAGTTTTGATAAGTGCTAAAGATGGCTTGCTATTAAAAGAGATAGAGTTTGAGAAATTTAGACTTAGCGCAGATCAGATCATGCTAGTAAGCGGTGGCAGGCTCTACGCTGTGGCAAATGACGGAGCTAAAATTTACGCAGTTTGCGCGGAAATTTAGCCTTGGCGAAATTTATCGCCAAGGCTAAATTAGATAAATTTATCTCTTCTTTTTATATCTTTTTATCGCCTCTACGATGACCTCTTCTAGGTCGTCATTTGGTTCTTTGTTCATATCATCATAGGTGTTTTCAAGGATAGTTTTTAAGTTTTTCTC
>CAUQCU010000126.1:0-4752 GCA_963516555.1 Campylobacter concisus | reverse complement strand
AAAGTTCCGTCTGTTCTTTTGTAGATGACGCGCATTTTGGCATCGACATCGTTAAATACATAAAATTGTTTATCGCTTGATTTTAGTTTATCAAGTGCCTCTTCTACCTCAAGAGGTTTGTAAATTTCAAGCTCCATAGGCACGATCTCCTCGACACCTTCGATCTTTTCTTCGCCTATTCTTGAGCGAAATTCTTTATCATCGGCCTTACCTTTTACAGTAAATTTCTTATCATGTTCCCTTCTTAAAACTTTTGAAGCCTTTTCGATAGCAAGATCTATCGCCGCATAGAGATCTTTATCCTTTTGGCGGACGACTATCGTATCTTTATGTGCCATATTTAGAGAAAATTCTGCATTAAAGCCCTTTTTGCCTTGCTTTTCATCTGCTCCTACTACGCATCTTGCTGAGATGATGTCAAGGTTGTACTTGCCAAGGGTATCAAAAGCGTCTTGGATATAGTTTTTGATGGGCTCTGTTAGCTCAAATTGTTTTCCTACAATGCTTATGTTCATCGCAATCTCCTTTATAGAAAGTAAGATGATTATAACACGACGAAACTAAAAGCAAATTAAAGTAAAATCTTTATAAAATTTTAAAGTTTTTGAAGAGTTCGTTTGTGAAAATTTATAGGATTTGAGGCTTTTCCCGGTTTTGAGCTGACAAAAACATCGAGCATTATCGTGCCTTGATTTACTCCGGTAGCAGCCACTGCGTCACCAGAGCAAATGCCCATATCGCCAAAATATTTTACATATACTTTAAAGGTAAAGAGGTCGCCAAATTCACCACTTATCGGATTGTGCTCGTCGCCAAGGCAAACTGCTCCAGTTTTATAAAAGTCATTGCTTATGATAGCTAGCATGGCGTACTCAGTCGCTGCGCGGGCTACTAGCTCGCTTTGCTCTCTTAGGTAAATTTCACTATTTTGCTTAACTGAAGTGCTGGCGATCGAAAGAGCCAGCATACAAATAGAGCTTGCAATCACCACAAAAAATATCGCCGCAATGAGTGTAAAACCTCGCCTCATCAATAAACCGCCTTTGACTTGCAGATGGTTATCTCTGAGTTTTTTGCCATCATGCAAAGTTTTAGTACGATGACACCATTTTTTTCAGTAAAAACAAACCTCGTAACGTTTTTGGCAAGGGTTGCCTTTTCGCCGTTTTTATAGCCCTGTCCCATCCATGGACGATAGTCGTAGTATAAATTTAGATCAAAGACGCCGTTTGCCGCATCTTTTGGATCAGCGCTTTGCTCTGGCACTATGGCATTTGCTGTGTAGGCTAGATGATACTGCTCTGAAATTTGTTTGTTTGCAAAACCAGAAATTTCTAGCGTGTTGCCGTTTAACCCACTTTGACCGCCTTTTACACCAACTTTTGCTATGTCTAGACTGACAGGCACAGTTCCATTGCTATAGCCAAAAGAGCTTTGCACATTGTAATAAACATCAGAAAATATCGCTACAATGCCACCATCTTTATTTTTAAAATCCACACAAGTGGCATTTGTATCTTCCCTGCAAGTAATATCTTTTATAGTCTCGACAACTCCAGTTGTAAAATTACTTCTCGGACTTATCAGACCAGTTGCTGGTGAGCTCTTAGCAAGATCCGCATAACCACTATATCTACCTGCCTTTCCGTCCTGCTCTATGACATGGTCATTAGCATCAAGAGATATAACGTCATTAAAAATTTCATACGCATAAGGTATAAATTCTAAAATTTCATAGTCTTGTGCCAGCGTAACCCCGCTATCGTTTAGCGCCAAAAAAGCTCCATCAGTTTTTCTAGCGATCACGCTTGGCTTTATGCGGTGCTCTAGCCTCTTTGAAATTTGCTCCAGTGCGATCTCTGTTTGAGTCTCGAGCTCATTTACTGTCCTTGTTTGAAAGTAGTTTGAGTAGATGTTCATTATTGCGTTAAAGCTCATCATAGCGATGATACCAAGTACGACGATGACTACTACAAGCTCAAGAAGCGTAAAGGCTCTTTTCATTTCCACACTTTCGTATTTAGCGAGCCGCCCTCACCTAGGTTAAAAGCGTAAGCTCTTAGCACCGACGTCGTCTCTTGTTTTGTGTTGTTTTTATATGAAGTAGCAGTTACAATTATCTCTTTTACGTCACTGTTGTCTAGTCCTAAATTTGGCTTAAACCAGCCATTGTTCTCATTCACAATTACATTATAGTCTGAGCCAACTATGTAGTCTCTGTTTTGATTTGTTGTATTTAAATTTTTATTTCTTTCATCGTAGTATTTTACCGACCTTATAGATGCATCAGGTGGCTCTAACTCTGGTGAGTTTTCGTAAGCAAAAACCCTATGTCCGTCGCCTGTTATTTTATTTATCTTATAAAATTCGTTTCTTTTATCGCCTGGCTTTAATATGATAGGAAAGAAGTAAGCAGTCTCAGCGCTAGCACTAACGTTTGAGATTTTTATGATCCTATTACTAAAAGGAGCTTTTAAGATAAGCCCCATATACGTCTTAGCATTCATCAAGCTCTCTTGCGTAACCGCCTTTTGATTTAGCTCAGATGTGGTCTTTAGTACAAGCGGTATCGATGTGCTAACGATCGCCACAACGACTATCGAGAGGATAAGCTCTATAAGAGAAAAGCCTCTTTTTACCAAGAAATTCTCCTATTTGTCTTATCGCTTAGATCGTTAAAGTTATTTTCGCCACCTATGACATTTCCCACGTCACCTTTGCCAGAGCCACTTTTTAGCGTCTTGCCAGCCCAGTCGCCATTTGGCACGAGAAATTTCAGCGTAAAATCATTTGTCGCTGCATCTTTATCAAATTCATTATATATGAGCCAGTCCTCCGTATGCATCTTAGCCACGTCAGTTACCGCCTTTGGGTTGCTTACAAATATATAGCTTATACCATCAACCGGCGATGTTCGCTTGGTCGTATCCTCAACCGTTCTTGAGTTTTCGTTTGTATAAGTGTAGTTCTTTACTTCGCCATAAGCTGAGCTATGAAGCGGGTTTACATACCATGAGTGCGTACCTGCAAACTCCTCCCAGCGAGCGCTTGATCCTGGCTTTTGCAACATAAATTTACTCTCGTCGCAACCATTGCAATACACTCCGTAGTAAATTTTTGCCTTAAAGCCAGTGTTTGGCCCCTCATAGTAAGGTGCGTATGTCCTAGCGTAGTAAAATTTTGCCGATGTTTTCCTAGTTGGTTTTAAGTATTGGCTACCTTTTGTTTTATTTATGCTATTTTCATCTTCGGCTAATTTTGTAAAAGTAAATATATCACTTGTTGCCTCAAAAGGATTTTTGGCTACATTTTTTTCACGCTTGAAGTTAAATTTGAGACCTATTTCAGCTGTGCCATCACTTCTAAAAGCCTCTTTTTTTACCATATAACCACCATCATGAGGCGATGCTTTTAGCTTTTGAACAATCGCATTTTGATCAGTAGTACCGAAAAATAGTATCTCACTATTTAGCTTTTTAACACCATCTTCACCACTGCTTAATTTTGACCCATTGTTGTCTATATAGTTAGGTATGATATCCCCTACCTTTATATTAAAGACAGCATTACTTGCATAGCAGCCGCTTTTATAAAGACGTGCTGTGTTGTCGCCAGAAGCTCTTGGATTTTCATTAGACAACATTGCTTTTACTTTAAATTTTAATGTCGGAGACCACAAAGTTTCTTCATTTGAGATATATGAAAAGTCACTTGATATGATCTCAAAATCACTCACATCAAGGTATTCTGGGATAAAATTTAGTTGATTGTGTTGTTCTTCAAACACTATATTACAACCTATCCTACCCATACCATCTGGATCGTGACTTGGATTATTTGGGTCTATTGATAAATCATTGTTGTATAAATCCAGTGGATTATTTCGATTTTTCCTAGAGTCTCTGCTGTACGATTTTACGCAGTCATCTCCATGATCTGTATCTTGATCCACACTCGTATAAACTGAGTCTATAGCATAAAAATTTGTATCTCCGATGTCTGAAAAAGAAAGTCCTACCTTGTTAGTGCTAATATTTGTAATAACTCCGATAGCCTTATTTGGGTTGTTAAAGCTTATCTCAAATTTATTTTCTCTGCTATCCTTATCTGATAGATCTGCTGGTAGAGTGCAGCCAGCAAATACCTTTGGTAGTAGTTGCGCTCCATCACCAGCCTTTATATCACTACTTGCTGTACTTATAAATCCTTTTGTAAGGTCCCCTTTAGCATCATAAGCACCGATTATAAAATCAGTATGGCTTTTACCGCCTATCATAGGGCCATTAGGCGAATCATAAATATCAAATTTGGCTGGTCTAACAGCAAAAGTATCAAAGTCTTCGCATTTTTCATCAGTTAAATTTGTAAGCTTATTAAGATAACTAAGCTTTACGTGCAGAGATGGATATGGTATCGGCACTGTTACGCTTTTTGTAAGGGTATGCGTTGCGGTAGTAAAATTATAAGTTTCTTCATGTATGACCGAATTATTTGAACTACAATCAGTCACTAGCTTTAACGTCACGTCGGTATTTGAGTCAGGTGCCTTTAAAGCCCCGCTAGTCTTATCATAGTTTGATATCGTGATATCAAAAGGCTTGTTTGCTATCTTTGTAAAAAGTCTATTTTTAAAATTTGGACCTGCGTCATCTGCTTTACTTCGCGGATAGAAGTCATTTTCCTCTTCATTGACTATGCTTAACTTGTAGTCTTTTGGTCTGCACTCGTTTATCCTGCCTTTATATTTTATGG
>CAUQCU010000125.1:0-4794 GCA_963516555.1 Campylobacter concisus | reverse complement strand
GCTATAAATTTGATGCACGAGAAATATGGCTGCGGCTTTGTCATCGCAAGTCACGACGAGAAGTGGCTTAGTATGCTAGCAAACGAGTGCGTTTTCTTACACAAGGGCAGAGTCTGCGAATTTGAATATAAAAATATCTTTGATATAGAAGGTGGCGTGCTAAGCTTTGGCGATGATTCGAAGCTAAATTTACCTTCAAATTTTAAAAGCAAAAGCAAGATCACGATCAACCCAAACAAGATAAAAATTTCTAAAACAGGTGGTGAGGGTCAAATTTCAGGGATTTTGCACTCAGCCTCGCTCTACATGGGCGATGAAAAGCTTTTGAAGGTCAAAGTTGGCGACTTTTTGATCAAAATTTTTAGCCATGATGATGAATTTACAAAGATTGGCGAGCGAGTATTTTTAAAATTTGAAGATGGCTCGATGCTAGCTTTAGAGTAAAATTTACTCCCACTTTTTAAATTTAGCCCAAAAATAAAAATGGATATCAAAAAAGAGCTAAATTTTAATAATCATGCTAAAAAATCATATCTTATATAACTCCATAAAAATGGCGTTTTTAAATATGCATATAAGGCATATTTAAGCTTTTTTTAACTTTTCTAATTTATTTTATTTTAAGCCACATTAATAAGGCAATTAATTGTATAGTTTCAGTGTCGTTAAAAAACTGTTTAAGGAAAAAGGTGAGCACAAAAGAGGAATTTGCAGCTGGCAGAAAACTTTACTACGCTACTTTCTCTAAATTCTTCGTATTTAGTGAAGATGAAAAGAGATTTGATGGCCTTAGTAAAATGCTTGATCTTATCAAAGAATATAGCCTAAACGATGAAGTCTCGCAAGCTGCTACTAATATAAAAAGTAAATTTAATGAAAAAAATCCAGAGAATTTGATCACCGAATTTGATGACATTTTTCACACTCCGCCAAGTCCGCTTCGAAACTCGCTCTCTTTTTACGATGAGGGATATGAAGTGGGTCATGCTTGCGCTAATGTGCGTAAAATTTTAGCTAAGACAAACATCAGAAGAGATGAGAGTAAATTTAAAGAGAATGAAGATAACGTGGGCTTTGTCTTTACGCTTATGAACGAGTTTATCGGCAAATTTGACGAGTGCGAAGATGAGCTTTTTAAAAATATTATAAATCCAAACATTGATGAGTTTATAGAGAATTTATATGAGCATAAAAATAGTGAAATTTACAAGGATGTGGCCGTTTTGCTAAACGAATTTATCGCGTTTGAGCGCGTGGCACTAAACTCACCAAAACCAGTCAAGATAGACCACAAAAAGAGCGATGGTCTTTCAAGATCTGAAAGCATAAGAAGAGAAAAAAACAGGATAAGAAAACTAAGAACGGAGGGTACATATGCAAAATAGACGCGAATTTCTAAAAAAAGTCGGTCTAGTTGGCGCTGTAGCAGCAAGTGGTGCTGTAGCAGCAAATGCTAATGAAAATTTAAAATCAGGAAAGAGTAAAAAGACCGAAGTGCTTTACAAAAGAAGCAAATATTGGGAACTTTACTACAAACAAGCAAAATAAAATTTGATAGAAATTTAAGAAAGGATGAAAATGTCTGAAGCTATATTAAACGCTACGCCAAACAACATTGGCCGTAGATCGTTTTTAAAAATGGCTGCATTAGCAGGTGCTAGTGGAGCGGCCGGCTTTGCAGCAAGCAATGTCACAAGAGAAGCAACAGCTCAAGAGATGGCAAACCCATTTCCAGACTCAAAAATAGTAAAAACTGTCTGCACAGTTTGCTCTGTAGGATGCGGAGTGTTAGCAGAGGTAGAAAACGGTGTTTGGGTGCGTCAAGAAGTAGCACAAGATCACCCAGTGAGTGCTGGTGGTCACTGCTGTAAAGGAGCAGACGTTATCGATATGGTGCGCTCACACTGCCGTGTAAAATATCCGATGAAAAAAGTTGGTGGCAAGTGGCAACGCATCTCTATGACGCAAGCACTTGACGAGATCGGTGCAAAACTAAAAGCTTACCGCGAGAAAAATCCAGAGCAAGTAATGTTTTTAGGATCAGCAAAAGACTGCAACGAGCAAAGCTATTATATAAGCAAATTCGTTGCGATGTTTGGGACGAACAACCTAGATCACCAAGCACGTCTTTGACACAGCTCTACAGTCGCCGGTGTGGCGAATACTTGGGGTTATGGAGCTATGACAAATCACCTTGGAGATATCCAAAACGCAAAGTCTATTTTTATAATCGGATCAAACCCAGCGGTAAATCACCCAGTTGGTTTTAGACACTTTTTAAAAGCAAAAGAAAAGGGCGCTAAGCTAATAGTAATCGATCCAAGATATACAAGAACAGCGGCAAAGGCTGATTATTTCGCACAAATTCGTCCAGGAACGGATATACCTTTTGTATATGGCATGATGAATCTCATCTTTGAAAATGGCTGGGAGGATAAGAAATTTATTGATGACCGTGTTTATGGTATGGATCTGATTCGTGAAGAGGCTGCAAAATGGACACCTGAAGTCGTTGAAGATGTGACTGGAGTCCCAGCTGCAACTCTTAAAGAGATCACAGAAGTCTATGCTAAAAACCGCCCTGGCTCGGTCGTTTGGGCGATGGGTCTAACTCAGCACACAATAGGTAGCTCAAACACTCGTATAGCTCCGATCTTGCAACTAGTGCTTGGCAACATGGGCGTAAGTGGTGGCGGATGTAACATCCTAAGAGGCCACGATAACGTTCAAGGTGCAACTGATATGGCAAATTTACCAGATAACCTACCTGGTTATTACCCTAAAAATGAAGGAAGCTGGAAATATTTTGCAAAAATGTGGAAGGTTGATTTCGAGTGGTTGCAAAAGAATTTTATCAAGCCTGAGTGGATGTTTAAGCCAGGATTTTCACTTGCACGCTGGTGGGCTGGTACGCTAAATGGTAAAGATGGCAATGATGCGATCGATAATGCAGGAGACAGCCTAAAAGCTCTTGTAGTTATAGGTAACGGCATAACATCTACTGCACAACAAGCAAAGGTTCAAGAAGGTCTTGATGCACTTGAGTTACTTGTTTGTGTAGATCCGTTTGTAAATGACGCTGCCGTTATAACAAATAAAAAAGATAATGTATATATCATCCCTGCTTCAACTCAGTATGAAACTAGCGGCACAGTCGTAGCTACAAACAGAAGTGGTCAATGGAGAAGCCAAGTATGCAAACCACTTTATGAGAGCATACCTGATCATGAATTGTTATTTGAACTAGCTAAACGCATAGGCTTTTATGACGAGCTAACTCGCACTATAAGGGATGCTGATGGCAAGATAGAGTGGCCAGAAGCTGCTACTCACGAGATAGCAAATATTATAAAAACTATCGGTATGACTGGCTGGACACCTGAGCGCTTAAAACGCCACCAAGAGAACTGGGATAAATTTGATGAAGTAACATCTCTTGGCAAGCCTGGCACTCCTGTTGAAGGCGAATACTACGGACTTCCATGGCCATGCTGGACAGAAAATCACCCAGGTAGCCCAATACTTTATGATACACATAAATCAGTTCGCGAAGGCGGAATGGGCTTTAGAAACCGCTTTGGTTTAGAGCACAACGGTGTTAGCCAGCTAGCAGCTGAAGGCTCAGCGCCAGTTGGTTCATCTATAAATGGCGGATATCCTGAGATCAAAAAAGACAATATCGAGAAAATTTTAGGCATCACACTAACTGATGATGAAAAAGCAAGGATCGGAGCTAGCTGGTCAACTGATGATAGTAATATCATAGCAACAAAATGCTTGGAGAAAAACATCGCTCCATATGGCAATGCACGTGCTAGAACTATCGTTTGGACATTTGCTGATCAGATCCCTCAACACAGAGAGCCGATCCACTCACCAAGACCAGATCTAGCCAAGAAGTATCCAAGCTTTAAAGATAAAGCAAAACAATACCGCGTTGATACTAAATTTGAAAGCTTGCAACAAAGTAAGGACTTCTCAAAAGAATTCCCTATCAACCTTATTACAGCTCGTCTCGTAAATTTCAGTGGTGCTGGTATGGAGACACGTGCTAGTAAGTATCTATCACGCATTACGCCTGAGATGTTTGCTGACATCCACCCAGAGCTAGCGGCTAAACATGGCATTAAAAATTGGGATTTTGTTTGGGTTCATTCACCTGAAGGCACTAAGATCAAGGTTCGCGCAAGGATCGTGCCATCGGTTAAGCCTAATATGATCTTCTTGCCATTCCACTGGGCTGGATATATGCAAGGTGTTGATATGACTGGAAATTTCCCAGAAGGAACTTTGCCATTTGCGGTTGGTGAGAGCGCAAATACCGTAACAAACTACGGATATGACATAGTCACTCAAATTCCAGAAACAAAAGGCGGTCTTTGCCGCATAGAAAGGGCATAATATGAGCGCATTTAACGATAACAATAGGCTTAAATTTTACTGTGACACAGATAGATGCATTGATTGCAACGGTTGCGCAGTAGCGTGTGATGAAGCTCATGAGTTGCCTATCGGCGTTAGAAGACGCCGCGTCGTCACACTAAATGAAGGTATGCCTGGTAAAGAAATTTCAACATCAATCGCATGTATGCACTGCGAAGATGCACCTTGTTCGCTTGTTTGCCCAGTTGATTGTTTCTACATTAGAGCTGATGGCATCGTGCTTCACGATAAAGATATCTGCATAGGCTGTGGATACTGCTTGTATGCTTGCCCATTTGGTGCACCGCAATTCCCTAAGGATGGTGCTTTTGGCGCAAGAGGCGTAATGGATAAATGCACGATGTGTGCAGG
>CAUQCU010000124.1:0-4956 GCA_963516555.1 Campylobacter concisus | reverse complement strand
AAATATCTGCTTTCAAGCTGAAGTATCAAGCTCAAATTTTTTATTAAATTTAGGTAGTGATGTGAAGAGATTTGACTTTGTGATTTGCGCACAAAATATCACTTATCTAATCGAAGCAAATTTTTATAGTGGTGGCGGCTCAAAATTAAACGAAGTAGCAAGAGCTTACATCGAAATAGCTAAAAAGATCTCCCATTTATCAGAGTATAAATTTATCTGGATCACTGATGGTTGGGGTTGGCACGATGCTAGAAATAAGCTACAAGAAGCCTATAAGAGTGTGAGGATTTACAACTTTGCAAATTTGCACCTTTTTATAAATGAGCTTAAAAATGCGTAACGATTTCAGGCTCATAAATGGCGACTGCTTTAACGAACTGGCTAAATTTAAAGACGAGTTTGATCTTATCTTTGCGGATCCACCATATTTTCTTTCAAATGGTGGGCTTAGCATCCAAAGCGGACAGATAGTTAGTGTAAATAAAGGCAAGTGGGATGAGGGCACAAATATCGATGAAATCGATGAGTTTAACCTAAAATGGCTCAAACTCGCTAAGCAATCACTTAGTGACAATGGCAGTATAATGATAAGTGGGACATATCACAACATCTTTTCTATCGGCAGGGCACTTCAAAAGCTTGATTATAAAATTTTAAACATAATTACGTGGCAAAAGACCAATCCTCCACCAAATTTTAGCTGCAGGTATCTTACACACAGCACTGAACAAGTTATATGGGCTAGAAAGGATGAAAAACACAAGCATATCTTTAACTATGAGCTTATGAAGCGGTTAAATTGTGATAAACAGATGAAAGATGTGTGGAGTTTTGCTGCGATTGCTCCTTGGGAGAAGGCTTGCGGCAAGCATCCTACACAAAAGCCACTTTCACTTTTAATAAGGCTTATTTTGATGGCAAGTAACGAAAATAGCGTCATTTGTGATCCATTTGCAGGTTCGGCAACAACTGGTATAGCCGCAAATTTACTAAATAGAGATTTTGTAGGAATTGAAAAAGATCAGGAATTTATAGATATCGCACTTAGACGAAAGGCTGAGTTAGAGGCAAATTTTATAAAATTTAGAGATAAATTTAGTGATATAAAAATGCTTGAGAGCTTAAAATTTGGTTAGATTTAAGATCCCATATTTTACAACTATCCGTGCAGCACTTGCAGCTGCCAAGTCTCTAAGCACAGTTCAAACTGGCAAAGCACTTGAGGTAAAAAGCCTACAAGAGTATCTAAGCGAGAAGTAATAAATTTAGTGGCAGTTTTGGCTGCCACTAGCTAAATTCCTCTGAATTTGATTAGCTATTTTTTAAAGCGCTAGCCACCTTTAGAGCGCTTGCAAAGGCTAGATGCAGGTTATATCCACCAAGCATACCAGTGATATCTAAAACTTCACCTATAAAATAAAGTCCTTTTACGCTTTTACACTCTAAATTGTCATCTAAAAAATTAGTTTTCACGCCACCTTTTGTAACTTCAGCCCTTTCAAAGCCAAATGTCCCAGCCGGTGCAAACTCGTAAGCAAAAAGCCTTTTTATGATGCTTTTTTCATCGTCGCTAAACTCATAAAAAGCCCTATCTTTTAAGCCAAAATTTCTTAAAAACTCAAGTACAAATCTCTTTGGCAAAGGCAAAACCGAGCTAAGCTGTTTTTTGCCATTTACTAAATTTTTCTCACTAAATTTAGGCAAAAAATTTATGCAAATTCGCCCCTTTTGCCAAAAGAGTGAGGCATTTAGTATCGCTGGACCGCTTATGCCTCTGTGCGTAAAAAGCAGGTCGCCGCTAAATTTATACAACAAGAGCAGGAGTAAAATATGGGAGATGTGTGAACGAGTAGTTAAATTTGTCAGTTAAATTTAGTTTTTTAGGCTAGCGTTAAATCAAATTTACTGCATATTTATGCTTCCAGCTGGAGCGGGCATATCGCCCTTTTCATCTACAAATGGAGGTCCTTTTTGAAGTAGTGCAGTCACTTCAGAGGCAACCTTTGGATCCATCTTAGCCATGATGGTTGATATCTTTTTTGCATCAAGGGCGTAAAGTATGGTGGCCGCGTTTGATCTAGGCATTTGTGAGAGCACTTCGGCTGCTGCGCCATCTTTCATTTTGGCGTATGATTCATTGACTTTATCAGTCGTCATCGTGCGAAGCTCTTTTAAAATTTTCTCATTTTTAGCGACAACTTCGTCGATCTCTTTGCGTTTTTGCTCGATCACTTTCATCGTCGCATTCAGATCAGCCTCTTTTTTGGCGAGCTTTTTGTTGTTCTCTTCATAAGCCGCAGCCGAGCTTGCTCGAAAGACCTCTAGGGCTTGGCGCTGCTCGTCGATGACCTCAAGTTCCTTTGAAATTTCCTCTTTTCTAGCTTCAAAGATCTGAGTGCAATCAACCGGCACTTCAAAGCAAAATGCAAAATTTATAACCATAAAAAAGAGTAAAACAGCTCTCATCACGCCTCGCTTTTGGCTGCAAATTTCATAACTGCAAACTCATCAAGAGCAAGCGCTTCAGCCTTTTGTATGCGTTTTATCTCTTTTTTAAATTCTTCTTTTTCTAGATATTTCATCTTTTCATACTCTAAATTTGCATTTTTATATTTGTGCTCGTAGTGCAAGACCTCTTTTTTTGCTATCTCTAAGCTCTCTTTGCAGGCACTTAGCTCGGCTCTTGCTATATTTATGAGCTCTAAATTTTCTCTTAGCTCGCCTATGTTGCCACTTTTTGGCAGGCTAAACTCGTTGAGCTTGGCCTTTAAGAGTGCTATTTTTTCTTCAGCATTTCTTACATTTAGCCTAGCAACGACGAGCTTAGCCTCTACCTTATCCATCTCCTGCTTTTTGACGCGGACGACGGAGGTAAATTTACTTTTCATCTAATGATCGTATCGCTTCTCTCAGGGCTTGTTGAGATATAGCCGACCTTCACGCCAGTTAGCTCCTCGATACGCTCGATATATGCTCTTGCGTTTGCTGGTAGGTCTTCATATCTGCTGATGCCCTTTACGCTATCCCAGCCTGCAAGCTCTTCATAGATAGGCGTTGCATTTTCAAGATCTGTTGGCACGTAGTCGATCGTCTCGCCGTTATATTGATATGCTTTGCAAATTTTTACCACCTCAAAGCCATCAAGCACGTCAAGCTTCATAAGCGCATAAGTATCGACGCCATCAAGCCTTGAAGCGTATTTTACGCTTACTGCGTCAAACCAGCCACAACGTCTGCGGCGGCCTGTTGTTGTGCCAAATTCTTTACCGATCTCGCACATCTTATCGCCATTTGTGCCTTTGTCTTCAGTTGGGAAAGGTCCGTGTCCTACGCGAGTTGTATATGCTTTGATGACACCTATTACTTTGCCTATTTCTTTTGGATTTAGTCCAAGGCCTGTGCAAGCGCCAGCGCTTATGGTATTTGAGCTAGTTACATAAGGATATGTACCGTGATCGATGTCTAAAAGTGTGCCCTGAGCGCCTTCAAGTAGGACTTTTTTATCTTCGTCAAGCGCTTTCCAAACTAAATTTGTAGTGTTTGCGATAAATGGAGCAAGCACCTCTTTATATCTTTTTAGCTCTTCAAGTAGCTCATTTTCTTCAGGTATCTTTACGCCAAGAGCGTCAAATACGCATTTATTTGTTTCAAAATCATGCATCAAAGCATCGCATAAGCGCTCTGGCTCAAGTAGCTCGCCAACTCTGTGGCCGCTTCTGCTTATCTTGTCTGCATATGTTGGTCCGATGCCTTTGCCAGTCGTTCCGATCGCTTTTTCGCCTTTTAAGCGTTCTTTTGCTTGATCGACTTGGCTGTGGTAGCTTAAATTTAAGTGCGCTTTGTCGCTTATATAAAGTCTGCCCTCTAAGTTGTCAAATTGCGCCATCTCAGTGATGAGCACCTCTGGAGATACAACGACGCCGTTGCCGATGATATTTATGATATTTTTGTGCAAAATTCCGCTTGGGACAAGGTGGAGCGCGTATCTTACGCCATCGACCCAGATCGTATGACCAGCGTTGTGGCCACCTTGAGAGCGACAAATCATGTCATAGTTTAGTCCTAGCATATCAACTATCTTGCCTTTGCCCTCATCACCCCATTGAACACCAACTACTAAATCAGCCTTTCTCATTCTTACTTCCTTAAATTAATTTTTTCTTCTATTAATGCATCAGTATAAACAGCGAACCCGCTGCTTGAAATTCCGTCTATTTCATAGTTTCCGCCACTTGCTAAGATGGCGTTATCTTTTAAAAACCTAAAAAATAAACTATCATAATATCTCATTTTTGAGTAATATAGCGGAACTATTCTTAAATTTTTATATTCTAGTGATTTGGCTACACTTTGTAAATTTCTTAGCGCCTCTTTTAGCTTATCAGGGACTAAACTTACTATCTCATCAAGCTCTCTAGCGTCCTTTAAAAGGGCTAGTTTGCTAAGCCACGGCACGTTTTGGGCTAAGATCTTTTCTAGCCATGAGTTTTCAAAAATTTCTATCTCTAAGTTTAAAATTTCGCAAATTATCCTTGGGATTTGCATATTGCTAAGCTGCAAACAAGCACTAAGATCAAGCTCATTAAAGAGTTTTGCGACGATATTTACGCTATTTAAGATGTCGTTTTCGCCGATCATCTCTGCGCCTATTTGATAAATTTCTTGGCTTGGGTAGCGAAAGACAGGCTGGATGTAAAACCATCTCCTTGGCTCATTTGCTTTAAGCCTTCTAAGCACGATCCTAACGGTATCAACCGTGCTATCAGCCCTTAAGCTTATCTCGTGATTTAGACTGTCGCTAAAGCGCAGAAGGTTTGTCGCATCTACGCTTAGATGTTGATGATACGAAAAAAACGGCGTTACGATCTCACTAAAACCCTCATCTTCTAAAATTTCACTCGCTTTTTGCTCGATTTTTCTCTTTAGTTTTGCACTTTTTGCAAAGTAAAGTTTGCT
>CAUQCU010000123.1:0-5014 GCA_963516555.1 Campylobacter concisus | reverse complement strand
TTTTTAAATTTAAGATGGGTTTAGGCGAACTTTTTGGAAATTTTTCACTTCACGGCGAGGCTGCCGGCAAGGCTGGTATGAGCTCATTTCAAGCAGTAGCAACCGCTATCGCAGCGCAAGTTGGCACTGGAAACCTCGTGGGTGCGACGACAGCGCTTATCATGGGTGGCCCTGGAGCCATTTTTTGGATGTGGTGCGCAGCCTTTTTGGGCATGGCTACAAATTTCGCTGAAATTTGCCTCGCTCAAATTTACCGCACCAAAGACGACAGCGGCCACACAATAGGCGGCCCAGCCTTTTACATAAGCCGCGGATTAAAGGGCAAATGGGCGAAATTTCTAGCTGGATTTTTCGCTATCGCTATCATCATCGCACTTGGTTTTATCGGCAATATGGTTCAAGCAAACTCCATATCAGACGGTTTTAGCGGCGCCTTTGGCATACCGCAGTGGCTAACAGGGGCGTTTTTAGCCGTCGTCTGCGCAGTCATCTTTATAGGTGGCGTAAAAGCGATCGCAAGGGTCGCTGAAAAGATCGTGCCTTTAATGGCACTGCTTTATATCATCGTTGGCATAGCTATCATCGCTTTAAATTTCGAGCAAATTCCAGAGGCAATCTCGCTAATATTTAGAGCTGCATTTGATCCTTCGGCTGCTTGGGGCGGCGCAACTGGCGCTAGCATCGCAGCTGCTATGAGATACGGCATCGCAAGGGGACTTTTTAGCAACGAAGCTGGCATGGGCTCTACTCCGCACGCACACGCTGCTGCAAACGTCAAACACCCGGTCGATCAAGCCGTCCTTGGCATAATGAGCGTCTTTGTAGATACATTTATCGTGCTAAATATCACCGTTTTTGTGGTGCTAACCGCAAATGTCATCAGCTTTGAAAACGGCAAGGCAGTCTTTACAGGCATCACCTTGGTGCAAGAGGCGTTCTCGTCGCACATCTTTGGCAAAACTGGTGGTTATAGCTTCGTGGCGATCTGCCTATTTTTCTTTGCATTTACAACCATACTTGGCTGGTACTACTTTGCTGAGATCAACGTGCGCTACCTTTTTGGCGCAAAAGCGGTCAGGGCGTTTCAAATTTTGGTAGTCGTTTTTGTCTTTTTAGGAAGCTTGCAAAAGGTAAATTTCGTCTGGAGCTTGGCTGATATGTTTAACGGCCTTATGGTTGTGCCAAATTTGATCGCCATTATCCTTCTAAGCCCCGTCGTAGCAAGGCTTTTAAAAGATCACGATGCGGGCAAAGAGTACGACGTAAAAGAGTATTTGAAGTAAATTTAAGAGTGCGTGGAGAGAGGCCTCTCCACATCAAATTTAATATTACAGGTGGTCTGTTGGAGCGACAGTTATAGGCTCAAGTGGCATATAAAATGTCGTTGCTTGTGGCTCAGAGTATTTGTTGCCAGCCTCGTCTACTGATGATGCTTCAACTTTGTATTCATAATCTCTATTGTTTAAAACACCACTCTCAACTTTCCAGTTGCCTTCAGCGTCAGCCTTGGCACTTAACTCTTCGACTACGTGACCCCATTTAACACTACCATCTGAGTAGTGAATATCAGCTGTTTTCACAACTAAATTTACATCGGCAAATGCCTCTGCTTTGCCCTCGATAGTCGGCGAGAAGTCATATTCTTTATTGCTATCATACATTGCGTTATAGTGTTTTAGGTTTGAAAAGTCATCAGTAGATATTTTCGTGATAGACAAGGTGCTATTGTCTGTATCAACAGTGATCTCCTGCGTGCTTGCAGCTTTTAGCTCTTCGCCGTTTGCAGCTACTTTGCTAGCTTCGATAGTAAATTTATGATCTCCATCAGCTAGAGGCGAAGTTGGTGTGTATGACCAGTTGCCATCATTATCAGTAGTTGTTGTGCCAAGTAGTGGTGCATTTTCACCTTCGCCATCAAATATACTTATAGTAGAGTTTGCAGTAGCCCTACCTACTAAAGTTGGAGTGTTGTCGTTTGTGATATGCAGACCTGTTCTTTGTGAATTTTCATGCTCTAAGATATTGCCCTCGATGTCAAGGTTGCTGCTTACTGCCTGATCTGTATTTCCAGTCACTTTATGGTCATCTACTGATGTGACAGATACTTCTAGCGTTTCTGGAAGTATATTATTATAAGCATTATCTATCGCAGCTGCAAGCGTATCAAGGCTAAAGCCCTCCTCGCTTGCGCCACCGCTTACATTTGTAAAAGCCTCTGCGCTAGCATTTGCTTGAGAGCTTAGATCGCCAAAATTTGCATTTACGTTTGAGTAGTGACCGCCATTTGCAAAGCCAGCAGCGCCAAGGCTCACGCCATTCGAGCTTACTCCACCTGCTGATTGAGTGCCGCCAGCTGCAGTCTCTTCAAGATCAGAGATATTTTTACCATTTAATAATTGCTCTTGTAGCGATGCTATCTCTTTGCCAGTCTCATCGCTAGCATTTTCATTTTGAGTTTGTGCAGCTTGCACCTCAACCTTTACGCCATCTTGCTCTTTTATGACCTCATTGTCATAGATCACGTCGCCTGCTTTTAGAGTTCTTTGATTTCCATTAGCATCAACTGCGACAATGACATCCGTGCCGATTATTGATTTTATTAGTCCTTTAACTTTACTCATAATTTTTCCCCTTTGCATATTTTTATGTTGTCAATTATAAGTAAAAAATTTATTTTATAGCTATTGTACTTTGGTACAGTTGTGACATTTTAGAAATGTGAAGTTATAAATTTTAGAGTTAAATTTAGTAATAGTTTGCCGTATTTTAGGGATTTAGTTTAAAATTTAAAAATGGTAGAGTTACAAAAAAATATTTTTAAATTTTATTTTTTGGATTTTTGTGTTTTGGAGAATTTGATATAAAAATGGTGGCCCCGAATGGACTCGAACCATCGACCACTACCATGTCAAGGTAGTGCTCTACCAACTGAGCTACGGGACCAAAGATTTGGGATTATATTTTATTTTCCATTTTATTTAGCTTAATTGCCATTTTCTTTAAAATTCAACTTCATAAAACTAGTCTATATTTTAGCACTCTAAAATATTATTAATGCAGATTTAATCAAGCAAGGACTATAATTTCATAAAAGTAAGTTTAAGTAAAAATATTAGTTTTCCATTGAAATTTGATCTTTATAAAATCTTAATAGAAAGGAAAAGGGTATGAATAAGCTTAAATTCATCGCTATTTTTGCCTGTTTATTTTCGCTTCATCTCTTTGGTGCCGATATGCCAAAGGGCGATCTAAACGTCACAAAAGTAGCAGTCTCTGATGAGCTAAGAGCCAAGTATAAGATCAAACCTCATCACGAACATCTAAGCTTTGACTGCGTTGATTGTCACCAAAACCAAGGCGATGATCCTAGCAAATTTAAAGCGATCGGCGACGCTGGCTGCCTATCCTGTCATAAGAGTAAAAAGCTCTTAGCTCAAAGGCTAAAATTTATGGATACTCTAAAGGCAAATCCTCACAACTCTGTTCACGATGGTCCGACTTTGTACTGCGACGAGTGCCACAACGAACACAAACCATCTACAAACATGTGCTCTGAGTGCCATGAACACGAGGTGCCACAATGGATGAACGGAGTAACACCATGAAAATTTCAAAAAAATTACTAGCGCTTATAATCTTCATAAGCGGAATTGTTGGATTTTTAGTCGTTCTGCCAGTTCATTACGCACTTGATGAGACGAGTGGGGATAAATTCTGCATCGTTTGCCACGAGATGGATCCTATGGTGATCGCCTACAACGACGATATCCACAGCGGCAAGGGCAAAACTGGTATCAAAGCAAGATGCGTCGACTGCCACATACCACATGACAACATCGCAAAATACGCCCTAACAAAGGCGAAAAACGGCATTTTAGAGGGCTGGGTACATTTCTTTGGCGATCCTAATGCTATTGACTGGCACAAAAACCTCAAAAACCGCGAGCATTTTGTCTTTGACAACGGCTGCACAAGCTGCCACACAAACGTGATAGATAGCAACAACACTTCAGCGCAAGCTCAAAAGATGCACGCTCACTACAAAAAGCTCCTTGACACTCCTAAAGAGCTAAAATGTGTAAGCTGCCACTATGACGCAGGTCACGGCGCTGGTTTTAGAAACTACCTTGAGTACTGGAAGCCATCGTATAAAATTTACGATAAAAAGATGATCGAAAAGAGGATCGAAACTAAGCAAAAATTCTTCAAAGATGAGTACAAACCTACAAAAGACGAAGAGGAATTTTTAAAACAAAAGGCTGAAAAAGACGCTAAAAAGCCAGCTGGTGGCGGTCTAGCTGGCTAACAAAGAAGCTTTGCTGCTCTTAAGCGACTTTGAGCAAAATGTCATCCTAAATGCATCGCTTTACCGCTTTGGGTTTAGGATGATCCAGCTAAAAAGCGCGTGCTCAGTCATCAAGGACTTTGAGCGCGGCAATGGATAAAGAAATTTAAACCTTGATCTGGCTAAATTTATAAGAGATAGCCAAAACATCACTCCCATTATGCTTTTGTTAGATGAGAGCACCCCTAGCGTTTTTAAGAGGATTTACTACGCTAGGGTTAATGATTTTATCATTAAGCCATTTTGTCCTGAAGAGTTTTTATTTCATGTTTTTAGGCTTTGCAAGGTGCTTTTAGGCTCTAAATTTGAGCTAAAAAATGGCCTTGTTTTGACAAAGACTCCCTTTGCATAAGAAAGGATGACGAGGTCATCTATCTTGGCAAAAAAGAGAGCCAGCTGCTTGAAATTTTATGCAAAAACTCGCCACACGTCGTCACTTACGACGAGATAGATCACCACCTATATAAAAACGAAAGCTTATCGCAAGAGTGTATAAGATCGCTCGTGCGAGAGATAAGAGCCAAGATACCAACTATTTGCCTAAAAACCATACGTAGCACTAGATATAAGGTGGAGTGAGGGAGTTTAGTAAAATTTAGGTCTTTTTTGAAGCTAAATTTCTATACTTTTGGATCAAATTTGCTTAAATTTGTAAAAACTCTTGCCTTG
>CAUQCU010000122.1:0-5023 GCA_963516555.1 Campylobacter concisus | reverse complement strand
TTTCCTGCGGTGTCGGCATTTTTTATCATGAAATTTGCTCCGGTGCTGTTTGCTGGCAGGGCAAAATTTTCAGAGTAGCTGTGCGTATCATCAAGAGCTGAGCTTTTATGGACGGAATTTAGCAGATCGTAAAGATCTACTTTGTTTATGGTGTTTTTATTTAGCGTGTTGTTACCGCTAGCATCGGTGCCAACACTACCTGAGATATCTACGCTAGTTACATGCGAAGTTGCCGTTGGAGTGCCGATCGCATCAGGGGTGGCGTCTAGGTCTACATGAACCATTAGGTCATCATCCTTTGTGCCATCACTCTTTAAAACGGTCGCTCTTATGTTTGAGTATCTCTCATCTAGCTTTATACCAAGGGCCTCAAAGTCCATATTTACACGCTTATCTGCGCCGACAACTAGATCTATATATGTTTGCCCACTTGGTAAAATTTTGGCATTACCATGATCATCCTCAAGCGCCAAACGAAGCTTGGTGCCAGGATCGCGGTCCACGCCAAATACAATGTTTGGCTGTTCGTCGTTAGTAAGTGAGATGTTGTACTCTTTTATAGTTTTGGTCTCATCGTCAAAGTTGTTTTTCTGGATAACCTTCTCATAGTCCTCCACTCTAAGGTATTTAGCGATATTTATAGCTCCGCCATCTATCTGCGTAGCAAGCTTGACGTCATCTATGTAGCTTAAAATTCCAAAGTCAAAGAGCCTACCGCGAACGCCATCAGTTGTGGTGACCTCGTTTGGTGTCGTGATAGTGGCTCTAACAGGCGTAGAGTGATCGACCGAAATAGGGACATTTGGTATGCTAAATTTGCCATCCACGATAGGAAGTGGCGCTGAGCCGTCATTTGGCAAGGCAGTTAGTCCATCGTCGCTTATTGTGTATTTGACAGTTGTAGTTACAGCTGGTATGGTCGGAGTTGAGATAGTGACGCTTACATTGCTTCCTGGTTTTGCGTTGCTAGGCACGTAGATATCAAGGTCGCTTTGGGTTGAGGGTGAGCCAGAAGGGGTGGTGATGCTATCTATTAGCCCGTCTCCGTCATTATCCCTTGCAAACTGCACCTTTATGCTGTTATCTACGGTGATCTCGTCTGTGACCGGGTCTGCTTTGTTGCCAGCTTTGTCGGTAAATGTGGTCGTGAAATTTGTCGTAACGCCATAAAGTTTTGTCGTGGTCTCTATGGTGCCATTATTTACACTAATAGCTACGCCATCATCTCTTGTGGCACTATATGCGCCAGATGCGTTTTGAGAAATTTTAATGGTTATCTTATCTGTTTTGCCGTCGCTTCCTGCGATATCTATCTCAAATTTATCGCCATCTCTTGCATCGTTTGGAATTTTTAACTTTATCGAGGTTTTAGGACCATCAGGGCTAAAGCCACTCTCTTTACTGGTTAGCACGCCGTCTTTATCGCTATCTTTTGCAAACTGCACGTGCGGAGACCTAACAGGCGCAACCGTATCACTTGAAATTTCACTCACACTTGAAGCTTTTGTAGCTCCAGTCGTGCCATCAATGATCGTCGTGCTTAGCTTTTTCCTGCTTGGATCAGTTGAGCTTGTAGGGTCAGCGACTGTGATCTTGCCATTTTGGATAGAGATAGTCTCGCTACCGCCATCAAGCGTGGCAGTAAGTCCGTCAGGTGCGATAGTATAAGTCTTTGTAACGCTTGTTGGTGTGCTAGCTGGGTCATCGACCTTTATGCGGATCTTGTCGCCAACTGCGGCGTTGTTTGGCACATAGATATCAATAAGCGACGCCGTGCCGCCACTTTTAGCTAGTTCGGCTGCATTTATAATGCCATCTTTGTTCTCATCAAGGGTAAAAACGGCGATCGGATCGTTATTATTTGCGATAGTTATCGTATCTGTAGCGCCTGGGTTACCTGATTTGCTTATCATTTGGATATTTACATTTGTTGGCGTCGATGATGAAATTTTAACAGCACTTGCCACGTTAAAGCCGACATTTCCGCCACTTTCACTTGTAAGCGCATAGCTCTCGCCACTATCTTTATCTACAAGCGTGTCACTAGACGTTTTAACAAGCGTCTTTTCATGCAAAGTGCCGTCTGGATCAGTTGTGGTGAGCTTTATCTTGTCGCCTATTTTCATATTTGGCGATAAAACGATCTTTGCGTCATCGCTTGGCATACTGCTAGCTGGATTAAAGCCATTTTCACTAGCGTCTATCACGCCGTCGCCGTTTAGGTCTTTACCTAAAACGACCTTTGTAAAGCTAAGAGCTGGCGTAACGGTATCAACGCTGGCTGCCGTTTTGGCTGGAGCTGAGCTGGCGCCATTTGCTAGCGTTATGCTAGAGCTTACATTAAACGGGGCATTTGGCGTGATAGCAACGCTTGGGATGATAAATTCTTTTTGATCTGGATTTGTAGCATTTGGCGTGATAGGCAAAATTTCACTTGGATTGTTTTCATTTATCACGCTTGTGCCAGCTATATCTACTTTGTAAGAAAGCGTGGTCTTTACGCCGTTATTTATAACTTCTAGCGTTACTTTGTCGCCTGGCCTAAAGTCATTGTTAAAAGCGACTGCCATGCTTGTGTGGTTAGGATCGCCGCCTGCTTCTGCGATATTGATATAGCCATCGCCATCAAGGTCTTTTAAAAGTGCGATGCTTGGTGCTAGGATAGCTGGAGCGCTCTCTTTTTGCAAAGCCGCTACTGGCGCTGCTCCACTAATAGAACTAACCGGCATTGCTGGCTCACTTGAGATGATAGCTGGTAGCTCTAATGTACCGCCATCAAACCAAACTACGTTTGAGATGTGCCCTTGCGTGTCAAAATTTGACCCATTTATACTTGCTGTGTCGCTACCATGGCTTGAGCCGTGAGAGTGGTGACTAGAGTTTTGAGCGTTTTCGTCGCTGTTTTTGCTATTTGAGCCTTCGCTCTCACCAAAGATCCTTCTCTTGTCCTCTTCTACCTGGCTTCATTGCCTTGGATGTCAAATTTTGCATTTGATAGCTCTTTTGTGATAATGATAGTTTGTGGTTCAAGTAGCGTGATAGGTGCAGCGTGATCAAAATTTATAACGATAGTGTCGTTGCTGCTTTGTGTGATGATCTCATCGCCCAAAAATATCTCGTCGCCTTGCTTTAGCAAGATCAACTTTCCGTTTCGTTTTACAAAAACTTTTCCACTTATCTTTGCAACAACACCAACGCTTTGCATCTTTCATCCTTTAAATTTAAAACTAATACATCCATTTAAATTTTCACGTGATTATAGCCAAAAGTATTACAAAATAAATAAAGTGATTTTAGATAAAAAATTGTCATTTTACCACTCTTTTTTATATCGAAAATTTATTGCTATTATCTGATGGAGCGCTATTTTTACGATTATATAAAAGAGTAAATTTAAATAAATTTTAGTTGCAGGTAAATTTCTATGTCACAAAGTAAATTTTAAAACTATTTTGTTATCAAATTTTATTTATTTTGAAAAATTTATGTTTGAAATCTCCCACGCCAAAAGACGTGGGATAAAATTTACGCTATCTTGCTAGCGTCGATGATGTTTAGATCAAGACCTAGTTCTTCAACAGATAGACCAAGTGCGAGACCTACAAGCTGAGAGAGGTGGATGATAGGTTTTCTAACATCTGAGTGGTTCTCATCTTGATATCTCTCTTGATAGATGTCAAGTTGCATTTGGCAAAGTGGGCACGGAGTTACAACTACATCTGCGCCATTTTGATCAGCGTTATTTACGATCTGGCTTGACATTTTTCTTACTGATTTTCCAGCTGGATAGCTAGCGTGGAAGCCGCAGCAGTCAAGTCTTTTCTCAAATGGCACGATAGTAGCGCCAAGTGCGCTTACGACGGTTTCAAAGCTTTTAGGATTTACTGAGCTTTCTTTGTTATGTAGATCTTTTTCAGGTCTTAGGCTATGGCAGCCGTAAAATAGCGCTACTTTTAGGCCGCTAAGTGGCTTAACAACCTTTGCTTTTAGCGTATCGACATTTTGGTAAAGCTCCCAAAGAAGGCTTGTGATCTCGTTTGAGCCGTTATATTTCATATTACCTTCAGCTAAAAATGTATTGATACGATCTTTTGCGCCCTTATCAAGCGTGCTTTTAGCTCTTGTTAGAGTTAGCATACAGGTTGAACATGTCGTAAGCATTGGCATATTCATCTGCTCTGCAAGCGCTATATTTCTAGCATTTGCCACAAGTGCAGCGATAGGATCGACGTCTTGTGCTTGTTGAGCACCACAGCAGCTCCAGCCCTTTATCTCGTGAAGCTTCCAGCCAAGTACTGGAGCGATAGCTTCAAGCGACATCTTAGCCTCTTTAGCTGCTTGAGAGAGTACGCATCCTGGGAAAAAAGCGAATTCGTTTTGCATAGTTACTCCTTACTAGCAGCTTTGCGAGCCGCGTTTATCATTTTTACTAGATCATCATGTCCTTCAATATCCTCTTCACCAAAAATATGAAGCGGATTCATCTTGCCAGCAAGCATTAAATTTGCTGCGATATCCATTTTGCCCATATTTTTGATAACGCCTTCTGAACGAAGTGCAAGCTTGATCTCATTTAGTCTGCCTGAGCCATCAACTAGATCAGTTAAGAATGCCTCAGCGTGATCTGGCCCCATGCCCTCATTAAAGCCTTTTTGTATAGCCATGATACGAAGATCAGTTATGTCACCGCATGCGCTTATGCCCTTTGGACAGCGGTCAGCACACTCTTGGCACTTTACACACATCCAAAGTCCATTGTCGATAGCTGGTTTTAGGTGTGGCATAGGATCTTTGCTACGTGAGTCAAAAGCGGCTCTATAAGCATGAACAAATACAAATGGCTGCATATAGTCACTCGCATCTGCTTCAAGCTTATTGCACTCGCTAGCACACGCACCACAAAGTATGCAGTCCCACTCAAGCGCTACTTTATCGTACTCTTTTTGGCTTTGTTTGCAGCCTTTTTCGGCGCTAAATTCTGGCTTAGCAGTGATGCTTGGTTTGATCTTGCGTAAATTTTCTA
>CAUQCU010000121.1:0-5141 GCA_963516555.1 Campylobacter concisus | reverse complement strand
AGGATAGAGCGGTGCTCTAAGATGGCTATTAGCAGGCTTAGGCGCTTTCGCTGACCGGTTGAGAGCTGCGTGGTGCTAAGTTTATTATCAACAACACTTACCTTTTTATCTATCTCAAGCAAGGCTAAAAGCTCCTCTATATCGCTTTGGCTGGCAAAGCCTTCACGACAGAGCGTTTGCGAAAATAGATAAAAATCAGCAAAAATAGCGCTTATCTTTGCCTGATAGCTTTGTAAATTTGCTTCATCTATCTTTGTGCCATCAAGGTAAATTTCGCCACTGCTTGGGCGAAGAAGGCCGCAGAGAATATTTATAAGCGTGCTCTTACCACTGCCATTTTTACCGATGATAAATGTTATCTCGCCGCGCTTGATCTCTAAATTTACCCCTTTTAGGCTAAATTTGCCGTGGTCGTAGTTGAAATTTATATCTTTTAGCCTGATACTTTGCCACTCATCGCTTAGGCTATCATCAAATTTAAAGCCTTCTTTGAAATCATTTAAATTTAAGTTTATTATCTTCTCTAAGCTCACTTTTGCGCTAAGTGCGGCTGGTATGGAGCCAACCATACTCATAAATGAGCCCCTTAAAAATAGTATCGTAAGGCTTATGCTAAGCGCCGTTTGCAGGCTCGCCCAGCCAAATGCCACGCACAAAAATACGCAAAGTCCGACCGCGCCAAGGAGCATTACATTGGTAAAATTATCGCTTAATGCGTGAAATATATCGGCTTTTACCATGCTTTTACGCTTCTTATCGCCTGTCAAATTTAGCTCGTCAAAGCAGACTTGCGCTCTTACTCTGTTTAGACTAAGCTCTCTGTGCCCCTCGACGATGTCATCATAGTGCTTTTGCAGTGCGTCATCTTGCGTCCTTGAGTCTTTGAAGTAAAGGTGGATCTTTTTCATCAAAAGCGTGTTTATAACGAGCGTCGCACCGATCCAAACAGCGATAAATATAAAAACTTTTGGCGCGATGTAGGCTAGATAAAAGCTAGCACAAATGATGAAAACTAGGCTTTGTATGAAGCCAGTAGCGCTCATGAAAGCAAATGTGATCGTTTTTATGTCGTTGTTTAGACTGGCTATGATCTTTGCCTTGCCGATCTCGTTTATCACGCTATTTGGCGTGTCTAAAATTTGCTTTACGCTTTGATATCTAAGCTCGTAGATAAATTTATGTCCAAAATTTGTAAGCGAGATGTTTGCAGCAATGGCGCTTATGAAAAATAAGACCAAGATAGCTATAAATTTAACCGCCACAAAGGCGTCAAATTCTTTTAAATTTACAAGTTCGTTATTGATAAAAGAGAGCGTCCAGACGCCAAGCCCGCTAAAGGCAAGCGTCAGGATCACTATTTTGATTATTGAAAAAAGATTGCTTTTTATTAAATTCGCAAGCATTACATCGCAGCGCGTGGCTGTATGATGTTTTGATCAAATTTTTGCTCGGTATTTTCACTCATGATGTGAAGCACCTTGCTGCGTTTGATCTTAGCGTCATCTTTAAATATCGCGCGCACCTTATCCATGCCAGCGTAGAAGTCGCGCATGAGCACGACGCAGATATATTTGCCAAAAAATGTTGGCTTGATAACGCCATTTTCTTCGTAGATCGCATTTACAAGTTTTAGCAAGCTAAGCTCGACAAATAGGTCTTTGTTGATGTTTGCCTCGTTTTGCTCGTTGTAGGTTTTGATATCCACGGCGCCGTCAAAAAGCCTTGTTAAAAATGTATATTTTAGCCTCTCTTTCTTGCTAAATGCGCATTTTGCGATGACTGGGCTTTGCCTATCTTTCACCTTTCTGCCGTAGTCAAGTAGGTTAAAGGCGTTTATCACGAGCTCACCGTCAAGAAAGCTAAATGCCCCGCTGCCAACGCCCACGTATTCTAAATTTGAGCCTACATATTCGTCGCGAAGGTCTGCGCTTTTTTCATTTGAAAATGCCCAAGCGTTGCTTTGTCTATATCCGCCCTTGGCAAATTCACTCACGATGATCTCGTAAAATTCGCGCTCGTTATCGACGTTTGAGACGCCAAGTGCGCGAGCGATGTTCTCTCTTGTTAGCTCTGATTTCATCAGCGGATAAAATGTTATTTGCTGCGGAGAGATTGTTTTTGCGACATTTACGTCGTTTATTATCTGCTCTTTTGTTTGATTTGGCAGGTTAAAGATGAGATCTAGGCTGATAACTGGGATCTTGCCAAGAGCCTGCTCTATCTTTCTTTTTGTCTCCTCGGCCGAGCCAAATTTATCATATCTGCCAACCCTTTTTAAGGTCTCGTTATCAAAGCTTTGCACGCCTACGCTTAAGCGGTCGATAAGGCCATCAAAGCGGCTCAGGCTCTCTGGTGAGATGTGATTTGGGTCGCTCTCAGCTGATACGTCTTCTATGCTAAAGAGATCTTTTGCGAGTTTTAGCGTTTTTTCAAGCTCTGGCTCGTTTATAAGCGTCGTGCCACCGCCCACATAAAGCGATGAAAAGTCAAAGCCAGCCTCTTTTATCTGCCTCATCTCCTCGCGTAAATTTTCAAAGTAAATTTTCGCAAGCTCCTGCTCGTAGTGATACTTGTGAAACGAGCAATACGGGCAAAATGTGTGACAAAATGGCACGTGAGCGTAGAGCATGTACTTTTTGTCTTTTTTTGGAGTTTTGGTGTAAGTCGTGTTTAAAATGTCTATGTTAAATTCGTTATATAGCGATTTTTGTATAGAATTATGAGCGTAATTTACAGCAAAACTCTCAACAATATTTTTAAAAATCATAATTAATCGCCTTAAATAAGTTAGTTTTAATTTAGTCCATTAGGATAGCCAAATTTTAATAAATTTAGCCTTGCATTAACGTAAATTTTGAGTAAAAAAATGCAATCATTTTTTAAATTTTCTATTTTTACAAACCTGCGATTTTTACATATCTAGCTCGCTTTTGCTCTATAAATTTAAGCTTAGTCTACTTACTCTTTTACTCTTGAGATGACCTTGCTTGAGTCAAGCTCAAATTTCACTCCGTCTTTTGTCTGTAAGTAGTAAAATTTACCGATATTGCAAAGCGACTTCACATCATAAATTTTAACCGCCTTTTCATCTATCTCGCAAGGCGTTTGCTCTTTGCCTTTTGTCTCGCAAAGTGAGTTAGGTAGCGCTTTTAACGCACTTTTATCTACAAGTAAAAATTTATAATCCACATCGCCTATATTAAAGGTTTTTGCTGTGTATTTGATAAACAAAAGCGAGTTTGAAACGATCATAAGCGAAAGTGCAGCATAAAAAACAAATGAAAAGTCCTTTGTCTCTTTGATGCTCGCAACGCCCAGCATAAAAGAGAGCATAAACGAGCAAAAGAGTATCCAAAGCGCCAAAAATCTGCCATTTTCTGAGACGACAACCGAAATGATAAAAAGCAAAAGCATGAGAAATGACAAAAGATAGATGATGAATTTTGATCTATCTTTAAAGAAAACTGCCAAATTTACCCCAGCATAAGAGAACAAAAGTAGCGATAAAATGGCGCTTTTGCCGTAGTTTAGCTTGAATGCCGCAAAGGCTAAAATGGCAAATGAGATGAGCGTTAAAAAATAGATGAAATTTGAGCTATAAAAAAATAGAAATTTTGGCTTTTTAAATTTATATTTTTTATCGTCATTTTGGTAAAGGTAGGAGACAAAGACCAAGATAGCGATCTCAAAAGCCGTTACGATCGCGGTCGCGCAAAATAGCAAGATACCTGTAAATATCATCTCTGAGCTATCTAAACTCGGAAAATAGCCGATCTCAAAACCAAAATACAAAAAGTAGCAAAGCATGCTGACCACTGGGACGATAAAATTTGAGTGCTTGAAGAAATTTGTAGCGCACTCTTTTATGAAATTTGCTTTTAAATTTGCCGAGTGCTCGCCAAGACGGCTCTCAAAATACGAATTAAAAAGCAGCTCATTTTTTATCTTTTCAAGGCGCTCCTCGTCGCTATTTGCTACGTCTTTATAAATTTCATAGTTTTTGTCTTCAAAATCCTTTGTGATCTCATCTTTTATATCTAAGATCACGAAGCAAATTCGCTCTTTTAGCTCGCTAAGCTTCTTTGAAATTTCAGCAAAATTTGTCCTATTTAGCCTGTCAAAAAGGTCGTTTTCTTCGTTTAAAAGAGCGATCAAACGCGCTTGTTTGCTGCTTCTTATCTCACAGTTTGAAAAATTTGCCTTTATAAAATTTACAAATTTCTTAGCGTTTTTAACGCTCTCGTCTTTTTCATCTAAAATGTCTTGATAACTCAAATTTAAATCCTAAAAATTTACACAAAATGCTATTTAAGCACCTTTGCGATTTCGCTCCAGCCTATTTGCTTAGCAAGTTCAGCTGCGGTTTTGCCACTTTTTGTGCGGGCGTTTTTGCTAGCGCCGTTTTCTAGCAAGAGATTTACGATCGTTAAATTCCCAGCAAGTGCCTCGTGGTGAAGCTGCGTAAAGCCAAGCTCGTCGGTGTCTGTGACCATGCTTGGATGTGCTTTTATATATTTTTCAACCTGATCATGCATGTTTTTGCTCATCGGATGCTCTATCAAATTTTCTGGATGCTCTTTTTGTTCGAAAACTACCAAAATGTCTTTAAAATCGCCAAAGTCAAGCCCCCAAGCCGCATCATGCTCGGCTAGCTCATCTTTTTGCATGCGTGAGCGCATCGCCTGCACGCTAAAGCCACCATAAGCACGTCCGTCTATCGCAAAGAGCCAGTCGCTCATATCGGTAAATTTTGCGCTTATTTGATCGCCAACTTTGACGTTTTGCACGCTATCTGGCTCATTTACGAGCGTGCCATATATCGTTTCGCCGTCAAATTCAACGTCATTTATCCACATGTGCTCGCCCACCTCTTCGCCGTTTACCACGTCTAAGAAGCAAATTTTTACCATCGCATAGTCAAGTCCTGGCACGATCCTTCGGCGCTCCCAGTAAAGCTCACGCCAAAAATACCTAAAGCTCTCCCTAGCCTGCTCAAATGCGCGCTGCATGTAGTCTTCGTCGCTACTTACAAAATAGATCGGCATCTGCTCGCCAAGGTCTATTTGCTTACCAAGAATTTTCTCAAAAAAGCCCATTTTTACCCCTTTTTAGAATTTAGATATATCAAATTTAAATAAAAC
>CAUQCU010000120.1:0-5221 GCA_963516555.1 Campylobacter concisus | reverse complement strand
TTTAGCAAAGCAAACAAGCGTGGTACTAAGTGGCAAGATCGCCGTTGGCTACGCTAATGGATACATCCTAGTAACGCCATTTTGCAAAGCCGTAATGCCAAAAGAATTCAAAGAAAGAGCTAGAATTTTAAAGCTCCCAGCGATAAATAGAGGCTATTTATTTACAAATAGCATTCAAATAGAAAATCTTTCTAAATTTTTTTAGCAAATAGAGCGTTTTAGGCTATGAATTTGATCTGCTAAAGGCTAATATAAACTTTTTATCACCAAATTTTTTCTACAACAATCTTAACAAGTCTGCAAAAATTTAAAATTTCTATCTGCGAATTTGATCTACAAAGGTCAAATTTAAAACTAAACTTTACTCCAACTATTAACACAAACATTAATAATTAGAGTAAAAATCGTGAATTTGATTTTAGTTATTTTATCTCTGAGATAAACTGCTTTTGCATTTAAAATTAGAGTAGCAGACAACAAACCTGACCCACAAAAGAGCAAATTTAAAATTTCTAGTGCTAAAATTTACCCTTACGGTATTAACACTAAGGCGACAAGTGTGCAAATTTGAAATTTTATCAGCAAATTTACTCCAGCTCTTTTTGCTTTGTCGTAGCTGCTTTTAAAGTTAAATTTGGAGTGGCAAGAGCTATAAAATTAAGGTCAAATTTATAGCTCTAGCCTTAGCAAAATATGGCACTAAAGCTGCAAATTTGGTTACATCGCCTACAAGCCATTAAACAAAATAATAAAAGCATAAATTTGATATACGCAACAAAATTTTGCGAACGAGATAATGAAATTTGCAGATTATTAAGATCAAACACGAGCCTAAATTTAGCCTCAGCTAGTCTGCGGTGCCAAATTTAGAAAACGTGCAAAAAATAGATTTTAGCAAAGCTTACAGCAAAAAAAGACAGCCTATAAAACAAATTTAAACAAGCCAGCAGTTTAAATCTACCTCATCAGAGCCATTTGCATAAAATAATATGTAAAATTTTATAAATTTTATTACGCACTAGGCGAGGATTTTTTCTATCAGCTCTCTTTTTAACACAAAGTCATAACCAAAAGCATCCACAACGACACCAGCATAACTACTCTCTTTTAGCATCGCAAGATACTCTTTTAGCCCTATCTCTATGCTCTCTTGCTCGCTGTCGCTTCGCCAAAGCTTCATCGCCTCTTTGCTTGTAAATGCCGGAAAATAGCTAAGCTTCTCGCCCTCATCTTCAAGGAGGATAAATTTGATATTTGAGCCCTCCTCCTCATAAACTACACCACCATCAGGCTTTGCAAGCGCTTGGTTTAAAAGCACCGGAGCAAAAAATGTGGCCTTTTTTAAAGCTGATATCAAATTTAACTCATTTTGCCGGCTAGGATCATTTAAAAATTTATCCATCGCTTCTTGCATTTTAGCCCCTAAAAGCCTCGTCTACGGCCTGGCAGATCGTGTGGATGAAAAAGATATGCGACTCTTGAATTCTTGCTGTATCGCTTGAGCTAACGACTAAATTTAGATCACACCCTTCATTCATCGCACCACCGCCTTTGCCGCTAAGTCCAAGCACTGATGCGCCCATTTTCTTGGCACTTTTTATAGCTTCAAGGACGTTTTTGCTGTTGCCACTCGTTGAGATCGCCACGAGCAAGTCGCCTGGCTGAGCCAAAGCCTCAAACTGGCGTGAGAAAATGTAGTCAAAGCCGTAGTCGTTGCCAATGGCTGTAAGTGCCGAAGTATCGGTAGTTAGCGCGATGCCTGGAAGTGGCTGACGCTCGCTTTTATATCTGCCAGTTAGCTCGGCTGCAAAGTGCTGTGCGTCCGCCGCAGAGCCGCCGTTACCGCATATCAGCACCTTTTTGCCATTTTTTAGCGTATCAGCTACCATCTGGCAAGCACGCTCCAAGCTACCTAGCAAATTTACATGCTCGCTAAAGGTTTTTTGGTGAGCCTCAAGCTCATTTTTTATCATCGTTTTTAGCATCTTTTATCCTTTTTATTATCCCTGTCGTGCTTTTGCCCTCGACAAAGTCGATCAGCCTGACCTCTTTTACGATCTCGCTGCCAACGACCTCTTTGCCTTTATAATCAGCCCCTTTTACAAGCACGTCAGGCTTTATCTTTGTTATTAAATTTAATGGCGTATCCTCATCAAATATCACGACATAATCGACAAATCCAAGCCCGCTTAGCACGCAGGCTCTGTCATCTTGCGAGTTTATAGGCCTTGCTTCGCCTTTTAGCCTCTTAACTGAAGCATCCGAGTTTAGCCCAACGACCAAAAGATCGCCAAGCTCCCTTGCACGGGCTAGGTATTTTACGTGTCCAGCGTGCAAGATATCAAAGCAACCATTTGTGAAAACGACCTTTTTCTTGCCCTTTTGGCTCAAAATTTCTTCTAGCTCCTCAACGCTTTTAAGCTTGTGCTCGAAATTTGCTCCAAATGAGCTATTTAGCAGCTGCTCGATCTCGCTAAAGCTAGCTGTTGCGCTACCTATCTTTGCCACGACGACGGCTGCAGCGAGGTTTGCTATCTTTATCGCCTCTTTTATATCAGCCCCGTTTGCTAGCATGTAGCCAAGTGTCGCCAGCACCGTATCTCCAGCGCCAGTGACGTCAAAGACCTCTTTTGCCTTGGCCGCAAAGATGTGCAATTTGTCATCATATAGCGCGATGCCCTCTTCTGAGATCGTGATGATCGAATAGGTCAAATTTAGCTCGTCTTTTAGCTGTTTTATCGCCTTTTCAAGCTCGTCCTTGTCTTTTATCTTTAAATTTGTAGCCTCGCTCGCCTCTTTTTTATTTGGCGTTAGAAGGGTTGCGTTTTTATACTTTGAGTAGTCGCTACCTTTTGGATCTATGAGCACTGGAATTTTTAGCCTCACACACTCGTTTATGATCTCTTGGCAGACCTTCTCGCTAAGCACGCCCTTGCCGTAGTCACTTAGCAAGACAGCCTTAAAATTTGCAAGATTTTCTTTTACTTTTAAGACGAGTTCATCTTCTAAATTTATCTTAACAACACTCTCTTTATCGATCCTGACAACTTGCTGGTGAGATGCCATAATGCGGCTTTTTATCGAGCTTTCGCGCCCTTTTTCAGTAAGGATGAGCTCATCTTTTACATTTAGCTCAGCAAGCTTCTCTTTTATCTTTTTACCAGCCTCATCATCTCCTAAAACACTAGCCACGCTCACGTTTGCGCCAAGCGAGAGTAAATTTCTCACCACATTGCCAGCGCCACCAAGTGTGTATGTTTCGTTATTTATCTTTACAACCTGCACTGGAGCTTCAGGCGAGATGCGCTCGCAGCTGCCCCAGATGTAGTGGTCCAGCATGAGATCGCCGACGACTAAAATTTTAACTCTCTTAGCCATTTAGCTCTTCCTTATAAATTCTCTTTATCTCTGGCAAGTAGTCTTTTATCGCCTCTTCCAAGCTCCAAGTCGCGCTAAAGCCAAATGCCTCGCGAGCTGGGGCGACGTCGGCCTCTGTGTGAAATTGATATGAGCCAATAAATGGGTTTTTGATATATTCGTTGCCTAAATTTACGCCGATCTCACGCTGCAAGATGTCAGCGATATCTTGAAAGCTTCTAGCCTTGCCAGTAGCTGCGTTATAGACGCCACTTGGCGCATCAAGCGCTTTTATATTTGCGTCAATGATATCTTTTATATAGACAAAGTCACGTTTGATCTGGTCGCTGCCCTCAAAGAGCCTTGGGGTCTTGCCAGCTAAAATTTGCAGTCCAAACTGAAGCACCATCGAGGCGGTTTTATTTTTGAAAAACTCGCCCTTGCCAAAGACGTTAAAATACCTCAGTCCGACCACGCTCACGCCGCGCTTTGCGTAAATTTTATTGATATTATCCATGCTTAGTTTGCTAAAGCCGTAGACGTTATTTGGCGCTTCGCACTCGCCAACTGTTTGTGGGCTCTTTGCGTTGCCATAAGTCGCCCCTGAGCTAGCGTAGATCATCTTTGCGCCCAAACTCTCGCAGATATCAAGCAAATTTACAAAGGCATTTACATTTGTTTTTATTAGCTCGTCTTGCTCTTTTACGGTCGTGTCTGAGATCGCTGCTTCGTGGTAGATGACGTCTGGGCGAAAGCTTTTTATCTTCTCAAGCGTGCTAGGGTCGTTGATATCGCCAGCGTAAATTTCACCTTTAAAGCCAAGTAAATTTTTAAAATGGCCAAAGCTTTTTAGGTTGCCGTTGCTAAATGTCTCGTCGTTTCTAAATTTATCCACAACAAGCACGTGAGCGTCTTTATAGTTTTCATCAAAATAGTGCGCCAAAGCTGAGCCGATAAAGCCAGCACCGCCAGTTATAACTATCTTTTTTCCGTTTAAATTCATAGTGATTTTTCCTTTTTTAGCTTATTTAAAACATCTCTTACATCTTTAAAATTTATGCCATCAAGCAAGAAATTTCTACCAACACCTGCTCTTTTGCCAGCCTCGACGTCGCTTGGCTTATCACCTATCATGAGCGAGTTTTCAAGGTCTATGTCAAACTCTTTGCAAGCATCAAGTATCATTTTTGGATTTGGTTTTCTGCAGGTGCATTTTTGCTCTGGAGCGTGCGGGCAAAAATAGACTTTGGTGATAAAAATTTGCTCTTTTTTAAAGCTTTCAAGCATAAATTTATTTAGAGCGTCAAACTGCTCCTGCGTGTAGTAACCCCTGCCGATGCCTGATTGATTTGTCACGACAAAGAGCTTGTAGCCAGCCTTAGCAAATTCTCTTAACGCATCAAAAATGCCATCAATAAATTTAAAGTCTTTGATCTCGCAAACGTATCCAGCGTCTTCATTTATGACGCCGTCTCGGTCTAAAAAAAGTGCTTTGTTGGCTGTTTCTTTTATCATTTGGTGATTATAGCCAAAATATTTTAACCCACCCCTTGCAAATTTACATTTTTGTATTATAATGCCAGCACGTTTTTTAAAAAGGATGACAAATGAAAAAACTACTAATCGTTTCAAGTGTTGCAGCACTACTTTCAACTGCTGCTTTCGCTGCAGATGGCGCTACTATCTATAAAAAATGCGTTGCCTGTCATGGCGCTAAAGCTGAAAAAGTTTTCAATAACAAAGTTCCAGCTTTAACATCACTTGATGCAGCAGCTATCGAAGCAGCTCTAAAAGGCTACAAAACAGGAGCAAATAATTTTGGTCTTGGTGCTATGATGAAACCTATCGCTACTCCAATGAGCGA
>CAUQCU010000119.1:0-5279 GCA_963516555.1 Campylobacter concisus | reverse complement strand
TTATTTTAAAAGACGTTTTTAAGAGAAATAGCCAAGGTGGCTCTTTGCCAATGGGTTTTAGGCGTGATAATTCAGGCTCAAATGGCGGAGGTGGTCGCTCAAGTGGCAGAGGAGGCGGCTTTAGTGGCGGCGGCGGCGGTTTTGGCGGCGGCGGAGCTAGTGGCAGCTGGTGAAATTTGCCTGCCTTAAAAGTAAATTTATTATGTTTTGCAAATTTTAAAATTCCATTCACTCGCAAGAATTGACTACTAAAATTTGGCTTCGCTCATCGCTTAGCTCAAATTTTAGAGCCGAAATTACTCGCTCATGAAATTTTAAAATTTGCTATAAATTCTCTCACATAAACGCATGCGGTGCTTTAGCACCATTGCATGCACTTCTAACGTGCGAGGGGTTTAGGGGATTTAAAAAGGGGGATAAGGGGACGGCTTCGTAATTTAAGTCCCCTTGTCTCCCTTTTGATAAAAACTTTAAATTTCTAAAAAAACTATTTTTTACAAATTTTAAAATTTCATGAACGAGTAATTTAGGCTCTTAAATTTGAGCTAAGCTATGAGCGAAGTCAAATTTTAGTAGTCAACTCTTGCGAGTGAATGGAATTTTAAAATTTGCAAAAAAACGCATGCAACACGCCACATATCTAAATTTTCTAGCAAAATTTAAGAGCCCATCAACTTTTCAGCCATATTTTTAAGCCTAAATTCATAAAGCAGGTTTGAAATTTTATCTGCTGAGCTTAAATTTAGTCCAAGATCACTTGCTAACATTTTGTAATAAATTTGAGGATTTTGGCTTAGATCTATTGGCGGTGATTTCGAGCTTTTAGAAAGCTTTTTAGCTCCGTCTAAAAGTAACTTGTGGTGGATAAATTTAGCATTTAAAAAGCTAAAATTTAGCCTTTTTGCAAGGTATCTTTGAGCTAGCGTGCAAGGCAGCAGGTCCTCGCCTCTAACGACCAAATTTACTCCCATATCCTCATCGTCTATGACGCTTGCAAAGTTATAAGCTGGGGTAAAATCCTTTTTATAAATGACAAAATCGCCCATCTGTGCTGCCACTTGCCTGCCAAGCTCGTCATTTTCATCCACGTTTAGTCTAATGGCGGTTTTATCTTTTATAAATTTTAGCTTTTTATCTTTGCAAATTTTAGTGTAAATGCCGTTTTCATAGGCATCTTTCGTGGCTCTTGTGCACTCACAGATGTAAATTTCATCTAGCTTTTCAAGTGCATTTTCATATCTTTTAGCTCTTGTTTTAAAGCTAAAATTTCGCTCAAAGTCGCCAACATTTGTAGCGCCCTTGTCGTAGCAAAGCCCCAGAAATTCTAACACATCAAAGATATTTTGAACAAATTCGCGCCGGTATCTGCCAAGGTCATAATCATCGATCCTTAAGTGCAAAACGCCACCCAGTGAGCGCGTCAAAAGATAAGTCAAGATGAAGTTGTAGGCGTTGCCAGCGTGTAGATATCCGCTTGGCGTGGGAGCTATGCGAGAGACTATGCCACCAAGTGGTGGCAAATAGTCGTTAGTCTCTTGGTCTAGCCTCATTTACTCTTAAAGTGCGTCCGCCGAGTTCTTTTTCATTTAGTGCGTCAATCGCCTTTTGGCCCTCGTTCGCATCGTCCATCTCAACAAAGCCAAAGCCCTTTGAGCGGTCTGTCTCTCTATCTTTTACGATCTTTGCGCGCTTTACTTCACCAAATTGTGCAAAAGCTTCCTTCAACTCTGCCTCTGTCGTTCTGTACGACAAATTTCCTACATAAATATTCACAGGAGTGTTCCTTAAAAAAATTACCGATTTATTCGGTTAGTGTGATAATAGCTAATTTTCGTCAAAATAACGTTAAAAACCAAAAAATTATTACAAATTTTAAAAAAATATCCTTAAAAGCTACAAATCACAATACCACGGCATTTTAATATCTATCACTAAACAAAATTTATCCTTAAATTTAAGTAGAATAATTAAAATAAAAAGTTACAATATTTTTATAAACTATTTATAAAGTAAATCATTTTTTACTTTATGGTAAGCCTCTTCGCCAAGCAGATTTTTCACTATAAAAAGTGCAAATTCCATAGAAAAAGCTGGTCCCTTGCCAGTGATGATGTTTTGATCTTTTAGTACGTTTTTATCGCTTACGTAGCCTTTTTTATCGCTTCTTACATTTTCTTCAAAACCAGGATAACAAACAAAGCTATCTTTTAGCACTCCAGCACTCTCAAGCGCCATAGGAGCAGCGCAAATGGCACAAATGAGCTTGCCCTCTTTATCAAATTTGTGCAAAATTTCTCTTAGCTCAGCGTCATTTGCAAGATTTTCTGCACCAGGCAGACCTCCTGGAAGCACGATCGCATCATAGCCTAGCTCCTCCACCTCACGAAGTGTGACATCAGCTTTTACACTTATGTTGTGAGCACCTCTGATCTGCGCGTCCTTTAAGCTAGCGATAGATGCTATAGCACCTGCTCTGCGTAAAACATCGACGGAGGTTAGCGCCTCGATCTCCTCAAATCCATCAGCTAGGATTACGGCTACCTTTTTCATAAAATCATCCTTTCTCGTGTTATCCGTTCGTTTGGTTAAATTTTATATAATCAAAGCTTATTTCACAAGAAAGGACAGAGCATGCAAGTAAAAATTATTTACTGCAACTCTTGAAACTATCGTCCGGTAGCTTCTCGTGTAGAAGATGAAATAAAAACGAACTTTAGTGATGCAAGAGTCGAGTTGGTTGTAGGAGATGGTGGAAATTTCATCGTCGAAGTTGATGGAAACGTTATCTTTTCTAAAAAAGATCGCATCGGAAACGATGAGTCAAGGTTCCCGCACGGCGAAGAGATCACAACTCTTATAAACAAATATCTCAAAGAAAAGTCGGCTTAATGCTAACTAGCGGGGCAGGCAACTGCCTCGTTCTTCCATCAAATTTACTCTTTAAAATTTATCTCATCTTGTTTATATTTTCTAAGTAGCTCGTTTATCTGATTTTGAAATTTCTCCCATCTTGCTTCGCTGCCGTGCTTTGCGTAAAGCTTTTTAGCATGTGAGACTAAAATTTCACTTTTATCTTTTATCAAAATATATTCGTATAGTTGATTTATCGCTGCAAGACCATTTTGTTCGAGCAATAGCTCTATTAAATTTGCTTCAGAGTTAGTTTGCCCCAAAAATTTAAAAACAGAGCCAAGCTCGTTTGCTACATTTTCATAAATTTTAGCCATGTCACTATCTGGCTCTAGCTCGTAGTGCGCAGCAGACCTGTGGGAAATTTCATGTGCTCTGACTCTGTAATGACACTCATACTCTTTTGGCTTGCTAAGTGCTTCTTTACCAAGAGTAGCCTCTATAAATGAGCCATAAATGCCACAATTTATATAAAATCTCGTGTGCGCAGAGCTATTGCCACTACTTTTTTGAAAATTTACAACATAGATAAAATTTGGAGTGTTTTTGTAGAAATTTAAAGCGCTCTTACTAAAGCCATTATCCTTAAATAGCGGCTTTAGCAGAGCAATGAGCTCGTCAAATTTCTCTTTCATAAATTTAACGTGCCAGATGTATGGTTATTTATTTGCGCGCTCGATATACTCGCCACGAACTGTATCAACGCGGATGACCTCGCCTTCTAGTACGTGAAATGGTATCTGAACTACCGCGCCGCTCTCAAGAGTAGCTGGCTTTTTGCCGCCTTGTGTATCGCCCTTGAAATTTGGTGGAGTCTCAACTATCTTTAGCTCGACTACCTGTGGCACTTCAACACCGATCGCATTGCCGTTGTGAAATAAAATTTCAACCATCATGCCATCGATCATCCACTTTTTAACATCACCCACGTCCTCATCGCTGATCGCAACTTGCTCGTAAGTAGTCGTGTCCATAAACTGGCAAAACTCGCCGTCGTCATAGAGATACTGCATCTCTTTCTCTTCAAGATGCGGCTGCTCGCACTTGTCACCTGCGTGAAAAGTCTTTTCAAGAACCTTTCCATCGACAAAAGATTTGATCTTTGCACGAACAAAAGCTGCACCCTTGCCCGGTTTAACGTGTTGATATTCTACGATTTTATAAGGAACGCCATCGATCTCGATCTTTAGTCCCTTTTTTAGATCGCCCATTGAATATGAAGCCATTTTTTATCCTTTCAAATTTGTTTATATAACTGCGTATTGAGCCCAAACACAAGCTTCAAGTGCGTTTAATCTCTCTAGCGTTTCTGTTTTTATATGTTCATCAACCAAGATGACCGCAAGCGCCATGCCGTGCTCATCTCTGCCAAGACGGAAGTCTGCGATGTTTATCTTCTCATCAGCCAAAATTTTACTGATCTGAGCGATAACGCCCGGTACGTCGTGGTTTTTGAAGATGATCATCTTGCCTTTTGGTTTAAAGTCAGTCTTAAAGCCATTTACGGTTACGATGCGCTGTTGATTTTCACCAAAGACCGTGCCGCCAACGCTTACGATGCCATTTTCAGTAGTAATTCGAACCGTGATCTTATTTTTAAAGATACTATCTCCACCTGTGCTAGTTTCGGTAGTTATGCCTTTTTCGTCGCATAAAAATTTAGCATTTACGTAGTTTATCGCATCGCCAAGACTCTCTTTTAAAGCGCCCACGATCGCAAAAGTTAGCATTGAATTTGCATATTCGCTAATCTGCCCGTGAGTCTCTATACGGATAGCCTTGATAGCGCTTTTGTTTATCTGAGCTGCAAGAAATGCCATCTTGCTTGTAAGATCGATATAAGGCTCAACAAACGGCGGTAGATCTTCTGTTTTGATAGGTAAATTTAAAGCGTTTGGATAGCTTATACCTCGTGCTGCCAAGATAGCCTGCTCGACTGCCTCTACTGCGATGTTGCGCTGCGACTCAAGGGTGTTTGCCCCAAGATGTGGCGTGACGCTTACATTATTTAGATCAAGAAGCGGATGGCTTGTCGCTGGCTCTTTTGTAAAGACGTCAATACCTGCAAATGCTATCTTGCCACTTTTTAGCCCCTCATAAAGTGCCTCTTCGTTATAAAGACCACCTCTAGCGCAGTTTATAAGCCTTACGCCATCTTTCATCTTTGCTATCTCTTTAGCGCCGATCATATCGGTTGTCTCTTTGGTCTTTGGAGTGTGGATCGTGATGAAGTCGCATGCCAAGATGTCATCAAAATTTTTAGTATAAGTGCCGCCCATATCGATGACCTTAGATGGATCGATGTATGGATCGTATGCGATGATATCCATGCCAAAAGCTTTTGCGCGAGCTGCTACTCTTGAGCCGAT
>CAUQCU010000118.1:0-5358 GCA_963516555.1 Campylobacter concisus | reverse complement strand
TTAGCTCAAATTTTAGAGCCGAAATTACTCGTTCATGAAATTTTAAAATTTGTGTGAAATTTACTTGTAAAATTAGGATATAAAATTTATTTTAAAGATTTTGTGACACCAAATTTAGCGTCACAAATTTAAATTTATTTTTTCTTTTTGCCTTTTGGCTCGTCGCCTTTAAACCAGCTCTTTATCTTGTCAAAGACGCTCTCATCGGTGCTTGACTTGCCTGAAACTATGCCAAAACTAGTTTGAAGCTTGTTTAAAAGCTCTTTTTGCTCGTCGCTTAGTTTATCAGGTGTTTGGATAGAAATTTGAGCTACAAGTCTGCCTTTTTTGCGTGAATTTACGCCCTTGATACCCTCATTTTCAAAGATAAATTGCTGTTTATCTTTCGCGCCAACTGGTAGTTTTAGCTCTGCTTCACCGCGAAGAGTTGGTATCTTTATGCTCTCGCCAAGAACGGCTTGGGTAAAAAATACTGGAATTTCTATATAAACGTCGTCGTTGTGGCGGATGAAATACTTGTCGTCTTTTACATTTATGCTCACATAAAGATCGCCTTGAACGCCGTTTGCACCGATGTTGCCTTTACCAGCGACCCTCATCCTCATGCCACTATCAACTCCCTCTGGGATCGTGATCTTGACGCTTTGTTGCTGGGTTTTATAGGCTTTTGCGTTGCAATCAGGACATGGCTCGCTTATCACTTCGCCAGATCCGTGGCAGTATGGGCACTCTTGAACGATATTCATAAAGCCATTTCCACGTGTGATCCTGCCGCTTCCGCCGCAGTGCTGGCATGTTTTGCTTTTGCCATCTTTGCTACCTGTGGCGTTACATGTTGGGCAAGGCACTTTTTGATCAAATTTGATCTCTTTTTCGCAGCCAAAAACAGCTTCATTAAACTCTAAATTTATAGGAATTTCAAGGTCGGCTGAGTACTTTTCAGTTCGTCTTTTTCTCTGCCTAGAGCCACCGCCAAAACCGCCTCCAAAAAACGAGTCAAAAATGTCTGAAAGGTCAAAATCAGCGCTAAAGCCACCGCCACTGCCAAATCTACCCTCAAGCCCTTCTTTGCCGTATCTATCGTAGATAGAGCGCTTTTGCTCATCGCTTAAGACCTGATAGGCCTCGTTTATCTGTTTAAATTTCTGCTCAGCCTCTTTGTCGCCAGCGTTTCTGTCTGGGTGGTACTTTAGTGCGAGCTTTCTAAAGGCTTTTTTTATCTCGTCGCCACTTGCATTTCTTGAAATTTCAAGGATCTCGTAATAATCAAACTCCACATTTTTCCTTGTTATTAAGCTTATTTTAAATTTGCGATTTTATCCAAAAAAGTTTAAATTTAAAAAAGAATTTACATTTTTGCCGTATAATCTCTACTATTTTTCAATGAAAAGGATGATTTATGATTAACGTTTTAATGATAGAAGACGATCCAGAATTTGCTCAAATTTTATCTGAATATCTTGATAGCTTTAATATAAAAGTGACTAACTTTGAAGACCCATATCTAGGACTAAGCGCAGGGATAAAAAACTATGACCTGCTCATACTTGACCTTACTTTGCCTGGCATTGATGGTCTTGAAGTTTGCAAAGAAATTCGCCAAAAATACGACATCCCTATCATCATAAGCTCGGCTCGCAGTGACATCAGCGACAAGGTTGTCGGACTTCAGCTTGGTGCGGATGATTATCTGCCAAAACCATACGATCCAAAAGAGATGTATGCTCGCATCACAAGTCTTATTAGAAGATATAAAAAGACAAACGAAGTGCAAGAAGAGGTCGTTGATAGCGCATTTAGGATAGACGATAAGCGCCACGAAATTTACTTTAATAATGAAGCCCTTGCTCTAACACCAGCCGAGTATGAAATTTTAACTTATCTCATCAAACAGCACAGCTTTTCAGTATCTCGCGAGCAGCTAGTTTATAACTGCAAGAGCCTAAAAGATAAGGACTCAAAGAGCCTAGATGTCATCATCGGACGCCTTAGAACAAAGATCGGCGACAGCTCAAAAGCGCCAAAACATATATTTTCAGTTAGAGGCATAGGATATAAGCTTATCGGATGAAATACTCCATAACCACCAAGATAACTATCATCTTTGCCATCGCTTTCTCGCTGATGTGCTTGCTCTTTGTGACATTTGCAAACATTCAGCAAGAAAGTGCGCTTGAGAAGCTAAAAGACAAACAAATAAGCGCTATGAACTATCTTGTGGCGCTTTACGAGCGTGGCAATCCCCCAAGAGATTTAGAGCACTACTTTAAAAATTTCAACCTAGAATATGTCGGCAACAAAAATTTAGCCACCTCAGTTACTACAAGCGGAAACGCCATTTTTACGCAGCACACGCCTCTTGGCATGATGCAGTCTGTTAATTACAAAGGCGATTTGTATCTACTTATCAAAAATCCATCTTTTCAGCTGCTACTTGAGAGTAATGACGCAAGGCACGTAAATGACCCGCTTTGGGTGGCATTTTTGATCATCTCGGCTCTGCTCATCTCGCTTTATGTCTCGGTGCTTAGAAGCCTTTTGCCACTTAGAAGACTTAGCAAAGATATCAGAAAATTTGCCAGCGGAAACATGGAGATGGCGATGACTGCTAGGCTAAATGAAAACGAACAAGACGAGATCGGGCAGGTCGCGGTCGAGTTTGACAACGCCGTTTGCAAGATCAGAGAGCTCATCCGCTCAAGGCAGCTATTTTTACGTGCGATCATGCATGAGCTAAAGACGCCTATTGGCAAGGGTAGGATCGTCTCAGAAATGGTCGCAAACGACACTCAAAAGATGAGGCTCATAAATGTTTTTGAGCGCCTTGAGATGCTTATAAATGAATTTAGTAAGGTCGAGCAGCTTCTTTCAAAAAGCTACGCGATAAACTATCAAGAGTGCCATTTCTCGCTCATTTTAGAGCAGGTGCAAGATATGCTCATGCTTGATAAATTTGAAGAGCGAGTGAGCTGTGATATCAGAGACGACGTTATACTAAGAGTTGATTTTCAGCTTTTTAGCTTGGCGATTAAAAATTTGATAGACAATGCTTTAAAATACGCAGAGGACAAGAAAGCTATTTTGATCTGTGATAGCGAATTTATAGCGGTTAAAAATTTAGGCAAAAAGCTAAATCACCCGATTGACTACTACAAACAAGCCTTCGTGCGCGGCGATAAAGTGAGTGCGGGAAGCGGCATGGGGCTTGGACTTTACATCATCGAGCAAATTTGTCAGATGCAAAAATTTGAGCTTACTTATGACTACGAAGACTGCTATCACGTCTTTAAAATTTTACTTCGTGCAAAGGCAAAACGCGCATGAAAAGGGGCTTAGAGAAATTTAACGAGCTAACTGAGTCTTTTGCCAAGCTACCAGGTGTCGGTAAAAAATCAGCCGCAAGATTTGCCTACTTTGTCTGCATGCAAGATAGCTTTGCAGGGCTAAGGCTCGCGCAAAATATCGAAGATGCGGTGAGATTTATCAAGCGTTGTGAGCGTTGTGGTGGGCTTAGTGAAAATGAAATTTGCGACATTTGCAGTGACGAGAGCAGAGATAGCGAGGTCATCTTGCTAGTTGAGAGCCCAAAAGATATCTTGGTTTTTGAGCAAAATGGTATCTACAACGGCCTTTATTTCGTGCTTGACGAGATCGACGAGGAGGCCATAGAGAGGCTGCGAAGTACTATCACGCAAAATGGCTCAAAAGAGGTCGTCTTTGCCTTTACACCGGGGCTAAATTCAGACGCACTTATGCTTTATGTCGAGGATAAGCTTGCGATGAGTGAAATTTCATTTAGCAAGATCGCTCAAGGCGTGCCAACTGGTGTAAATTTAGAAAACGTCGATATGCTCTCACTCCTAAAAGCCTACGAGAGCCGCACAAAAGCCTAATTAAAATTTCTTTTAGTTATAATCTCACCTAAATTTATAATATTTAGTTCGCGCAGCCGCCGCTAAATTTAAAAGGATAGAGATTGATTTTACTTATAGATAACTACGATAGTTTCGTCTTCAATGTTGAGCAGTACGTAAAAGAGCTCACCAGCGAAGAGGTCAGATGCGTTAGAAACGACAAGATAACGCTTGAAGAGATCAAAAAGCTAAACCCAAGTAAGATCATTTTAAGCCCAGGGCCAAAGCACCCAAAAGATAGCGGAGTTTGCCTAGAAATTTTGCAGGCCAACCTTGGTGTACCGGTGCTTGGCATCTGTCTTGGACACCAAGCCATAGGGCTTAGTTTCGGCGCAAAGATAAAAAGACTAGACGACCCACTTCACGGCAAGACCTCGTTTATTGACGTGAAAAACAAAGAGCCGCTTTTTGCAGGGCTACCTGAGCGATTTGAAGTTATGCGCTACCACTCGCTCTATGTCGATGAGCTCCCAGCTAGCTTAAGCGCTGATGCAGTGAGTGATGATGGCGTAGTTATGGCACTTAGCGTTAAAGATAAACCGATCTTTGGCATCCAGTTTCACCCTGAGAGCTACTTCACGCAATATGGCAAAAAAATCGTTGAAAATTTTGTAAATTACAAGGCAAAAGAAGAGGCTAAAGAGCCTAAAATCCGCTCACTTAAGCCGTATCTTATTAAACTTCAAGAGAGCATCCCGCTTGATGATAGCGACTTTGAGCAAATTTGCGAGATAATAGCTAGTAAAGAGTATGAGATCGTGCAGCTTTCAGCCCTTTTGGTGCTAATTAGCGAAAAGAGCCTCTATCCAAAAAGCCTCGCTGCACTTGCAAAAAATATCCTAAAATACTCACAAACTTACCGCGACGATACGCCTATGATCGATCTTTGTGGCACAGGAGGCGATGGCTTTAAGACGATAAATATCTCAACTTCGGTTGCATTTATCCTTGCAAGTCTTGGCATAAAGGTTGCAAAACACGGCAACAAGGCCGTCTCAAGCAAGTCAGGCAGCTCTGATGTGCTTGAAATTTTAGGCGTAAAAAGTGAAAAATCACTGGCAAAACAGCGTGAAAATTTAGCTACTAAAAATTTAGCCTTTTTTCATGCGCCGTTTTTCCACCCACTTGTTGGCGAGGTGAGAGAGGTGCGCCAAAGACTTGGCATAAGGACCGTATTTAACGTGCTTGGACCGCTTTTAAATCCAAATTTAAACCTTACAAATCAGCTAGTTGGTGTCTATCACAAACCAGTGCTAAAACTCTACGCCCAGACGCTTAAGATCCTTGGCAGAAAACACGCTTTGGTCGTCCGCGGCGATGACGGACTAGACGAGATCACGCTTTGTAGCGAAACAAGCGTTGTGGAGCTAAAAAATGGCGAAATTTTTGAATACAGCATCACGCCAGAGCAGTTTGGCTTTAAAAGAGCGCTTCACAGCGACAT
>CAUQCU010000117.1:0-5390 GCA_963516555.1 Campylobacter concisus | reverse complement strand
CTTTGAAAACAAAGAGCTAAAATTTGCTGAAGCTATCGGTAGGATAAAAGAGTAAATTTGATCCAAAGCTAGCCTGATGCCAAATTTACAGGCTAGTGAATTTTCTATTTTTACCTATGTTGTTTTGAGAATAAATTTAATCTACTGGCAGCTTAGATCAATTCAAAAACCTGCAAATCCTTAGCCATAATTTGATTAAAATCGTTTTGCTAAAACGCAAGTCACTTTAAATCAAAGCGGCAAATTTCCCAGCAAAAATTTAAATTTTATCTCACATAAATTTACTAAAAATACAAGCCTATAAATTTAGTTCAAATTTATAGGCTAAGCAAAAACTCAAATCTTAAATTTTATAAACTTAAAGTTATTCTTTAGTTCATTTTGGGTCGAATTTATCTCGCTAAGCTCTGATTTTACGAAGTTTGTAAGCTCTATCTTGCTCACGCTTGGAGATAGAATTTTTATATACTCTTTTTGATTTTTAAGCTCTAAGTTGTTGCTAAAAAGAAGCACTCTAGCATCTAGCTTTAGCCCAGCTCTAAGCTCAGATATCGTGGCTATTAGCTCTTTTATATCAAAGCCCTCCGCTGCTTCATCCACAAGCGCTAGCGAGCAAGGTTTTGTCTTTATCTTTATCAAAAACTCGCTAAAGCTATTTGCCACCTCAAGCGTGTTTTGAAACTCACCAAGAGCGCCAGCAAATATCTTATTTTCAAGCTTCGTGCTCTTGTAAATCACTATATTTTCATTTTTACTAAAGTATCTATTTTCTTTACTTGGCTTATAGTTTTTTATAAATTTAGGCAAAATTTGATTTAGCTCATCTTTGCTAAAAGGCTTTCTGATCTTCTCATCAAAAGCAGGCAGCAGCTCTCTTTCAGGGATATTTGAGGTGTTTGAGACCACAGCGACCAAATTTATCTTCTCTTCTTGTAGCGATCTTATCTCTTTTACGAAATTTGCCACGCCATTTTCAAAAAATGAAGCATCGATAAAAACCGCGTTAAACCTATTTAAAAGTAGTGCTTGCTTAAGCTCTTTATGACTGCTAACGCCTATGACTTCGCAGTCTAAGAAGCTAAAAGCGCGCGAAAACATCTCAAGACTAAGCGGATTTTTATCGCATAGTAAAAAGAGCACTTTCTCTTCAGCCAAGCTCTCGCCCTTGTTCTTCTCCATATAGACAAGCCGCGCAACGCTAAGTGGCGTGAGCGGATCTTTTAGCAAGACCGCATTTTTTATATTTATATTTTTACTAGCACTCTGCCTTGCAAAGACGATGTCGTAGTTTTTCGCTAGTGCTTGGTTATTTGAGATAATATTTTGAAACCTAAGCCCCATATCTTCTAAAGTAGCTGTGAAAAATTCATTGTATTTTGCATTTATATCAGGCAGATACGCGATCCTTAGCTCGTGATTTAGGCTGAAATTTTGCAGTTTTTGCACCTTTTTTAGGCTAATAGTAAATTTAAACTCATTGCCAGCTCCACCAAGCGTGCTTATGTCAAGGCTTGAGTTAAAAAGCTTTAGATAAAAGCTAGCAAGTCTTAGATAAAACTCGCTCTCTTCGTCATTTATCTCATTTTCATCTTCTGCGTTTAAAGCTTTTATCTGCTCTTCATTTATGAAAATTTGATTTGTCCTTATCTTTGTTTCGATTAGCAAAAGACCACTTTGACTAAGGGCGTCGCTGACATTTTTTATCTCTACTATCAAGTTGGCAAATTTATCGCATTTTGTCACGACAGCTTGCATGATAGAGCCAAAGACGACGCTTATCTTCTCGCTATCGCCCTCTAGCTCGTCGCTAATGTTTGCATCAAGGTAGGTTAAGAAATTTAGCTTTTTCTCTTGCGTGAAAGGTATCTGCGCTTCAAGTATGTTTGAAAACAAAATTTGTGGGTTAAATGGCTTTAAATTTAGTCCAACTTCGCCATTTCTGCTATCAAGCAAGCCTTTTATATTGCTGTAATTTATCGCGATTATCTGGCTATTTTTTTCTAAATTTTCAAAAACTAGCTCATTTTTTACCACGTTTTCATCTTTTTTTAGCGTAGCGACCGAGCTTAAAATTTGCTCTTTTGAGAGGTAAAATTTCTTATTTAGCCTAACTAGCAGCCTATCTTTTATCGCTGTAAAGCTTCTTTCTTGCTCATACTTTTGAAGTAGCTCTTTATATAGCGCGATGAAATTTTCTATTAAATTTTGTGGATTTCTATCGCCTCTTTTTAAAACCTCATCTCTTATAAGCTTTATTTTTTGGTTTAAATTTTCTAAATTTTTTAGCCAGATATATGTTTTATAGCCAGCGTAAAATAGCCAAAGCGATAGTAAAAACATCAAAAACGTTAGAGAAAGCGCCTTGATTCTAAAGTTGTCATTTAAGCGCTTTAGCTCGTCAGCTAAGATGTTTGCTATCTTGCTAAAGAGTTTGGCTCTATTGCTTTCAAAGGCATTTATCTGCAAAATTTCATCACGTGTCAGCTCATTGTTTAGCTTTAGCTTAAAGCGGATCTCGTCATAGCCCTGCGTGGTCTCTATATTTTCAAGCCTATCTATATCTCTTATTATGCTATCTTTTATCTCGCCACTTGGGAGTAAATTTGCATTTATATCATTATGTTTAAGGCTATTTACAGTTTGTTTTAACGAGCTTTCGGTGATTTTTTCTTTACCCATAAGCACGGCTAAAATGTGCTCTTTTGCAGTATTTACATTTTTAAGTAGCTCGTAAGTTCTGATCAAAGAGAGTATGTAGCGCTTGATATCAACATCTATAGATACATCTCTAAATATAACTTGCCCACTTTCTAAGGCAGAATTTGCTAGCTCAACAAAGCTGAAAAACGAGAGGTTAAAGCTCTCCCAACTTGCATTTGCGTTTTTTAAAACTTCATTTAGCCTATCTCTCATCCTTGTATCATCTGAAGTGTTAGAGAGGCTATTTAAAAATATTTTTACAGCTAAATTTTTAGCAGCATTTGCCTTTCTAAGTGTTATTTCGTCTTGTGGTGACCTAGTCTGACTATATCTCTCGTAAGCAATTCTTTCTGAAACGATAGAGTCTGCGGCGCTTCTTATCAAACTTTCTCTTTTTAGCTCGCTATTTATGCCATAAGAGATCCTAAATTTATCAAAGTAGAGAGCGCCACTATAAAAGCAAGCGAAAGCTGCCAAAAATATCGGCAAAAGAACTAAAAATTTACTAACCCTCATTGCCAAGCCTTTTTGAAAATTTATTGCAAAGTGTGCTTATTTCGCTTAGTCTTTCATTTATCTGAGCGATTTTTTTAATCTTGTTTGGTCTGGTAAGTAGCGCATCGAAATTTGCCACAAGCGGAGTGATCTTTAAATTTAGCGCTGGCTCTTTTAAGATCTTTATGCTCTCTTCTAAAAATTTAGTATCTCTTGCTTGCACCGCACTTTGGATAAAGATCATCTTATCTTTGGCTTTGCTTAAAAATATACCAAGGTAGGTCGCAAACTCGCTTTTGCTTAAATTTAAAAAGCTAGCTGTCTCGCTAAACCAGCTCTCATTCAAGACCTCTTCTTCTTTATCCAAAAGCTCTTTTTCATCGACCTTTAAATTTGGCAAGCGAAGTTTGGTCTTTGCTTTCATCGCAGCTTGCTGGTTTTGGCTGTAAATTTCTGTTTGATCGAGGATCAAAAGCTCAAAATACTCTTCATTTTTTACTGAGCTGATCTTTGAAAATTTAAGCGTCGCATTTAAAATTTTGCCGTTTTTAGTCTTTAAATTTACTCTTAAATTTGGTCTTTTAGCTAGATAGTCTATAAAAACTCCAGACTCTTTGTAGTCTAAAACTAGCTCGTCAATGTCTTTATGCTCGCTTAAAAACTCCCTTATATCTTTAAATTCAAGCAGACCAAGAGAGATATCTCCCATCGCTAAAATTTGACCGTTTTTGTCGTATATTATCACTTCAAATTTCCTTCTTTGAGCGTTAAAAGCTTTGCTGCTACGCTTTTGTTTGTTATTTTTGCCACTTCGTCTAAATTTGCTTCGCTGATTTTATCAAAACTTCCGTAAAAGCTGATTAATTTCGCGATACTGCCCTCAGATACGCCAGCTTGTCTTAGCACTGATCTTTGCATATCATTTTTCTGCCTTGTTTTTCTGTGAAAACTTATAACAAATCTATGGCTCTCATCGCGCATTTTTTGGAAAAACTGCAGCTTTTTATCGCTCGTGCTTAGGCTAAAGCTGCCATTTTTTGTATAAATTTTATCTTTCGCCTCGCCCTTTGCGCGGTGAGCTTTGGCGTCTATTTTTTCTTTTGAGATAGCGATCACATCGACGTTTGCCCCACTGCTTGCTAAAATTTCGCAGGCTAAGCTTAAAAGCGCTTCGCCACCATCAATGACCCAAAGATCAGGCGGGCTAAGCTTGTCAAACCTAAGTGCTCTAGCAGTAAGGCTCTCTCTCATCTGATCGTAGTCGTTTTTGGAATTTAGATGCATGTGGCGGTAGTTTTGCTTCGCCCACTCGCCATGCTCATAGCGCACCATCGCTCCGACACTTGCCTCGCCAAAAAGGTGCGAGTTGTCGTAAGCCTCGACCACGTAAGGCGTGTGAGCTAGATTAAAATACTCTTTTATCTCGTTTAATAGCTCATTATCGTGCGTTTTTAGGTATTTTTCGATGCTAACTTCAGAATTTTTTGTAGCTATCTCGCAAATTTTACGCTTGTCGCCTATTTTGGGGCAAGTGATGCTAAATTTACGCCCAAATCTCTCGTTTAAAATTTCCTCCACCAGCTCGCTATCTTCAAAGTTTTCATTGACGTAAATTTTGGTGCTAATTATTGGCTGACCAGCGATAAAGCTTTTTAAAATGGCCTGCTTATAAGCCTCGTTTATCTCGTCACTTTGAGCGTTTTTAGCCTGCGTGATATCGGTTTTTACGCCTGTTATCTTGCCACTTTGCACGCTAAATCTCACCGCGCAGATCATATCGTGCACGCAAGCGACTGAGTAGGCCTCAAAGTCCTCAAGCTTGGCTAGATCGACCTCGACCTTTGTTTGCATATTTTTAAGCGTTTGCATCTTATCTCTAGTCGCGGCTGCTTGCTCGTAGTCTTCGGCCTTGGCGTAGTTTAGCATGAGTTCTTCAAGGCGGGCGATTAACAAATTTGGATTTTGCAAAGCGGCTGTGGCATCGGCAACTATTTTGGCGTAGCTCTCTTTTGAAATTTTGCCCTCACATGGGGCGTAGCAGCGTTTTAGCTGGTGAAAAAGGCAGGCTTTTTTGCCTTTGATGCAAGATTTTTTCTGAACTAGGTTGAAATTTAGATAAAGCGCTTCAAGAAGCTCTCCCGCTCCACTAAAATATGGCCCAAAATAGCGTATATTTGAGCCTTTTACCACCTTTC
>CAUQCU010000116.1:0-5435 GCA_963516555.1 Campylobacter concisus | reverse complement strand
TTGCTAAAAATTTTTAAAATTTCATCTATCTCTAAAGGCTTTTTGCCAGCTACAACCTCATCTTTGCTAAAGATATCAATTATCTCATCGTGATACGAGATGATCGCTCCACTAATGCTAAGCACAAGAAGCGGCAAGGCAAAGATGAAAGCCAAGATAAGATGAAATTTTTTCAAAATTTTTATCATTTTAAAACTTTAGATTAAAACCAAGCTCGATCTTTTGCCCGTCAGCTATCAAGATGTCGTATCTGCCAGATCTTGTCGTAAAGTACTCATTAAAGAGGTTATAAACGCTTAGATTTAGGCTGAAATTTTTTGTTACGTTGTAGTTTATGCCAAGATCGGCGATCACGTAAGGTCTGATGTCATCAGCATAGCTAAATGAGTTTTTAGTCCTACCATAATAATTTATCTGTGACCAGAAATTTAGCCATCTGTTTAGCTCGTAGTTCGCTCCAAATTTAAATGTATGAAGCGGATAGTTGTTTAAGCTTTTGCCTATCTCCGCTCCATCTTTTTGCTTTGATCTTGTATAAACATAGCTTTGATTTAGCCTAAGAGCGTTTGTGACTTGCCACTCATTTGTTAGTTCAACTCCGTAAATTTCAGCTTTGCCGATATTTACACTCTCCCAAATACCATTTGGATAAATTTTGCCTTTATGTCTGCAAACACTGCCTCTTGAGCAGATAGGGCTATAGCTTAACATATCTTTAAAACTTGTGTAAAAGCCAGTTAGCGATGCTTCAAAGCCTTCATTGTCATTATAAACGCCGCCAAATTCATAGCTCACGCTTGTCTCTGGCTTAAGGCTGCTTCTACCAAGCTGTGCTCCACGTCCTCCAGCAAATGGCAATGCAAGATCTTGCGTGCGTTGCTTGATGTCAGGCGTCGCGTATCCTGTGCTAACTCCGCCTTTTAGAGCAAAAAAGTCATTTAAGTTATATATACCATAAATTCTTGGTGAAACGTGCGAGCCATAGTTCTCATCGTAGTTATAGCGAATGCCAGTGCTTAAGATAAACTCTTTTGTAAGGTGATAATCATCCTCGCCGTAAAGCGAAATGTCATATCTTTTTACATTTGCAGCGTCTGCTGTGGTAGCCTTTTCGTCAAGTTTTTCTTTTTTGGCGTTTAGCCCTAAAGTAAAGGCGTTGTTATCAGTAAAATATGAACCTTTTGTATCAAAATTTAGTGTTTTTAGCGTTAAATTTTGTTGTGCGATCTCTTTTATCTTGCCGTAAGAGAGGTAGCTTTGAAGCAAGATATCATCAAGCCTTGCTTCGTGGCTTAAATTTATCATATCGCCTTTTATGCGCTCAAGATCGACTGAGCTATTATTTGTGCCAGAGGCTAAAGTTTTGCCTTTGCTTCTTTTATACTTCACGTCGCTTTTTGCAAGCTCAAGCGTGTTGTCATTATTTTCATTTGGCCTAAAAAAGAGCTTCGTTCCAAAATTTCTATCTTTTTGCTCTCTGTTTGCGTATGAGATTTTATCCTCTGACTTGTTTAAATTTTTACCATAAACTGAGATACTTAAAATATCGTCTATTAGCCCAGAGTGCAGATAGAGGCTGTTATAAAACTCGCCGCTTATATTTTTATTTCTTGCAAATTTATAGCTTGAGCCAAGATTTGCATGAAAGTCGTTACTAAACTCATCTGTTATGATATTTATCACACCGCCCAACGCGTCACTGCCATAAAGTGAGCTCATAGGACCGCGTATAACTTCGATGCGGCTTATCGCACTTGCTGGAGGGATGAAGCTATATGAGCCTCCAACGCTTCTTAGACCTTTGTAAGCGTTATCTCCTGGCACTGGTATGCCATTTACTAAGATTTTTGTATATCTTTGCGAAAGCCCCCTTATAGAGATGCCTCGCCTATTTGCCGCACCAAGTGTCGCTCCAAAAAGGCTTGGCACGTCTTTGACCATGCTTTCAACATCCTTGTGATTTCTCTTTTCTAGCGCATCTTGAGTGATGACGCTAAGCGTTGCAGGAGCGTCTTTTATGTTTTGCTCAAAGCCAGTTGCGCTCACTACTTTAACCTCTGGCAGAACTTTATCTTCATTTGCAAAAAGCGGTAAATTTATAAAAACTGCCGCACAAATAGAAATTTTTAATAGACTTCTCACAAAAAACTCCTTATTAAAATTTAAATCACATTTTACTAAAATTAAATAATCGTTATCAATATCAGACATAACGCTAGAGGGATTAAATTTAACGCTCAAGGGATAAAATGATAAATTTAGATAAAAGATATGGCATAAGTAAAATCTCACAAAGCAACAAACGGATAAATGTAGAATTTTTTAAACAAAATAATGGCATCAGCTACCTAAAAAGCGAGATTTTATGCAACGAAATCATAAAAAGAGAGAGCGAGGGAGATAGAAAGTATCTATTTTTGATGTTTAACGAAGCAAAAGATAATCTTTGCTTCAAGCTTGATAAAAAAGAGTATCTTTTAAGCAGGGATGAGTTTTGCATAGGGCTGGTAAATGATAGCTTAAAAGGCGTTTTTGAATATCAAAATAAATTTTATAAAACCAAAACCTTGCTTTTTGAAGAGCACTACGCAAATAAGCTTGAAATTTTTAGTGAGCTTAGGCTTGAAGAGAAATTTGATCTTATAAAATGCAAAAAAGATAAGGCTCAAATTTGCGTTTTAAATGAGCTTGAGACGACAAATTTATATGATGGCACGATGAGAGAGATCTTTATAGAGTCAAAAATTTTAGAGCTTATCTACAAGAGCAAAGCTTTAAAAGATGAGAAAATTTATTTTAGCAGTGACGAAGAAAAAGTGCTTTTAAAGGCTAAGAAAATCTTACTTACTCGCATGCAAAATCCCCCAAGCATCAAAGAGCTAGCGCATCTTTGCGGCACTAATGACTTTTGGCTTAAGAAAAATTTTAAACTCTTTTTCAAAGAGACGATCTATCAGCTTTTAGCAAAAGAGCGACTAAAGCTTGCATTTGCCCTTTTAAAGCAAAATGATATCAGCATAAAAGAGGCTGCCAGTATCGTTGGCTACACAAATGCAGCACATTTTTCAAAAATTTTTAAAGGCACTTTTGGCTTTTTACCAAGCGAGCTAATAAGGCAAAAAAGCTACTTTTAAACTGCGCTAAATGCCAAATTTCTTATAATCGCCAAAATTTTAAAAAGAGAGAAATTTGCAAGTTTATATCCACGTGCCATTTTGCGAGAGCAAGTGTCCTTACTGCGCCTTTGGCTCAAGCGATGACGAATTTAGCAAGGTTGGCGCCTACTTTAAAGCGCTTTGTCTTGATCTAAATTTCCAGCTAAAAAGCCAAAATGTAAAAGAAATTTCAACCATTTTTTTTGGCGGCGGCACACCAAGTGCGGTAAACGCTAAGCTTTATGATGAAATTTTTAGCATTTTAGCTCCACTTTGCACGCCCAAAACTGAGATAACGCTTGAAGCAAATCCAAATTCAGCAAATTTAGCCTGGCTAAAGCATGTAAAAAATTTAGGCGCAAACCGCATAAGCTTTGGCGCTCAAAGCTTTTTTGAAGATAAGCTTAAATTTCTAGGGCGTATTCACAGCAGGGAGCAAATTTTTAAAGCGGTTGAAAACGCCCATGCAGCTGACTTTAAGAGCATAAATTTAGACCTCATCTATGACACTAAATTTGATACCAAAAAGCGCCTTTTGGTTGAGGTTGAAAACTTAAAAAGTCTTGCTATCACGCATCTAAGCGCCTACTCGCTAACACTTGAAGAAAACACCCCGTTTGCTGGCAAAAAAAGCTATAAAAAGGACAGCGACACTTTGGCTAAATTTATGATAGAGCAGATCCAGAGGGCTGGCTTTAAGCAGTATGAAATTTCAAATTTCGGGCAAATTTGCAAGCACAATCTTGGCTACTTGCAGGGCAAAAATTACCTGGGTGTGGTGGCTTTTAGCGTGGGCTTTAAGGACGCCACCAGATACTACGCCAAAAGTAGCATAGACGCCTACATCGCTCAGCCAACACATAGAGAAAGAGAAATTTTAAGCCAAAGCGAGCTAGCAAGAGAGCATATATTTTTAGGGCTTAGAAGCATCGTAGGCGTGGAAGCTGGGCGCTTAAATGAAGCTCAGAAAAAAAGAGCAAATTTACTTGTAGAAAATGAAAAACTGCTCTTTAAAGAGGGCAAATTTTACAACCCAAATTTCTTATTAAGCGACGAGATCGCACTCTTTATCGAGGGCTAAATTTATAAAAATTTGAGCAAAGTCAAGATAAAATACAAAGCTTAAATAAAATTTAACAGAGGCAAAAATGTTTGGAATGAGTTTTTCTGAGATTTTGGTCATCGCCGTGATCGCTGTGCTAGTTTTGGGCCCTGACAAGCTGCCAAGCGCTATGGTGCAGATCGCCAAATTTCTAAAGATGTTTAAAAAAGGTATAAACGACGCAAAATCAACTTTTGATCAAGAGATGAAGATAGCCGAGCTCAAAGAAGACGCTCAAAAATACAAAGAGAGCATAACTCAAAGTGCGCAAAGCGTGCGTAAAAAGCTCACATTTGAAGAGCTTGACGAGATCAAAAAAAGTGCAAGCGACGTCACTGAGAGCATACAAAACGTCGTAAGCGACACCAAAAAAACGGTAGAAAATATACAAAATCCAACAAATTTAGTTAAAGATGCGATCTTAAACGATAAAAAAGAGGCGTAATGTTTGAAGAGTTAAGACCCCATTTGATCGAACTTAGAAAGAGGCTTTTTATAAGCATAGTAAGCGTTTTTGTCTGTTTTGGCATCTGTTTTACATTTTGGAATCCACTGCTTGCATGGATGAGCGAGCCGCTAAAGCAGGTCTTGCCAGCTGGCTCAAACATAATCTTTACTCAAATTCAAGAGCCATTTTTCACTGCGATGAAGGTCGCCTTTTTTGCTGGCTTAGTGCTTGCTTTGCCTATCATTTTTTGGCAGTTTTGGCTATTTGTCGCACCTGGACTTTATGATAATGAAAAAAAATATGTGATCCCATTTGTCCTCTCTGCTTCATTCATGTTTGCGTGCGGGGCGGCGTTTTGCTACTACGTGGTCATCCCGCTTGGCTTTACATTTTTGGTAAATTTTGGCGGCCAGCTCTTTACAGCACTTCCAAGCATCGGCGAATACGTTGGCTTTTTTACAAAACTACTGATCGGCTTTGGAATTTCATTTGAGCTGCCAGTCATTACATTTTTCTTAGCAAAGATAGGCCTTGTCGATGACAAGATGCTAAAAGATTATTTCAGATACGCAGTAGTCGTCATCTTTATCTTTGCAGCCATCGTCACACCGCCAGATGTTATAAGTCAAATTTTAATGGCACTGCCACTCATCGGACTTTATGGAATTTCAATAATAGTCGCCAAAAGAGCCGGCAAAAGCGACGACGATGAGCAAGATAGCGACACAAA
>CAUQCU010000115.1:0-5569 GCA_963516555.1 Campylobacter concisus | reverse complement strand
TGCGACATACATGCTTAGTGCTTTAGTTTATGCTTCAGGTTTTCTTATTTTTTTGCCGCTTGTGGCTTACGCCTATTTTTTATATTCGCTTTGCGTTGTGCTCTGTGATCTGCGTAAAATTTTAAGAGCTAAATTTGAGCTTTAAATTTAAGCCTTGCTAACCTAGCAAACTCATTTTTACTCAACTTTAACGATTTTTTTTATAAAATCGCCTAAAATTTAACTAGGGATTTCATGAAAAACATTAGAAACTTTAGCATCATCGCTCACATCGACCACGGCAAAAGCACGCTTGCTGATCGTCTCATTCAGGAGTGTGGCGCTGTTAGCGACCGTGAGATGAGCTCGCAGATCATGGACACGATGGATATCGAAAAAGAGCGTGGCATCACGATCAAAGCTCAGTCTGTCCGCCTAAACTACGCACTAAATGGCGAAAATTTTGTTCTAAATTTGATAGACACCCCAGGACACGTTGATTTTAGCTACGAGGTGAGCCGTAGCCTAGCTAGCTGCGAGGGCGCTCTGCTTGTGGTGGACGCCAGTCAGGGCGTGGAGGCGCAAACCATCGCAAACGTCTATATCGCGCTTGAAAACAACCTAGAGATCATCCCAGTCATCAACAAGATCGACCTGCCAGCGGCTGACCCTGCTAGGGTAAAAGACGAGATCGAACACATCATCGGACTTGACTGCTCAGGAGCGATCGAAGTAAGCGCAAAAACAGGCGTTGGCATAAAGGAGCTGCTTGAAGCGATCATCACAAGGATCCCCGCGCCAAATGGCGATGCTAGCAAGCCTACAAAGGCGCTCATTTACGATAGTTGGTTTGACAACTACCTTGGCGCGCTTGCTCTTGTGCGCGTTTATGATGGTGAAATTTCAAAAAATGACGAAATTTTAGTCATGGGAACAGGCAAAAAACACATCGTGCTTGATCTCATGTATCCAAATCCTATAGCTCCGATCAAGACTAAAACGCTTAGCGCTGGCGAGGTTGGCATCGTGGTTTTGGGGCTTAAAAACGTTAGCGACGTGCAAGTTGGAGATACGATAACGCAGTCAAGAAATCCCCTAAAAGAGCCAGTTGGTGGCTTTGAGAGGGCTAAGCCATTTGTATTTGCGGGGCTTTATCCTATTGAAACTGATAAATTTGAAGATCTGCGTGACGCGCTGGATAAGCTTAAGCTAAATGACAGCTCCATTAGTTATGAGCCAGAGACCTCGGTCGCACTTGGATTTGGTTTTAGGGTTGGTTTTTTGGGTCTTCTTCACATGGAGGTAGTCAAAGAGAGATTGGAGCGCGAGTTTGATCTTGATCTCATCGCCACAGCGCCGACTGTGACTTACGAAGTGCAGCAAACTGACGGGGTAAATTTAAAAATTCAAAACCCAAGCCAGTTGCCACCAGTCAATAAAATAGACTCAATCCTTGAGCCATACGTGAAGGCGACTATCATCACGCCAAGCGAGTTTTTAGGCAACATAATCACGCTTTTAAACAACCGCCGCGGCATACAAACAAAGATGGACTACATCACGACTGACCGCGTTTTACTCGAGTATGACATACCGATGAATGAGATCGTGATGGACTTTTACGACAAGCTAAAGTCAAGCACCAAAGGCTATGCGAGCTTTGACTACGAGCCTAGCGACTACCGCGTGGGCTATCTAGTGAAGCTTGATGTTAAAGTGGCCGGCGAGACGGTCGATGCGCTCTCTATCATCGTGCCTGAGAGCAAGGCGCAGACAAAGGGCAGGGACTTTGTAAAGGCGATGAAAGAGATCGTGCCGCGTCAGCTATTTGAGGTGGCGATACAAGCGAGTATCGGCAACAAAATCATAGCTCGTGAAACCGTAAAATCAATGGGTAAAAACGTAACCGCTAAGTGCTACGGTGGCGACATCACTCGTAAGAGAAAGTTGCTAGAGAAGCAAAAAGAGGGTAAGAAGCGTATGAAGGCGATAGGAAAGGTGAATTTGCCGCAGGAGGCATTTCTCTCTGTCTTAAAAATAGACTAGCGGCGTGCCGTGAGCGCCTTTGAATGAGCTTTAAATTTTCTCTCTTCGATGGACTATTTGTCCTATCTTGATCGAAAATTTATGCGCAACATCCAAAATCATCTCACGACATTATGACTTGTCTTATGCTGTTTTTATAGGTTTAAATACTAAATTTACAAAAAGGAGTGCTATGCCATTTGTGAAAATTTGCGTGACAAAAGAGAATGATAGCCCAAGCATGGAGCAAAAAGAGAAGATGATAAGCGGAGTTACAAAGCTAATAAGCGAAATTTTAGGTAGAAGCGCTCAAAATACCGTTGTCATTATCGATGAGATCGATACGAACAACTACGGCATCGCAGGCGAGAGCGTGAAAAATCTCCGCAAAAAACAAAAGGAGCAAAAGGAAGTGAAATGCTAAGAGCGACATTATTAGCAGTTTTTGCAGCCATCTTTCTAACTGGCTGCGTGGCAAAAGCTAGCCTTTGTCTATCGTGCGAGGGCATAGACGGCGTGCAAAGTGCGAGCATAAGCAGCCAAGATAAGACATATTTTGAAGAGGTTATGAGGATCCCAGCTGACTGCAGCGCTTGCAAGGGCAGGGGCGATGGTGTCTTTATAAATGGCGTCAAGTATAGAAGCGACGTGGCGATAAATTGCTGCTTAGAAAAAAATATGATCGACATAAATGTTGGACTAAAAAAGGTCTATTTTCATAGGATCGTGGATGCCAGAAGCAGTGCAAGGTCGATTTATTACACAAGAGAAGATGGTAGCGGCGTAGTCTTTAACTCAAATCCACGCCTTGAAGTGCTCTTTTATATGTTTTTAAAACGTGAGCTAAATTCGCGTGGCATCGTGGTTGTAGATACGCAAACATCGCCTTATACATATAGGCTTGATTTTAGATTTGACGAGCTTAGAGGCACTTACTCAAGAAGCTCAGAAATTTTAAACGGACATCTATACGGCGAGCTTGTGCTTTCAGATATAAATTTCAAAAAACGAATTCCTATCTCGACTAGACACCACGTGGAGGAGCTTGAGGCATCAAAAAGTGGTCAGTTTGACTTCTTTATCGCGCTTTTAGTCAAGCAAGCCGCCATAAAAGTGGCTGATGAGATCACTAAACTTTGAAAGGAAAAATATGAGTAATTTTAAATTTCTAGCTATCTTTGGACTTTTTGTCCTATTTTTGAGCGGTTGTGCGCCTACTCAGACAGTAGTTGCGTTTGATCCTTATAAGGCTATTGTTTCAAATCAACAAAGCAATGGTTTTGAGGTCTATATAAGTGCGGTGCATGATAGTCGCAAAAACAAAAGCACTATTGCAACCATAACTGATGATAAGGGTACTGTGGATGAATACGTCGTGCTTCAAAACGATCTCGCGACCTATTTTGGCGATTCTCTTAAAAAAGAGCTCATAGCTCATGGTGCAAATGTAAATGGCATGGGTGGCGTTGTGGTTGAAGTTTTCATAAACGAATTTGAAGCAAATATGAGCGGATATAACAGCGACAACACAAAGGGCAAGATAAAGATCACTCTTAAAATTCAAAAAGGCGATCAAAGCATCATCAAAAATATCTCAAACAACCAAACCAAATTTGAGCTAGTTCGCACTGGCGGAGCATTTAAGCCATTCTTAACAGACATCATCAACGACGCCGTTAAACGCTCTGCGATCGCTATCTTAAATAGCTGATGTTTTGTGCGTTTTGCAAGAGCTTTACGCTAAAGACATTTTGTAAAACCTGCTCGCAAATTTTAAGCGAGCCAAGCCCTTTGGTAAGAGAGCTAGAGGGCTTTAAAATTTATAGCTTCTATGGCTACTCCGAGATCAAAGAGCTCATCCACTCAAAGCACCACATGCACGGACTTTTTATCTATAAAAACTTAGCCAAATTTGCATTTAAGAAATTTGCTGAAAATTTTAACTTTCCAGAGCAAATTTACGCCCTGCCGATAGATGATAGAGTTCATCACGGCTACTCGCACACGGCTGTTTTGGCAAATGAGCTTCGTGCTAAAAACCTTAAACCCATCTTTCACGCCCTGCATGCGACAAGCAGTGTCAGCTACAGTGGCAAGGATCTTAAATTTAGACAAAACAATCCAAGAAATTTTAAAATTTTAAAAAAGATCACTGCGCCAGTTATCTTAGTCGATGACATCGTAACCACTGGCACAACGATACTAGAAGCTAGAGATACACTTCAAAAAGCAGGCGTTGGTGTGCTTTTTGCGCTTGTTTTAGCAGATGCTAGAAACTAGGCTTTATATGAAATTTAGCTTGAAATTTCACACCTAAAAATTGTAAATAGCTATTAATCATAAAAAAAATTTGCCGATATAAACATAAAATTTACACAAAAGGATTTTGTTTATGAAAAAAGCAGCAAACAAGATAGCACTCATCATCGTAGTGCTTTTAGTTGTCTCGCTTGGCGTGTTTTCAACCGTGAATTACACAAATACCAAGGAGAGGATTTATGATCTAGCAAAGGAGTCTAAGACTTCATCTTCAAAAGTTTTGCAGTTTTATATGAATGCATTTTTTGAAGATAAGCTTGCAGCCGTTCAAAATTTTGCTAGTTACATCGAGGCGCATCCACAAATTTTGGATGACAAAGAGGCTTTAGAAAAAGTGCTAATGGATGCAGCGCAGGTTACTGATTTTTCTGAGTTTTACTTTGGTTATGCGGCTGATGGTGCTGTTTATAACGCTGTGCTTGATGGCAAAGATCGTAAATTTATGGTTTTTGATCAGAGAAAAAACTATGATGCAAGGGTTAAGGGCTGGTACAAGGACGCTGTTGCAAAAGAGGGCATCATCTTTTCAGCTCCATACACAAGCTCAGCTGGTGGCTTAAATTTAACTATTGCTAAAAAGATAGTCGTTGATGGTAAGGTTGTTGGTGTCTTTGGCGTGGATATGGGTATAGATAAGCTTGATAATGGGCTTAATAAGATAAAACCAACTCCAAGTAGCGCAATAGCTTTATTGGATCTAGAGCATAAAAAAATAATTCATTTCGTTCATAAGGATCTTATTTTATCTGATGCTAGCGAAGCTATGAAGATCATTGATGACTACTCAAATGAGTATAAGAAAAATGGCGATAAAACATTTACTTATAATCTTAGAGGCGCAGAGAGACTTCTTGCTTGCGAGCTTTATGATCAAGCAAACTGGCTTGTATGCTCTGCAAACTCATGGACAGACTATGACGAGAGCTTAAATAAGACATTTATTTCACAAATCATCTCATCAATAGTATTTATCGTAGTCATTGTTGCACTTCTTTTATTCATAGTTAGTAGATCATTAAAACCACTTTCAGCTATATCTGAGTCATTGGTTTCATTCTTTAAATTCCTAAACTACGAGATCAAAGAACCTGTTAAGTCAAATATCGTTTCTAAAGATGAATTTGGTCAAATGGCAAATCTTATCAACGACAACATCCAAAAGATCCAAACATCTAAAGAAAAAGAAAACACCTTCATCCAAAAAGCCAACACCTTTGTAAATGAGATAAAAGATGGCAACTATGAA
>CAUQCU010000114.1:0-5569 GCA_963516555.1 Campylobacter concisus | reverse complement strand
AAAATAAATTTAAAAAACATGCTAATCCTTGCTAAATTAAAAGAGATGATTTTAGTCTAAATTCTTAAATTTATTCTATTTTATAGTAAAATCGTGAAAAAGCGTGAAATTTTTAAAAGGAGCGATGATGTCAAAAGATAAAAAGCACCAAAAGAGCGATAAACTTGGCTACGAAGAAGAGCTAAGGCTGCTTCAGATAGAACTTTTAAAATTCCAAAATCATGTCAAAGACAAGGGGCTTAGGGTGCTTATGCTAATGGAGGGTCGAGACGCGGCTGGCAAGGGCGGCACGATAAAGCGCCTAACAGAGCATCTAAATCCGCGCGGTTGCCGTATCGTGGCGCTTACAAAGCCAAGCGACGTCGAGAAGACGCAGTGGTACTTTCAAAGATATGTGACACACCTGCCAAGCGCTGGCGAGATCGTCATCTTTGATAGGAGCTGGTACAACAGAGCTGGTGTAGAGCCAGTGATGGGCTTTTGCACGCAGGCTGAGCATAAAGAGTTCTTGCGTGAGGTGCCAAAATTTGAAGAGATGATCATAAACTCAGGCATCATTTTCTTTAAAATTTACCTTTCTATCACAAAAGAGGAGCAAAAAAAGCGCTTCAAAGAGCGTCTAAATGATCCGCTAAAGCAGTTTAAGATCTCTCCAGTAGATCAAAAAGCGCAAGAGCTTTGGGATCAGTACTCCATCGCCAAATACTCGATGCTACTTGCCTCTCACAACAGTATCTCGCCGTGGGTGATCGTCTCAAGCGACAATAAAAAAGAGGCTAGGCTAAATGTCTTTAAATTTATCCTAACTCATGTCGAGTATCCAAAAAAGATAGATGAGTATCTAAAATACGACAAAAGCGTTGTGAGAGATGGAAGCGAGGAGATCAAGCGCATAGAAGAGGGGCTAAATAAAGATAAGCTAAAAAGCATAGACTAAATTTATTTGGGCTTGGTTGTAAAATTGTGCTTTAAATTTACAGCCAAGTTTTGCTAAAGCCACCACATAAATTTTGCTAAAATGACCATTGCTAGACAAAGCACAAGAGCTATGAGATGTGAAAATTTACCAAATGGATCTGGCTTTTTTAAGATAGTGACATTAAAAACAGAGATGAAAGTGATAAGACACATTAGAAGTAAGACAGTGATCTTTGCTAGCAAAAGCTTTTGAAAGTTGCTTTGCCACCAACCATGATCGCCTCCAAGATAGTCCTTTGCCATATATGCCCCACTTATCAACAGTAGTAAAAATGCCGTGCCAAAAACCTTTGCACTGCCTTTTGTGTAGGCTTTTTTGACAGCTTCAAGAGTTTGAGGACTTATCGTTTTTTTAGCAAATGGATATATACAAACATCAAAAAATACATATCCTATAAAGATAATGGCGCAAACTAAATGCGTAATGAGAGAAAAAAGATACATTTTTTGCCTTTTTGTTTGGCATTATATAAATTTTATTAGTTATATTTGCTGATTTTGATTAAGTATTGAGAAGTTGAGAAGATCCGAGCGAAAGCTCGCTCGGATAAATGTTTTTAGAAGCTATATTTTGCTTCAAATCTGATACGATTTTGTTTGTAGCTTTCGCCGTCTTTTTTGTCTTTAGCAGCTGCATACCAAGAAAGGAATGTAAGTTTTTTGCTGTATTTGTAGCTAGCATCAAGAGACCATTCGTTTCTTTTTGCTCTCTCTTTACCAAGAGCCCAGCTATAGCCTTTACCTTGAGTATATCCAGCACCAAAGCCAAATTTATCTATATCATATCCAGTTGTAACAAACCAGTAGTCGTTGTTTCCTTTGATGTTATTGTAGTATTGTTTGCCACCACTCATTACACCATTTAGGATTTTTGCTGGGTTGATAAGTTCGCCATTTGCATCAAGTGTTACAAATGAAATTTTATTATTGTCTTTGTTCTTAGCATCAAAATCTAAATAACCGGCGTTAAGTTTAGCGCCAAATAGTTTTGTGCCAGCTTGAACTGCCCAGAAGTTAGCATCAGCTACATCTTTGTGATCTGAGTCATTATGAACAAATTGACCTTTTAAATTTAGATTTACATCATCAGTTACATTGAAGCTAACACCAGCATCAGCACCGTAAAGTGTAGCTACTTCTTGAACATTTGCAATAGCTGCTTTAAATGATACTGGATCATAGCTACCAGCTGCACCTAAATAGTATATATTGCCAGGAGCGTCACTGATGCTTCCTGTAAGTGTTTTTAGTAATGGACCATCTAATTCTGTACCATCGCTTTGTACTGCATCAAATGCAGCTGCAGCCAAAGTAAGACCTGGAACATCAGTATTTATTACTTTTAAACCTGTACCAGCTACATCTTTGTCATCAAAGAATGTACCTAATAGTTGTTTACCAGCTGTAATTGTAGTATTGCCAGCTTTGTAGCCTAGATACATCTCATAAACACCAAATGTTCCTGTTGTGTATGTTTTATCTGTTCCAGCAGCGTTTTTATCACCAGAATCATCAGTTAGATCATATCTTAAATTTAATACACCAAAGAAGTTATCATCTATCGCAGCTTTAAATGCTGTTTGCATTCTAAAAGCATGACCAGCACCACTATTTTTTACTGTACTATTTTGGTTTGAATTTTTTATAAAATCATTTGTATAACGATATCTTGCAAATCCTGAAAGATCTACATTTTTTATAGCTTCTTCAAGTGGAGTTGCACTTGCAACGCTTGAAAATGCACCTAAAGCAACCAAAGCAGCTAAGCTAACTTTTGTAAGTTTCATCTAAATCTCCTTTTGATAAAAATGTTTTGAAAGGATATTATCATAGAAAATTAATTTTATAGCTTAAATTTCACTAAAATTTAAAAAAATTATTACCGATCGTTTACTAAAATAAGATAATAAGATAAGATTTGTCTTTAAAAATTTGAGTTTATTTGAAGTTAAAAGATGAGAATTTATATCTCATCAGTTAAATTTAGCCGTTGTTTTTGGCCTGCGCCTCTTCGCGCTCTTTCTTTTGTCTTATAGCGGCTTCTTTTTGGATATTTTTTTGCTGAGTGACAAAGATATGCTCTTCAAGCGTGACTAGCTGAAAGACGCCCTCAAATATCTTGATCTCTTTTACGTAGCCTATCACTTTTACCTCTCTTTTTCTGCTCTCTTCAAACCTTGCTTGTGCGTCAAATTCGACCACATCGCCAAGCTTTAGCGGTCCAAAGAAATTTATCCTAGCTCCGATGCTAACGCAAAATTCTTCATTTATAGCTAAAAGTGCTGCGTAGTTTGCCCCCATGAAGACAAAACCGCTATGTATGAGCCCTTCAGCATCGCTCACCATGTCAGCTGTGGTAAAAAATCTAGTTTTTGCGTGATTTTTCTCAAGTAAAAATGCCGTTCCACTAAAATTTAGCTTTGTTAAAGGTGCTGTTTTTATCTCGTTTCTTAGTGGGTTTTCGTCCTCTGGGAGGATTATTTGCGATTCGTCTTTTGCTTCAAAAATATTTTCATCTGCCATATTTATCCTTAAATTTTAACTCTCACGTAGGCTCTTTTTGGAGCTGGGTAGCCCTCGATGGTCTTTGTATTATCGTCTGGGTCTAAGAAATTTCCAAGACTCTCTCCGTCTATCCACTGCGTTTTTCGCTGCTCATTTAGATCAGTCGCCTTTGTATCAAGCAAGCTAAAATCCTTAAATTTAGCCCTCTCGCACCAGTTTTGAAGCGCACTAAGCGTTGGCACAAAGTAGATATTTGGGATTTTTGAGTATCTATCCTTTGGACTTAGCGCAAAGTCGCCATCCATATCTATATACATCGTATCTAAAAATAGCTCGCCACCAGGATTTAGCGCGGTTTTTAGCTCTTTTAGCATCTTTATAGGATCGCTTCTGTGGTATATCACGCCAAGGCAAAAAATGGTGTCAAATTTCGCTGCGTATTCAGGCAAGCTCTCTACTCCAAGAAGCTCGTAAGCGATATTTGAGCGGATAAATTTATTTAAAAAAGCAAACTGCAAATATGTATGCACGCTAGGATCAAAGCCAGTTATGCTTTTTGGGCCGTACTCAAGCATCTTAAACATATAATATCCATTATTACACCCAACATCAGCCACGCACTTGCCAGCTAAATTTAGGTGTGGGGCAAGGATATTAAATTTAATAAAACTTTGCCACTCGCTATCTATATATATATTATCAAGCAAAAATGGCCCTTTTCGCCAAGGCTTTAGGCTAAGGGCGAGGTTGTAAATTTCATCTTTGCTTGCAGCGTCCAGCTCTTTAAATTTGACATTTACGCTCTCACTAAGGCTAAATTCGCAATCAAAATTTGCTAGATTTTCTATCCTATTATAAATTTGCTTTTGCTGCTCGTTAAATTTGCTAAGATCCACGCTATTTCCAGTCGACGATGTTGTGCGGACACTCTTTTTGATAGGTGCCAGTCGCGTCATAATACTCTTTACAATCATTATAATATTGCGTCGAAACTCCACGCTCGTTCATATAAAGACAACCATTGCAAAATAGCGCTATAAAGCCTAAAAATATAATCTTTTTCATGTGGCGGATTTTATCATAAATAAAAATTTTATGCTAGAATAGCAGGCAGTTTTAGAGCCAAGTTTGGCTAAGATTAAGCAAAAGGCATTTTATGCAAAGAAGAGATTTTTTTAAATTCAGTAGTTTTTTAGGTGCAGCAAGTCTGCTTCCAAGTGTCACCCTAGCTAGCGATGAGCCAGCAAACCCAGTAGTTAGAAATTTTGATGTAAATTTCAAACATCTGCTTCTTGAAAAGGGCAAAAGCTCGAGAATTTGGCTACCGCTCCCACTAAGCACCACTTATCAGCAACTAACCCAAGACTACGTCATAAACACAACCGCTAAAAACGTCTATATCTCAGACACGCTAATACCAACAATGTATGGCGAATTTGAAGAAAATGAGCAAAGACCTATTTTAAATATCCAGTTTAAGATCCAAACAACAGAGCGCAATACCGACTTTAGCAAGGTAAATTTCGATCCAAATGAGAAGGTCGATCCTGCTGTTTTGGAGTTTTTAAAACCAACTTCACACATCCCAACAGATGGCGTCGTAAGGGCAAAAGCGCTAGATATCGTTGGAAATTTAAAGGGCGATTTGGAGCGTGCAAAAGCGATATATACGTGGGTTGCAAACACTATGCAGCGTGATAACAGCGTCCTTGGATGTGGCACGGGCGATGTTAAAGCGATCCTAGAAAGTGGCAAACTAGTTGGCAAATGCACCGACATAAACTCAGTTTTTGTGGGACTTTGCAGATCAGTTGGCATCCCAGCAAGAGAAATTTTTGGTATCAGGGTTGGTCAGTCTAGATTTTCAGATCAAATGGGTAGCGCAAAAGACGGCGTGGCTAAAATTTCAGGCGGACAACACTGCAGGGCCGAGTTTTACTTAAAAGGCTATGGTTGGATACCAGTTGATCCAGCAGATGTTACAAAAGTAAGACTTGGTGAAAAGCTTACAAACGACGACACTAAGATCGTAGCTGTTAGGGATTATTGCTTTGGCAACTGGGAGATGTGCTGGATAGGCTTTAAC
>CAUQCU010000113.1:0-5641 GCA_963516555.1 Campylobacter concisus | reverse complement strand
TTCATATTCAGCCGTATAATCTATCTTATGATATTCGGTTTTTGCAGTTCCTATAAATCTAATATCTGTTGAATTACCGTATAATTTTTTAAGAATTCCACCCTCGGTAGTGCTAGCGTTATCTCCTACATTAAATCTTAGACTTTGATCACTTAATTTCTTAGAATAATATATATTTCCGTTATCATCCATAGGACACCTTCTCTTTAAAGATACATCATTTGGACTTGCTGTTTTCCAAAATTCTATACAGCTAGTATTATCTAAATAAGTCATAAATTTAGGATCAAATTTAACTTTTATAACACTTTTATTTGCATCTTCATTTCCTTTATTTTTTATTTTCGTTAGAACCTTTAGCAACATTCCTGGCTTAATGGTTGTTGTAACATTTGACTCTAATTTCTCAGGGAAATTATCCTTATCGCCATCTCTGCTAACATAAATTTTTTCTTCATAACAAACTTCAGGGTCATAAAGTATCGTTGAAAAACCAGCCATTCCAAGATTTATCCTATCGCCTTGGATATTGTCACCTATCTTTTCAGCCTTTACGTTAAACTTAATATCAACCTCACTTTGCCTATGTGACATGAAATTTGATATATCAAATATATCTAGATCCATCATTGCATTATATTTTTTATTTACATTGGCAAGTTTGCCAAATCTCGTTATAGATGAGTCAAACTGATTGTGTTGTAAATTTAATCCTGACGGAGATGCGGCAGTAAAAAGACTCTCGAATGGACCATCTTTCTTTTTTATCATTATATCTTCACCTGTGATCTCTTTGCGTCCACCAAAACCCATAAATGCCAAACTAGAATCTATAGTTCCAGCAGATGGAGTAAAAAAGTCTTCAAATTTTAAATTTATCTCTGTTTTTTGTGCACTTTGCAATACTTTGTTTCTTTCAACATTAGGCGAGATATTTGCCATACCACTATAGATATTAACATCCCTTGGTTTTATGTGTTCTGTCTCTCCGACCTTGTCGCCGAAGTCATATACTATAACTAAGCTCCAACCACCAAACTGAGATGGTACATAGCTATATATCCAGCCTCCATCACCATATAAAACCGCACCATAAGATAATGTTAAAGTCCTTGTCTCATTACTTATCGTTACATTATAGTTGTAGTTCCTAGATAATTTAAAGATGGTTGATGCGATGTTGCCAACAGCAAATGTCCTGCCAGCCTCAGTTGTGCCAAGGCTATCTTGTACTAGTTTAGTTACATCAGCACTTGCTTGATAGACAAAGTACGATGCGCCACTTCTTGCGCCTAAATTTGATCTTTGGGCTGTTTTGTTTGGGTCAGCTGTATTATAGTGAACTGCATCTTTGTAATTACCACTTGACTCACCGCACCAATTTGCATATGTTTTATCATTTGGGTGATCTTTGTGATAGCAGTATGGGTAGTAAGTATCTCTTGGCACTGAGTTTTTATTATAAGAAGTAAATGAACTCTCCCACTTGATATCATCATAATCAGCTTTTACAGTGTATATTCCTTTTGGTGTTTTAAATTTAACGCTTGAGTAGCCAAAAATATCTTCAAATAAATTCTTTAGTAGCTGGTATTCTGCGGTTCGTTCACCATATATGGCGCCGCCCCAGTAGAGTCTTGCGTATTTTATCTTTTTTCCATCTATATTATTTCGTTCAAACTCACTTTTATTTTCAAATTTAAAAGTTGCGCTAGATGAGTTTCTAAATCTCCTACCAGCTAGGCTCGACTCTTCATTGACATATGCCTTTTCAACAATCTGAGAGGTTTCAACCAAAGGATCGCCTCCAGCAGCACTTGACTTTGGATCAAAGTTATAGCCAAGCACTCTTGGCATGATAACACTGGCTCCGATAACGTCCATATCACCAAAAATTCTTGTAAATTTATCTTGCTTACCAAGTGTATTGTCTGGATTGTTATTATCAAGATATCCGTCTAGTGTTACTGGTTGACTATTGCTATCATTTGGCTTATCTGGATATACCACCCATGTATCTTGAGCAGGCGTAACGCAGTGCTTCATGCCATCAAAGTCGATCTTACAAACTTTTCCGTTACAGCTTGCAGTTTGCTCTGCGGAGCACTCACCGACACTAGCTGGCAATACAAGAGCATCAGGATCAACATCACCAAAAACATAGATAAAAGAAAATAGGAATAAAAAAGGAATTTTCAAATTACAATCTCCTTAATGTAATTAGAGCTAAGAGCTCTAAACGTCCTTGTTTGTTATTTTTGTATGAAATTTTCTATCATTTCAGCTTGTCCGTATTGTGGATATTTTGTAACGTCAAGCACTACTTGAGATAAAGTCATATTGTCCATATTGCAAACGATAGGAGCCACGAAATTTACGGTTGATTTCTCAAGCGGAAGGGCAACTACGATGATGTTGTAAATTCTAAGTTGTGAGCTCTCCTTAATGTCCATAAGCTCTTCATAGTAGCTTGGGATGTCAAATTCATAACTTCTTAACGCGAAAGGATTTATCATTGTAAAGGATGTTTCATCATCTTTGCTCGCTAGCTTAACAAAAAATTTATCGAGCTCAATAAGTTCCATCGTCTTGATATGCTCGAAGCCTAAAATAGGGCTTTTAACACTAAAAATCATACTAACTCCTGTTTTGTAAAATTGCCTTATTTTAGCATAGTTTTAAAAAATTTATACAAAAATAATGCCAAAAAATGTAAAATAAGCGAATTTAAAATTTTTAAGGAAAAGCATGAAAAAATTTTCTAAATTTCTAGCAGTCGTAGCTCTTTTAGGGCTTTTTAGTGGTTGTGCTGAAAAATACACCGAACTTTACAATCTAACTCCAGACGAGTGGTACGCTCAAGTCATCGCTGACATAAAAGATGGTGATCTGGAGTCAGCTGATAAACACTACGTTTCAATGGCTAGCGAGCACGTTGCAAGCCCACTTTTGGAGCAAATTTTACTCATCCTTGCCCAAGCTCACGCAAATGACGAAGAGTATCTAATGGCAAATCACTATCTTGATGAATACATCAAAAGATACGGCGATAACGGCCCAAAAACAGAATTTGCCCAGTATCTAAAGATAAAAGCAAATTTTGACTCATTTACCCAGCCAAACCGCAACCAAAAGCTAATGGAAGATAGCGTAACTGAGATCGAGAAATTTCTTTATATGTATCCAAATACCGAGTATAAGCCGCTTATCGAGACCATGCTTATCAAATTTAAACTTGCTCTTTACTTCTTAGATATGCAAATAGCAGATCTTTACAAGAGAACTGGCCGTGATGTTTCGGCTAAAATTTACGAGCAAAAGCTAGAAGAGTCGCCGTTTAAAAACTCAGACCTTATCAAACCTGACGTGGCATGGTATAGAAAACTGTTTGAATAGGAGAAATTTTGCAAATAAACGAAAACAAAGGCTTCCCAACTGAGATACCTATCATAGTTGAGGACGAGCTATTTTTATATCCATTTATGATAACGCCGCTTTTTTTGAGCGACGAAGAAAATTTAAAAGCGCTTGAGCTTGCCATACAAGGAGAAACGCCGATCCTTGTCGTGCCTACAAAGCCACAGCAAGACGGCGCTAGAGACTTTGACGGCATCTATGACGCAGGCGTGATCGGCACGATAATGCGCCGTGTGCCCCTACCTGACGGACGCGTAAAAGTACTATTTCAGGGCATCGACAAAGGTAAAATTTTAAAACAATCAGGCATAAACCCACTCCGTGGCATCGTCGATATGCTTCACGTCAAGCGCCCATCACAGGTCAAAACTGACGCTCTCATCGTGGTTTTAAGAGAAAAAGTAAGAGAGCTTTCGCAGTTTAGCCACTTTTTCCCACCTGATCTTTTAAAAACGATCGAAGAGAGCGCTGAAGCGATCAGAGTTTGCGACCTAGTCTCAAGCGCGCTTCGCCTAAAAAAACAGATCGCTTATAGCTTTTTTGTCGAAGAAAATTTAGAGCAGCGCCTACTAAAGCTCATCGATTATGTCATCGAAGAGATCGAGGCAAACAAACTTCAAAAAGAGATCAAAAATAAGGTTCATTCAAAGATCGACAAGACAAACAAAGAGTACTTTTTAAAAGAGCAGCTAAAGCAAATTCAAGCTGAGCTTGGAGCGGATACGAGCCGTGAAGAGGAGCTTGAAGAGTACCGCAAAAAGCTTGATGCGAAGAAGAAATTTATGGCTGAGGACGCCTATAAAGAGATCAAAAAGCAAATAGACAAGCTCTCTCGCATGCACCCAGACTCAGCCGACGCAAATACCTTGCAAAGCTACCTTGACTGGGTACTTGAAATTCCATTTGAAAACATAGCTAAGAAAAAGTCATCTATCGCCGAAGTGAGCAAGCACCTAAATGCCGATCACTACAGTTTAGAGAAGCCAAAAGAGCGCATAGAGGAGTATTTTGCATTGCGTGAGCTTTTGGAGCTTAGGGGTGTTGGCGAAAAGGTAAATAACGGCGCCATTTTATGCTTTGCAGGCCCTCCAGGCGTGGGTAAAACAAGCCTTGCAAACTCGATCGCAAAGGCGCTAAAGCGTGAGCTAGTTAGGATCGCACTTGGCGGACTTGAGGACGTAAACGAGCTAAGAGGTCACCGCCGCACCTATATAGGCGCTATGCCAGGCCGCATCGTGCAAGGACTCATAGAAGCCAAGCAGATGAACCCAGTGGTTGTTTTAGACGAGATCGATAAGGTTGGCAGAAGCTATAGAGGCGATCCGACCGCGGTTTTACTTGAAATTTTAGACCCAGAGCAAAATAATAAATTTAGAGACTACTACCTAAATTTCAACATCGATCTTAGCAAGATCATCTTCATCGCCACAGCAAATGACGTGAGCATGATGCCAGCTGCACTTCGCGACAGGATGGAGTTTATCGAGCTTAGCTCATATACCCCACAAGAGAAATTTGAGATCGCTAAAAAATATCTCTTGCCCCAAGAGCTTAAAAAACACGGTCTAAAACCAAGCGACGTTAGTATCAGCAAAGAGGCACTTGAGCTAATCATCAGCGACTACACAAGAGAGAGTGGCGTGCGAAATTTACGCCGCAGGATCGCTGACATACTAAGAAAAGTCGCCAAAAATATCCTCACTAAAAAGAATGAGGGCAAGATCAGCGTTACAGCTAAAAATTTAAAAGAGTTTTTAGAGAAAAAGGTCTATGAGATCGAGCCAGCGGACAAGAAAGATCAGATCGGCCTAGTAAATGGTCTTGCGTGGACTAGTGTCGGTGGCGACGTGCTAAGGATCGAGGCTATCAGGATCCAAGGCAAAGGCAATATGCAGATCACCGGTCAGCTAGGCGACGTGATGAAAGAGAGCGCTCAGATCGCATTTAGCGTGGTAAAAGTGCTGATCGATAACAAAAAGCTAAAAGTACCGATGACTATCGTGCCAAAATTTGACGATGACAAACACAAGCTAGAAGCCAGTGACGTTTATAGACGCTATGATCTTCACTTGCACGTGCCAGAGGGTGCGGTGCCAAAAGACGGCCCAAGCGCTGGCATCACGATGGCAACTGCGATCGCATCGATACTGACTGACACAAAGGTCAAACACGACATCGCAATGACTGGCGAGATCACGCTAACTGGCAGAGTTTTACCTATCGG
>CAUQCU010000112.1:0-5699 GCA_963516555.1 Campylobacter concisus | reverse complement strand
CAAATAATTTTGGTCTTGGTGCTATGATGAAACCTATCGCTACTCCAATGAGCGACGACGACATCAAAGCAGTTGCAGAATACATCCAAACACTAAAATAATTATAGGGGCGCTCGCCCCTTTTTCTATAAATTTAAACTCACACCAAATTTCAAAAGCTCTTTTGGCAGATAGTCATCGATGTTGTTGATTGTATTGTTGTCTATTTCTATTAAATTTAGATTGTATTTTTTATAAAGCTCTATCTTTTGCTCTTTTCTTTTTATATACGCCTCGTCATCTTCCAAGCCCCAAAATTCAACATAGACCTTGCCTTTTGGTATGTAAAAATCACAATATATGTTCTCTTTTATCGGCACTCTTTTTTCATAAGCGTAGGCTATGCCCTCAGCAAAAAGCCAGTTTGCGATGGCTAGCTCGGCCCTGCTTTTTACGTAGTGGCCGTCGTTAGTTCGGTATTCAGCCTTAAATTTCTCTCTAAAATCTTCTTTTTGCTCTTCTTTGGCCGTTTTTGCGGTATTTTTCATTATCTCATCTACGAAATTTTCGTTATAAACTATCCTCTCATCCCACCTAACGCTAGCCCTACCCATGCAGTAGTTTTGCATGCCACCATAGTATTTGCCAACATCTGTTACGTTGTAGCCATTGTCACATTTTTTTATAAAGCCCAAATTTAGCAAAGCCAAATTTACATCTTTTGCGTTTTTGCCAAATTTTTTTGCTATCTCTTTTGCGCTAAACGTATCAGCTATATTTCTTTGATTAAATTTTACATAAGTTTTTTGGCGCAGTTTTCGCCTGATAAATTTTGTTATCAAATTTACTAAAATGACAAATATTATAATAGGCAGCGCAAAGCTAAAAAACACTGGCAGCATAGTGGATAGTAAATTTGCCGTATCAAAAATTTGCATTTTTATGGTGTAGTAAGAGTAAAATTAAATTTTAAATGATAAATTCTGGCTCAAATTTCGTCCCATTTACTCTGACAACTCTTGCTGGTATGCCAACTACGGTTGCGTTTGCTGGGACGTTTTTTAGCACGACTGAGTTTGCGCCGATCTTGGCATTTTCACCGACCGTGATAGCTCCAAGTATCTTTGAGCCAGCTGCGATGGTGACGCCATTTTTAATGGTCGGATGGCGTTTGCCACACTCTTTTCCAGTACCGCCAAGTGTCACTTGATGATACATCATCACATCATCACCGACCTCGGCCGTCTCGCCGATAACCACGCCCATGCCGTGATCTATGAAAAATCTCCTACCGATCTTGGCCCCTGGGTGGATCTCGATGCCTGTTAGAAATCTTGCTATTTGCGAGATGAGTCTAGCTAGAAAAAACCACTTTTTCTCATATAAAAAATGAGAAATTTTATGAAACAAAACCGCATGGATGCCAGGAGTGTTTATAAGTATCGCCAAAAAACAACAACTATGCACCGATGGGTCTTTTTCACGGACGGTTTGAACTAGCTCTTTTAGACTCTCCCACATATTTTTACGCTCCGTAAAGCTCTGTACTTAGGTATCTCTCGCCGTTATCTGGAGCTATGAAAAGCACTTTTTTGCCAGCGCCAAGTCTTTTAGCCACTCTTTTTGCAGCCACGTAAGAAGCGCCGCCGCTTATGCCTATCATCAAACCATCACTCTTTGCGATCGCTCTAGCTGCGTTTAGTGCGTCATCGTTGCTTACTTTTTCTACTTCGCTAACTAGGCTCATATCCATTGTATTTGGTAAAAATCCAGCTCCGATGCCTTGAATTTTATGTGGTCCTGGGTTGCCGCCACTTAAAACCGGTGATGCCTCAGGCTCTACTGCGATGATCTTAGTGTCATAGCCTTTTTCTTTTAGAACCTTTGCCACGCCGCTTATCGTGCCGCCTGTGCCAACGCCTGCTACAAAGGCATCAAGCTTGCTAAAATCAGCCACGATCTCAGCAGCTGTTGTTAGCTCGTGAGCTTGTGGGTTATACTTGTTTTCAAACTGGCTTAGCATTACGTGATTTGGCTGAGAAGCTAGCTCAGTAGCTTTTGCGATCGCCGCTTTCATACCGCCAGCTGCAGGAGTTAGCTCAAGATGAGCACCATAAGCTGCAACGATCTTGCGTCTTTCGATACTCATACTCTCAGGCATGCAAAGAATCACTTTAAAACCAAGTGCAGCACCGCACATAGCTACGCCGATACCTGTATTGCCGCTTGTTGGCTCAACGATAGTGTCGCCATGTTTTAGCGTGCCATCAGCTAGCATTTTAGTGATCATATTAAATGCAATCCTATCTTTTACAGAGCCACCTGGGTTAAAAAACTCTAATTTTACGTAAATTTCAGCCTCATCAGCACCTGTTTTAACCTTTACGATAGGTGTATTACCGATCGTTTTTACGATGTTATCGTAGATCATCACTCCTCCTAAAATAAATTTCTTGTAAATTTAGCATAGAATTTAAAATAAAACATAAAAAGTCCTAATTTGTGCTAAATTTAAAATAAAAATTTAGTTTTTAATGCTATCAAGCACCTCTTGTCCGCTTTGGCTTAAAATTTTGCCTTTGAAATTCTCTTTGCAAAACTCCAAAATAAGCGCATGATAAAGCTTTAAAACCTCACTCTCGTCAAATTTCACGCTATCAAGAAATTTATAAATTTCATCATAATCAAGCGAACTAAACCACTCAGCCGCCTCGTCGTAGCTCTCAAAAATGTAGTCAAAATATGCCATTATCCTAAGCGCATAAGCATCAACGACCATGTAAGGCTTGCCGCAGGCGTATGCCAGTATTGCGTCGCAAGTCTCAGCCCCAACGCCTTTTACGCTTATGAGCCACTCGCGGCTTGCATTTTCTTTGAAATTTTCAAAATCCTCAAATTCATTTTTTATAGTCAGACAAAGCGTCTTTAGCCGTTTTGCCTTTGTGTTGTAAAAACCACTTGGCTTTATGAGCGTAGCAAGCTCGCTGTTTTCAAGCGCGCAAATGCCTTGCAAGCTATCTTTGCCTGCTTTTTTTAGATTATCTAGCGCTTTTTCAACGTTTTTCCAGTTGGTATTTTGCACCAAAATAGCGCCCAAAATGACCTCGAAAGTGCCCTCACCTGGCCATTTTAGCTCGTCTAAATTTCTACTTTTATGATTTAGCAGAGTTAAAAATAGATCAGTTGATCTCATTTTAAATTTTCTTTAAAAGTTAGATAAAACTGCTTTGCAGTCCTACCACTTCTGCTAGCTCTTATGGTGGCGAAATTTTTAGCAAGCGTGTGAAGCTCATCTTTGTCGCCAGTGTAGTCTTTGAAGTAAAAATCAACCATTTTTAAGTACTCATCGTAATTGCCTTGATAAAAGCTGATCCAAAGACCAAAGCGGTCTGAGAGAGAAATTTTCTCCTGAGCTGCATCGCTGTAGTGAATTTCGCCGTCTATTAGCTCTGAGTTTTCATTTTCGCTTTTAAACTCGCTTATTAGATGTCTGCGGTTTGATGTGGCGTATAAAAGGACGTTTTTAGGCGGCTTTTGGATAGAGCCGTCCATGATAGGCTTTAGAAATTTATACTCATTGCTGCCATTTTCAAAGCTTAGGTCGTCACAAAAAATGATAAATTTAAACTCGCTCTTTCTGATCTCATCGATGATGTCGCCAAGATATTTTAGATCCTCGCAGCCGATCTCAATGATGCGAAGTCCCTCTTTATAAAATTTAGTAAAAACAGCCCTTACAAGGCTTGACTTGCCACATCCTCTCTCACCCCAAAGAAGCACGTGATTTGCCTCGCCGCCAGCTATAAAATTTCTAGTATTTTTTAGCAAAATTTCTTTTTGTTTCTCTAGCCCATAAAGTGAGTCGATATCGACAAAATCAATATCCTCAACCGGTTTTAACATCCCTTTTGTGCTCTTATAAATCGCTGCGTACTTCATACCCCAATCTATCATTTCTTATCCTTTCTTAGATAGACCAAAATTTCAGCCAAAACATCGTCGTCGTCCTTGCTGCGTGACTTTAGCCTGATCTTCTCGTCGTCATTTTTTGTTATTAGTATATTTTGTTCGCTGTTTGAGATCGTCTTTATGCCAGCTTTTAGGGCTAAAATTTTGATGATGATGACGTCTAAAAACTGCTTTGTAAAGGTATCTATCTTGCCAAATCTATCCTCAAGCTCGCTTTGTATCTCATAGACCTCGCCCACCTCTTTGCACTTGCTAAGGCGTCTATAAATTTCAAGCCTTAGCCTATCTTCTCTTATAAATTCTTGATTTAAAAAGGCACTCACACTAAGTTTTATATCGATCTTGTCAAGCTTTGCAGAGTCTTGATTAAGAAGCTTATTTATCTCATCTTCTAGCATCTTTAGATATAGCGAGTAGCCGATAGCTTCGATGTGACCGCTTTGCGCCTCGCCGATGATGTTACCCCCACCTCTTATCTCAAGGTCGTGATAGGCTAGCACCGAGCCAGCGCCCAAAAATGAGTTGCCCTCAAGTGCGACAAGTCGTTTTAGAGCGTCCTTGCTAATGGCATCTTTATCCTCAACCAAAAAGTAGCAATAAGCCTGCTTGTCGCTTCTACCCACGCGACCGCGCAGCTGGTGCAGGTCAGCCATGCCAAATTTATTAGCATTTTCTACAATTATAGTGTTTGCATTTGGCAGGTGGATGCCGCTTTCAACGATGCTGGTGCAAAGTAGTAGGTCATACTCGCCCCGCTCAAATTTCATCATCTCATCTTCAGTGACTTTCGCATTTACCTTTGAGTGAAGTATCAAAATTCTAAGCTTTGGCAAAATTTTTCTTAGATCATTTGCCGTCTGCTCGATGTCTGCGATGTGGTTGTGGATGTAAAAGACCTGTCCGCCACGTCTTAGCTCACGCATGATCGCCTCTTTGACAACCTTTTCGTCCCACTCTCTCACGCTTGTTCTCACATCCAGCCTAGAGCTTGGCGGAGTGGCTAAAATGCTATATGTTTTTATCTTACTAAGCGCCATATTTAGGCTTCTTGGTATCGGCGTGGCGCTCATACTTAAGATGTGTGAGTTTTGAGAAATTTCTTTTAGCTGCTCTTTTTGCTTAACGCCAAATTTATGCTCTTCATCAACGACGATAAGCCCTAAATTTTCAGCCTTTACGCCAAGAAGCGCATGCGTACCCACGCAAACTATTGGCTCACTTTCTTTTAGCGCTTTTTGCAAGCTTGATTTTTCTTTAGCACTTGAGAAGCGATCCAGCCTAAAGACCTTTATGCCAAATTTGCTAAATCTTTGGCTTAGCGTCTTGTAGTGCTGCGAGCTAAGAAGTGTCGTTGGCACGAAGAAAAATGCGCTAAAGCCTGATTTTATGCAGGTAAATATGGCATTCATCGCAACTTCAGTCTTACCAAAGCCAACATCTCCGCTAAGCAGCCTATCCATAACTTTTCCGCTTTTTAGCTCATCTTTTATATCATTCACCGCTTTTTGCTGATCACTCGTATATGAAAAGCCAGCGTCTTGGACGAAATTTAGATAAGAGATATCCTCTTTTTGTAAAATTTTGCCTGCGATTAGCTCCCTTTTTGCTGCCATCGCCACGATCTTTGAGGCGATCGCGAAGAGTTTTTCTCTAACCTTCTCTTTTATCTTGGCAAAATTTGCCTTGCCCAAGCGATCCAGCACCGCCATAGAGCCATTTTGCGCGATGTAGCGATCTATCAAATTTAGATG
>CAUQCU010000111.1:0-5822 GCA_963516555.1 Campylobacter concisus | reverse complement strand
GCAAATTTCTAAATGAAATTTATACTTTTAAAAGCTCAGCTTCTTTCTCTTTTACGAGAGTGTCGATCTTTGTGGTGTAGGTGTCAGTTATCTTTTGAACCTCGTCTTGACCTTTTTTACTCTCGTCTTCGGTTATAGCTTTGTCCTTTTCAAGCTTTTTGACCTCGTCGTTTGCATCTTTTCTCACGTTTCTTATGCTAACTTTTGCCTTTTCGCCCATAGCTTTTGCGTGTTTTGCATTTTCTTGGCGTTGCTCGACGGTCATTGGTGGGAAAAATAGCTTAACGCTCTCGCCGTCGCTGTTTGGATTGACGCCGATATTTGCAGCTTGGATGGCTGATGAGATCGCTTTTATCATGCTCTTTTCCCAAGGCGTGATAGCGATAGTCGAAGCGTCGCTCGTAAGCACAGTGGCTACTTGATTAAGCGGAGTTGGCGAGCCATAATAATCAACCATGACGTTATCTAGGATGTTGATATTTACCTTGCCAGTTCTAAGCGTTGTAAAATCGCGCTTTAAAGAAGCGATCGCCTTTTCGCAACCCTCTTTTTGGGTATCATAAATTTTATTTAGCATTGGTGTCCTTTATTAGAAGTTTTGTGCTTCGGTGATGATCTACTTTTAGCGACATTAACACTTTGCGTTTATCAAGCGGTGGGTTAAATTTACACTCAAAAACGCCATTTGTCATAGGTACTTTTCTAAAGTCGTCAAAGCCAGACATGAAAAAACTGCCCTCACTTGCGTTAGTGTCGGTCTTGATGATGAGCTTGTCGATCGCATTGTTTTGCGGATAGCCCTCTGGAAATATCCACTCGGCATTTAAAAATTTACTATTAAAAGTTAGCGCTATCTTTGTGCCATTCATCACTGGCGTTCTGTAAAGATCAAAAACATCGCTTTTATCTGAAACTGCGCCTGAGTTTTGATTTAAAAGTGCCAAAAAGCCAAATTCTTTTGCCAAAGAGACGACCCTGCTATCGATCTCCCCGTAAGGCACTGCGAAGTATTTAGGCTTATAACCCATATGCTTTTCAAAGGTCTCAACGCCCTTTACAAAGTCCTCTCTTAAGGCCTCATCGCTAAGTTTAGTCATCCTTGGATGAGCGTATGAGTGATAGCCGATCTCTCCGTAAGCTTCTAGCTCTTTGATCTGATCAAAGTCTAGATAATCGCCATATTTGTTCGCGCTTGCCTCTACATAGACCATCAAAGCAAATGGGTAGTTATACTCTTTAAAAAGCTCAAGAGCGTTATTGTAAAAGCTTTTGTATCCATCATCAACGGTGATAACGATCCAGTTATCAGGGATCGGTTCGCCAGCATTTACCGCATCGACAAGCCTTGATAGCTTGACAACTTCGAAGCCATTGTTTTTAAAGTATTCAAACTGCTCTCTTAAATTTTGGATAGAAATATCTGTGCTAACGTGTCTTGGATCGTCAAAGCGGTGATAAACTAGGATGTGAGCGTCTGCCAAAGCAAACGTTAGCGTCAAAAGTGACGCTAAAAACGTTTTTATCATTGTTATTTTACTGGATTTTGTGGTGCGCTAGGAGCTGCTGGCACGTCGTTTGATTTTGGTATGACTAGAGATTTGCTATCGACACTATCAACGATAGAGCGTTTTAGATCTTTGTTGTAAAAATATCCGAGTGCGAGTGTGTTTAGGATAAACAAAACGCCTACCACAAAGGTAAATTTAGCTAAAAACCCAGCTGGTCCTTTTGCTCCAAAAAGGCTCTCGTTGCTTCCACTGTATGCTCCAAGACCGATAGATGAGCTCTTTTGGAGTAAAACTGCGATCGTGATAACGACAGCTAGAACAAATTGCAAGATTAAAAATATTAAACTCACGAAATTTCCTTTAAATTTTTTAAATAGTTTGCGATTATACAAGAAAAGATTTAAATTTTTAGTTAAAGTTCTTTTTCAAGCTCATAAAGCTCGTATCTTATGCTTTTAAAAAGCTCGGCTCGCTCTAAATTTACAAGCTTAAAGCACTCTTCAAGCACACGAGCGCTCTCTTGGGCACGCTTGAAATTTGCAGTGATGATTTCGTCTAAATTTGATCTTTCTTGCTCGCTTTTTGTGCTGGTTTTTAAAACGTCGTTTTGAGAATTTCTAAATTTTAAAAATTCTTTTTGTGGGATCTTTGCCTTGTGGCGGAGAGATTTTATCTTATAGGCGAGCTTAGCGTCGTCAAAGACATATCTTTTTATATCTTCAACGACGCGAAGCCCTTCTTTTAGCCTATTTAAATTCGCATCTATCACTCGGTAGATGCGCTCGTCATTAGTCATTTCTATTAAAAATGCCTAAAATTTGTAGTAATGATGTAAATAAATTTACAAAATCAAGATATAAAGCAACTGCACCCTCAACTGGTGTTTCATAGTTTCCACGAACGATATTTTGTGTGTCATAAAGTATATAGGCACTAAATAATATCGCTGAAATGCTTGCAATTACGAGCTGAAACATCGTGCTTTTAACGAAAATGTTAATAACTGCTGCTGCTATGATAACTATCAAAGTTATAAATAGCATCTTGCCCATAGTCGTAAAGTCGCGCTTTGTATTCATCGCAAAGACGCTTAGAGCACCAAATGCAACTGTCGTCAAGCCAAATGCTTGAGCCACGATACTAGCACCACTTGGCATAGCAAGGATCGCTGAAAGTAGCGGAGTTAGCGTAAGGCCACTTACAAATGTAAATGCGAAAAGGAGTATTAAATTTAATCCCTCTTTGCGTTTAGCCGCCATTAGTCCAAAAAGTAGAACAAACCCAAGTATCACAAGTCCCCAAAACAAAAATCTATTTGCCGCAAAAACGCCAGCGATACTAATGCCTACATAAGCGCCAGCAGTAGCTGAAAGTAGTGATGCTGCAAAAAGTTGATAAGTTTGTTTTATAAAAGTGCTTAGTGAGCTTTGAGAATACGCAAGCTCCTCTTGATTTTGCTTAGCGTAGTTTCTATCATACAAACTCATTTTTTCTCCTTATGAATTTTTGCGGTGAGTTTAGCCTAAAATAATTAAACAATATATAAAAAGAAGTTTAATAAAAAATATTAGTTTAAAGTCCATTTTAGAGGGCATTTTTTTGATTAAATAAAAGTTGCTATAATCGCGATAAAAATATAAAAAATGGAGATAAATTTTATGGATGATTCAATACTTGAAGGTGCAGTAAAATTTATGGAAGATGGTTTTTTAGAGCATGAAGAGCTCTTTAAAAGTCTGCAACACAAGCAAGATCCGCACACGCTTTTCATATCATGCGTGGATTCAAGGGTCGTGCCAAATTTGATAACAAACTGCCTGCCGGGCGAGCTTTTTATGGTGCGAAATATCGCAAATATCGTGCCACCTTATAGGGTGAGCGAAGAGTTTTTGGCGACCACTTCGGCGATCGAGTATGCGCTTGAAGTTTTAAATATAAAAAATATCATCATCTGCGGACACTCTGATTGTGGTGGATGCGCGGCACTTTACGTGGATGAAAAGAAGCTAAAAAACACCCCAAACGTTAGAAACTGGATCAGGCTAATAGAGCCGATCAAACGAGAAGTGCTTAAATTTACAAGCGACGATCCAGCCAAAATGGCGTGGCTAACCGAGAGGCTAAACGTGATAAATTCGATCGAAAACATAATGACCTATCCAAATGTAAAAGAGGAGTATGAAAGTGGTAAGCTTCAAATTTATGGCTGGCACTACATCATAGAAACTGGCGAAATTTTTAGCTACGATTTAAAAGAGGGCACATTTAAGCTTCTAGCGGACAAAAGAGGCGAAAATGCGTAAATTTCTAACCATCATCCTGCTTTCTTTCATAACTCTTTTTGGCGCTGATAACAACGTAACGCAAGAAGACGATATCATCAGCATAACAAATCAAATTCAAACCATAAACAGCCAGATAAATATCATAAAATCTCAGCAAAAAGATACAAACGCTTCAAAGATAGATAACTCAAATTTGGTCACTCTTCAAAAGAAAAAGAGCGATCTTTTAGAAAAGATACCAAACTACGTCATGCAGATCGAGGTAACACAAAGCGATATCAATAAATATAATCTGCAAAAAGAGGCACTAGAAAAAAAGGTTGCAAGACTTGAGAAGCAGTCAAACAAGGATGCCTACATCCAAAGTGCTATCGAGCTTGAGAAGATGAAGGTTGATTACGCTTACTACTCAGCGCTTATTAGCCTTGAAGAGATCTTTAAAAAGGGTGCTAAGGCAAATTCTATAAGAGATGTGATAGATAATGGACTTTTAAATTTACAGACAAATTCTTATGTAAGTATAAAAGATCTAAAAGACTCACTAAATGACACTTCAGGCTCTTATGACAGCGCCTTTTTTGACCTTGAGCTAAAAAAAGAGAGTGAAGAAGAAATTTTAACCTATCTTAAAAATAACGCCGATCTTCTAAGCTCAAGTATGCTCTTGTCTGAGCTAAATTTAGTCGATGCAGTCGAATATATAAACAAAACAACAGCCATAAATTCAAGCAAATTTAACATCGGCAAGATCGTTGTTATCGTTGCGATATTTTTATTTTTCGTCTCGCTAACTAGAATTTTAGCCAAGCTCACCTACTGGGTGATGTCACTCGTCGCTTCAGGCGAAGGGGTAAAAGAGGCTAAAAATCAGATCGTTGATATCATCAAAAAGCCGATCTCAGCACTTCTTATCATCTATGCGCTAAATATCTGTATCGGCGTTGGATTTTATCCAGTGCCAGTGCCTCTAACGGTAGCAAACATCTTTTCTATCATCTATATAGTCGCATTTTCATGGCTTGTCCTCACCATACTAAATGGCTACGGCATCGCTATACTCGACAAGATCGCGCAAAAAAGCAAGCGTAAAGAGGTGATAAACCTAGCGCTAAAAGTGATCTACGTGATCGTGCTAATCATCACACTTTTACTGATCCTTCAAAAGCTTGGCTTTGATATCTCAGCACTCATCGCCTCACTTGGTATCGGTGGTCTTGCTGTTGCCTTCGCTGCTAAAGACATCATCGCAAACTTCTTTGCATCTGTTATGATGCTCTTTGACAACTCATTTTCACAAGGCGACTGGATAGTTTGTGGCGACATCGAGGGCACAGTCGTTGAGATAGGATTTAGAAAAACAACAGTTAGAAGCTTTGATAATGCTCTTATCTTCGTGCCAAACTCAAAGCTAGCAAGCGATCCTGTTAGAAACTGGAGCAGAAGAAAGGTCGGCAGACGCATAAGAATGGTTATTGGCATCGAGTATGGACCAACTACAGATGAGATCAAAAAATGTGTAAATGACATCAAAAATATGCTGATAAATCACCCAGATATCGCTAAAAGCGAAGATATCGCGGCTAATAAAAGAGGTCTAAAATATAGACAAAACATAGTCTCAGTTGATGACTACGCTGGATATAAGTCAAATTTATTTGTCGTGGTTGATGACTTTGCTGATAGCTCGATAAATATCCTAGTTTATTGCTTTGCAAAAACTATCGTTTGGGGCGATTTTTTAGACGTAAAACAAGATGTAATGCTAAAAATTATGGATATTTTAAAGCAAAATGGTCTAAATTTTGCATTCCCAAGCCAAAGCTTGTATATCGAAAATATCAAAGATAAAATTTAAGGAGAGAAAAATGAGTGATGATTTTGACTACGAAGAGGTAGAAGAAGACTACTCTGAATTTAACGACGAGGATGAGGATAGTAGCGATAGCTATGACTATAACTACGACGAAAACGACTACAACTATGAAGATAGCGATGAGGATGAGGATAGTTACGACTCGTATTAAAATGG
>CAUQCU010000110.1:0-5866 GCA_963516555.1 Campylobacter concisus | reverse complement strand
TTTATCTTTCTTATCCAGATAACAAGCGAGATAAATAAGATGAAGTAAAGCACGTAGCTAGCGATAGGCCAGCTGGTGTTTGTGCCGCTATCTTTTATCGAGATCGCGTTTCTAAACTCGTTTAGCATAGAAATTCTATATCCATAGTATTTGATAGTGACGTTTTTATCGCTATTTGTAAAGCCTTGAGCCTTGGCTTGGATGTCGGCTGAGTTAAATTTAAAATAAAATGGAAAGCCCCACGCCGTATCTTCGTTTCTATAAGCCATAACTTTTTCAGCGTTTTTCGCATCTTTTGTGTAGATAAAATAGACATCTCTTACAGGGCCGTCGGCTGGGTTTTTGGCGTCTATTATGCCATCTTTATCCATGCGTTTTACGTCGCCGCCAGTTATCTGCACGCTTGCGTAGTGCGGAAATGAAAAATCAACCAAAAACGCCAAAAATAGGTGCAAAAGCACGACAAATGTAACGCAAATTCTCTTTAAAAATGTCATCATTTCTATCCTTTAAATTTGCACTATTTTATGAAAAGATAGCTTAAATAAAGGGGCAAAGCGCCCCCATAAATTTAAGCCTTTTTATTAAGCATAAATTTTAAAAGCTGAGCAAAGAAGCAGATGCCGCCGATTATCAAAATTGTATCGCCAAGCATCCTTAGCCATCTTAAATTTTGCAAGTGTGACTGTTGTAAAAGCTCAGCACTTCTTGCATACCACATGCCCTGCTCCAAGCTTGCAAATGCTTGATAAATTCCTATTGGAAGTAGTGAAAGCACGATCATTAGCATAAGTCCTGCATTTAGTCCCCAAAAGCCAACTTTCATCAGATTTTCATCAAATTCTTGCCCTTTAAATAGATAAGTAGCCACAAGCCAAACAAAGCCAAGTGCCAAAAATCCATAAACACCAAATAGTGCCGCATGTCCGTGAACTGGCGTTGTATTTAGTCCTTGGATGTAAAATAGTGAAATCGGAGGATTTATCAAAAATCCAAATACGCCAGCACCTAGCATATTCCAAAAGGCAACTGCGATGAAGCAGTAAAGTGGCCACTTAAGCGTTTTAGCCCAGCTTTGAGCAAACTGGAGTTTGTAGTGCTCATACGCCTCAGCTCCAAGCAAGACCAAAGGCACGACCTCAAGCGCTGAAAAGCTTGCACCAACAGCCATTATAGGCGTTGTAGTGCCTGCAAAGTAGAGGTGATGGAAGGTGCCTGGGATGCCGCCTATCATAAAGAGTGACGCACTTGCAAGCGTTGAAAATGTCGCAAATCTTTTTGAGACAAGACCCAAAGAAACAAAGACAAAGGCAAGTGATGCTGTCGCAAATACCTCAAAAAAGCCCTCAACCCAAAGGTGTACAACCCACCAGCGCCAGTACTCCATCACTGGCAATGGACTTCTTTGACCATAAAATAGCCCTGCTCCGTAAAACAAGCCAACCGCAACCGCCGACATAGCAAAGATAGCAAGTAAATTTTTATCGCCTTTGTTTTTAAACCCGCCTGCAAATCCACGAAGTAAAAGCAACATCCAGATGACAAGACCGACAAATAAAATAATCTGCCAAACACGTCCGAGATCGATGTATTCATATCCTTGATGTCCAAGCCAGAAGCTTAAATTTATAGGCATGATGTTTGCGATGGCTAGATACTCACCCACAAAACTGCCAACTACAAGGATAAGTAGCGCGTAAAAGAGCAGATCAACACCAAGCTTTTGAAATTTTGGATCCTTGCCGCCATTTATGATCGGAGCTAAAAATAGTCCAGCCGCTAAAAATCCAGTCGCTATCCAAAATATGCTAGCTTGTATATGCCACGTTCTAGCAAGCGAATAAGGGATGTAGGCTGATAAATTTATGCCATAAAATTCTTGCCCTTCGACCGTGTAGTGAGCTGTAAAGCCGCCTATTAAAATTTGAAACGCAAAAAGGGCTAATGTGACGAAAAGATACTTTTTAAGCGCCTTTTGTGACGGAGTTAAATTTAGCTTTTTAAGCGGATCTTCGCTAATTGGCTCAAGCTTTTCATCATCTTTTTTGCCGTAAAATGAGCTAAACCAAACAAGAAGTCCAACGCCTGTTAGAAGTATCACGACGCTTGCGATCGACCAAAAGATATTCTCACTTGTTGGCACGTTATCGATTAGTGGCTCGTGTGGCCAGTTGTTTGTGTATGTTGCCTCGCTACCAGGTCTGTTTGTCGCTGTCGCCCAGGCTGACCAGAAGAAGAAGTTGTTTAGATCAGCTCTGTCGCTTGCACCTGGGAGTGTGTTTTCCTTCATCGCATAAGCTTCTCTTAAAGATTTAAACTTAGGATCATCTCCAAAAAGAGCAGCATACTCGCTAGATACTTGGCTTATCGCCTTTAGTCTATCGGTACTTAGCACAAATTTATCGTCCTTTACGCTATTTTCTCTATACTCTTTTTTAAGCAAAACCTTTAAATTTGCCTTTTGCTCGTCGTTTAGATCGGCGTATTTTAGATGATAAATTTCATCAGATTTGATCTCTAAAAAGGCAACTAGCTCTTTGTGAAGCCAGTCCGCACTCCAATCAGGCGCTTGATATGCCCCGTGCCCCCAAACAGAGCCAACTTGCATACCGCCTATGCTTTGCCAAGCCTCTTGACCTTTGTAGATACTCTCTTTATCGATCACGACCTTACCATTTTCGTCAGTGAAATTTACAACTGGAGGCGAATTTCTATAAACCTCAACGCCGTAGTAGCCTAAAATACTAAAGCAAACTACCAGCACAGCAACGAGTGCGAGCCAGTATCTTTTGTATTCACGCATCAATTCTCCTTTTTTAAAATTTAGGAGAAAGTTTATCTCATTTCAAAATAGTGACTAATGACATATATCAATAAAAAGAGAATATTTATCCTATTAGCTTTATATGAATTTACAAAATATGCAATTTTTTCACAATGAACATGCAAATTTTACATAACATTAATGTAAATAGCAGTAACATATCAACCAAACTATTTCACACGAAAAAAGGAAAAAATATGCAAATGAATTTCATGCACAAAGTGGCTAAAATAGGCCTTGTTACTTCACTTTTTGCAGCTCTTAGCCTAAGCGCAGCCGAGTCTGCTAGAAGCATCACAGATATGAAAGGCGTCAAAGTAAGCGTGCCTGAGAAGGTTGAGAAGATCGCAGCACTGTGGAATGCAAACAACGAGATCATCCTAGCACTTGGCGGTATGGATAAGGTTGTAGCCACAACTGATCTGATCAAAACCAACAAGTGGTTTGAGCACGTCTATCCAAAACTTAAAAATTTACCAGCTGCACTAAACGGCAAAGACCTTCAGATCGAAGAGCTTGTTAAGCTTGCACCTGATGTTATCATAGTTTTTAACAAAAACTACCAAGATGAACTTATCAAAAACGGCTTTAGTGCTGTAAATTTGATCTTTAGAGACTATCCAGATATGGAGAAAAGCATCTACGCAACAGCAGAAGTTATAGGCACTGATGATGCTAGAAAAAAAGCTGAAAAACTTGCTAATAAAATCCATGATAACTCTGAGTTTGTAACAGCAAGAACAAAAAACATCCCTGACGCTAAACGTCCAAAAGTACTTCACCTTCTTGGCGGAGCGAATTTGCTAAAAGTTGATGGTATAAACACTATCCAAAACACTTGGATCAAGCTAGGTGGTGGTGTAAATGCTATCAATACTGAAGGTTCAATGATCGAAGTTAGCGCTGAAGAGATCATCAATGCAAATCCTGATATCATCATCGTTGGCGGCAATGACACAGACGCACAGATCAAAAAGATAAAAGAGCACCCTGCATTCTCTGGCTCAAATGCTGTTAAAAACGGCAAAGTTTATGGTAACCCAAAAGGTGTATTTAGCTGGGATAGATATGGTGCTGAAAACGTGCTTCAAATTTTATGGGCAGCAAAGACTATCCAACCAGATCTATTTAAAGATGTCGATATGAAAGTAAAAACAAAAGAGTTTTATAAAGAGTTCTTAAATCACGATCTTAGCGATACAGAGTACGGCTATATCTTAAAAGGTCTAAATCCAGACGGTAGCAGCAAGTAAGATATGAAAAACGCAAATTTTTCAATAGTTGTTATCTTTTTAGCTCTACTAACGCTTCTTTGCGCCTTTGTCGCACTGGGCGTTGGTAGATTTTACATACCATTTAACGACGTCTTTAGCGTGCTGGCTCACAGCTTTGGTTTTGGAGATGGCGCAGCTAGCAACATCACAAACGTGATAGAAAATTTACGCATCCCACGCATCATCGCAGCTATCCTTGTTGGAGCTGCTCTTAGCGTGAGCGGTGCGGCCTATCAAGGCGTCTTTAAAAACCAGTTAGTTAGCCCTGATCTTCTAGGCGTTTCAGCGGGCGCTTGCGTGGGAGCAGCCACTGCTATCATCTTTGATCTATCGCTATTTTGGGTGCAGGCTTTTGCCTTTGGCTTTGGCCTAGCAGCCGTTGCTATCACGCTAGCCATACCAAAGATGATGGGGCGCACGAGCACGCTTATGCTAGTTCTTTCTGGTATCATCGTAAGTGGCCTTATGGGCTCAGTTATCGGCTTTTTAAAGTATGTCGCCGACCCTGAGACGAAGCTGCCTGACATTGTTTATTGGCAGCTTGGTAGTCTTGCAAAGCTTGATAGTGACAACTTAAAATACATAGCTCCAGTGATGATCATCTGCGCCATTTTGCTAATCGCCATGAGCTGGCGTATAAATTTGCTATCTCTTGGCGACGAGAGTGCGGCAAGGCTAGGCGTAAATGTCTCATTTGAGCGCGCTGTCATCATCATCTGCGCTACGCTTCTTACAGCATGCAGCGTCTGCATAAGCGGCATAGTCGCTTGGGTGGGACTTCTCATGCCTCACTTAGCGCGCATGTTAGTTGGCGCAAATAACATAAAAAGCATGCCTGCAAGCATATTTATGGGTGCAATATTTTTGCTATTTGTCGATACCTTAGCGCGTAGCATAAGCGTGAGCGAAGTGCCTCTTGGCGTACTTACTGGCTTTATCGGCACGGTATTTTTCGTATGGGTTTTATGGCGAAATAAAAAGGTTGCATGATGCTTGAAGTTAGAAATTTAAACTTTAGCTACCCAAATGGGGCTGGCAAACTAGAAAATGTAAATTTAAAGATAGGCGCTGGGGAAATTTTAACCATTCTTGGTCGAAATGGAGCTGGCAAATCAACAACTCTTGGGCTAATAAGCGGCTCGCTAAAGCCAGTTTCAGGAGAGATCTTTCTTGATGGCAAAAACGTAGATAGCCTAAGCAACAAAGAGCGCGCTAAGATCATGGCGTACGTGGCTCAAAGCGAGGTTACTGAGTATGACTACACCGGACTTGAGTTTATCACGATGGGTCGCGCGGCACACCTTGGTATCTTTGCAAGACCTAGCAAAGAGGACGAAGAGATCGCTAGAATTTACACTAAAAAGCTTGAGATCGAGTATCTTGAGGATCGCTTTATCACGCAGATGAGTGGCGGTCAAAAGCAGATGTGTATGATCGCTCGCGCGATGGCTGCGCAGCCAAAGATGATCATATTTGACGAGCCAACGAGCGCGCTTGATTTTGGCAACCAGTATAAATTCCTACGCACCGTCAAGTGGCTAAAAGAGCTTGGCTACTCGGTCGTGCTAACCACTCACAACCCTGACTTTGCCGTGCTTCTTGGCGGATATGTGGCACTTGTTAAGGGTGATGGCGAGGTTGGATTTGGCACGGTTGATGAGATCATCAGAAGCGAGAATTTAAGCCGGCTTTACGGACTAAATTTAAACGTGAGCTACATCGACGAAGTAAAAAGAAACTGCTGCCTCACTTATCCACTATAAATTTA
>CAUQCU010000109.1:0-5881 GCA_963516555.1 Campylobacter concisus | reverse complement strand
GCTCGCACCAAAATTTCTACGTTATATCCGCCAAGCATCTTGCCTAAGATTTTAATGGCACGAACTGCGTCAAGCCCGTCTATCTTAAGCCTGTCTATAACTTCGCTAAGAAATTCTGCCTTTATCTTTGCCGCATCATCAACGCCTGGATTTACGCGGTTTGCGAGCAAATTTATAAGAAATTTTAGCTCGCTTTGCCCCTTTTCATCGCCACTAGAGTTGCCAGCAAGTCTCATTAGCTCGCAAATTTCGCTTGTTTGCTTGGCATTTAGCGCAAGCGGTGGCACGCCCTCTTTTTCTCGCTCACTCACGTGTTTTTCGTAGTCGGTAAAAAAGCTCATAAATTTCCTTTGTGATTTTGCTCGTTTTTAGTCCAAAATCGCTGATTTTGCTTGCATTTTATCAAAAAGCAAAACAATCTAAAGTAAAATTTGCCCAAAATTTCAAATTTCAAGGAGCAAATGTGTCAAAAGCCTACCTAAAATCGCCCATTGGAATTTTAGAGATCGTCGCTAGTGAAAATGGAATTTGTGAGATAAATTTTGTAGATAAATTTGAAAAAGTAGCGGTAAAAGATGAAAATTTAAAGCTTTGCTTAGATGAACTGGAGGCTTATTTTAAGGGAGAACTTAAAAAATTTAGCGTTAGACTTGATGTAAAAACGACCAAATTTAGAGCCAAAATTTATGAAAATTTGCAAAAAGTGCCGTACGGCGAAACGACCACATACGCAGCTCTTGCACTTGCTGCGGGTCACAAAAATGCTTACCGAGCAGCGGGATCTGCAAATGCCAAAAACCCAGTGCCTATCATCGTCCCTTGCCACAGAGTGCTAGCCAGCAGTGGCCTTGGTGGCTACTCAGGCGGCGAGGGCTTGCCAACTAAAATTTGGCTTTTAGAGCACGAAGCAAAGTATAAATAAGCCAAATGCAATATAAATTTGCTTTAAAGCACCTCTTAAACCGATGAGCCAACCTCTTTAAATTTATCAACAAAATGCGATATCTCGTCGATCACTTTTTGCCTGATTATCGGATAGTTTTTATTTAAAGGGCTGATTTTAGGCAGTATCTCGCCTATTTGCGTTCCGCTTTGACTAACAAAGCCACTCTTTAAAGACGAGCTTATAAACCTTCTTGCTCCAGCCTCATCTAAATTTAAAGAAGCGATAAGCTCGTCCGCCTCTTTTTTCATTACACCTTTTGCAAATTTAAAAAACTCTTCTATCACACTGGCTCGGTCTTTAAATTTATCCAAGTCGCTTTGGTTTATAAAATCAACTATCAACCCCTCTTTTGAGCGGTTTTCCAAGCTCGAGCGGATGATGCGGCGCACCTCATCGGTAAGTGCTGCTTTATCTTTTATCTTTTTATTATGCTCAAATATCAAACCCAAAATATAGTCTAAATTTATCTCCTGAGACTTTAGCAGATCAACCTCAAAGACCACGTCATCCCAGTTTATCCTCTCTTTTTCCTTATCTTCGCCGGCCTTTTCTTTTCTTAGCCACTCTCTTATATCATTATATGTTCCGCGGTAGTCTTGCAAGGCCCTTGCATTTGGCACTTTTATGCTTTGCATCTCTTTGATTTGATCATCACTTAAGCCAAATTTATCCCTAAACTCACAAACTGCTTTTTCATCGTCTAAATTTACATCTTGCAAAGCTCTTAGAGCCACGAACTCATCGTAGTTTTGCAAAGCATTTTCCACCCTTAGATACTCTCCAAAAAGCTTTACAAATTCTTTCTTATCTTTTTGCGTCTCTATCTTAGTAGGATCAGGAAATTTCGCCTCTAGTTCGCTTACTACACCTACAAAGCCTCTTCTTGCCTCGCCAGATACCGCATCTGTAAAGCCATCCATATACTCTTTATAGCTCTTTTCGAGTATGACGCTTTTAGTGCTGCCTTTACCAAAAAGAGTTATGGCATCTTCTGTAGCTTTTTCTAGGTCTCTAAATGTCACGATGTTGCCAAAAGTTTTTGTAGCACCATAAATTCTATTTGTCCTAGAGTATGCTTGTATGAGCCCGTGATAGCGCAAATTTTTATCCACAAAGAGCGTGTTTAGACAAGGTGCGTCAAATCCTGTCAAAAACATACCCACAACTAGGAGTAGATCGATCTCTTGCTTCTTTGTGCGCTCGCTTAGATCTCGGTAGTAGTCTTGAAACGACCCGCCATCAACGCTAAAATTTGTCTTAAAGTAGGCATTGTAGTCTTTTATCGCGCTATTTAAAAACTCTTTTGAGCTAACGTCCATCGACTCTGGCTCAAAGCCCTCATCAGCTATCTCGCCAACCATATCTTGCTCTTCATTTTGTGAAAAAGAAAATATTGTCGCTATCTTTAAAGCTCGCTCTTTGTTACTTTGTAAATTTTTAAACGCTTCATAATAAAGCTTCGCTGCATCTATCGAGCTTACTGCAAACATAGCGTTAAAGCCCTTGCCACTTGCGTTTAAGCGGTGAGTTTTTTGATGAAATTTCTCTAACACATACTCTGAAATTTCTTTGATACGCTCAGGGTGCAAAAATGCACTTTTATTCTCAGCCGCACTTAGCTTTAGCTCGTCTTTTTCTGTCTCTATGCTCTTAAATTTAGGCACGACGTTGTTATAATCAACCTTAAATTTAAGCACCTTCTCATCTCTAATTGCATCGACTATCACATATTCATGAAGCGAGCTTCCAAAGACGCTTTGCGTAGTCTCTGCTCCGATGGCATTTTGAGGAAATATCGGCGTTCCAGTAAAGCCAAACTGATAAAATTTCTTAAATTTCTTCTTTAAATTTTTCTGCGCTTCACCAAACTGAGACCTGTGGCACTCGTCAAATATAAAAACAACCTCTTTTTGATATATGCTTAGATCATCTTCACTCTTCATCAGGTTATTTAGCTTTTGTATAGTTGTTACGATGATCTTTCCGTCATCTTTTTGAGTGTTTCGCTTTAGTTCTGCTGAGCTAACTGAGCCATTTACGCTATCTTTTGAAAATTTTTGATACTCCTTCATGGTCTGATAGTCAAGGTCTTTTCTATCCACCACGAAAAAGACTTTATCTATAAATTCAAGCTGCGTAGCAAGCCTAGCTGCTTTAAAGCTAGTTAGCGTCTTGCCAGATCCTGTAGTATGCCATATAAAGCCGCCACCCTCTGGCTTTGCGTAGCATTTGGCATTATGCGAGCTATTTATCTTCCAAAGTATGCGCTCAGTCGCTGCTATCTGATAAGGACGCATTATGAGCAAGGTGTTATTTGTGTCAAAGATGCAGTATTTGCTCAGTATGCTAAGAAGTGTATTTTTCGCCAAAAATGTAGCTGTAAAGTCTTTTATGTCTTTTATGGCTTCGTTTTTTGAATTTGCCCAGTTTATAGTAAAGTCAAAGCTGGTTTTATCCCGCTTGGTTGTATTTGCAAAGTATCTTGTATCTGTGCCATTTGAGATGATAAAAATTTGTAAGTATTTAAAGAGAGAATTTGATGAGTTAAAGCTCTCTTTGGAGTAGCGATGAATTTGATTAAAGGCTTCTCTTATCGCCACGCCTCGCTTTTTAAGCTCTATTTGCACAAGCGGCAAGCCATTAACAAGTATAGTGACATCATATCTGTTGCGCGATGAGCCAGTTTGCTCAAATTGATTTATCACCTGCAAGCTATTTTTAGCGATATCTTTTTTATCGATAAGGCAGATATTTTGTATATGCCCATCATCAAAAACAAAGTCGTAGATATGATCATCTTGTATCTTGCGGGTCTTTTCCACTATGCCATCGTTTGGTTTGTCGATATACTCTTCGACTAGCCTTTTCCACTCTGAGGGGCTAAATTTAACGTTATTTAGCCTCTCTAGTTGCTCTTTTAAATTTAGTAAAAGTGCCGTTTGAGAGTTTATATCTTTTTTATACTCGTAGCCTTGTTTTACAAGGTCGGCTATAAGTTCATCCTCCATATCCGCTTCGCTTTGGTAGCTTGAAGACTGAGGCAATCTCTCATATTTATCTAAAACGATGAAATTTTCAGATTCCAATATAACTTTATTTTCTATCATTTTGTTCTCTTTAACTTGTTATCTTGAAAATGATACATAGTATTTATCTCTTGCATTAGAAATTTCAATACCCTTTTATCATTATCTGTTGGTTCAGAATACTCTTCAGCAGAATGTTTAGAATGACTTGAAATATTAATCAATCTTGTTTCATATGGTTTAGAATCACCACCTGAAGTATTTGGTAATAAATCAGCCCATTTTTCATAACCGAGAAAAGTAGAAGTTTTTTCCAAAATATTTCTTAAAAAATTAAAATGGTACTTCTTTATCTGATTATTTTCGATAGCTCTTTCTATCTCAGACTTTAAATAAAGATGATAAGCAAAGGGCGAGTCATTGTCTTGCTTATCAAGATCATAATTTCCGTCTTCCGTTTTCTTTAAGATTAATCTTCTGGCAGTTGCGTCAGTCTTGAAACTATTATACAAAACATTATAAAAAAGGGGACTATGAGTGGTGATTATAAATTTTAAATCCGATTCACTTTCCTTTATTCTCTTAGCCAAATTGACAGCCATCTCTATTAAATTGTTCTCATCCAGCGAACTAACTGGATCATCTATAAAAATATATTCCAAATTATCAAATTCATGTGTTGAACGACTATCTGACTCTGCTATATTTAATTCGCTTATTATTTGTTTCATTAACACATAAAAAATGCTCCAAACAAAAATACTTTCTTCTCCTTTTGAAATTTTAACATTATCATTAGGGGTATTATCACTCACAAAATGAAATAAAACTTCTGAAAAATCTTCATTAAATTTAGGCTCAAGTTTTTTATTTACATAAAGTTGAAAAATATCAATAACTTCTCCGCTTAGACCATGCACTTTAAATATCCAATCCGTAAAAACATTTGGCTGTATTTTTAGTTTTGGTTCAATATCGTTTTCTATATCATTATCCCAGTAAAATAGATCCTGCGTAAAAGCATTATAGTAAACGATCTTCTTTTGATTAAAATCATCATTTTCATCTCTTTTTGGATCTATTAAGTTTTTAAACTCCACAGATAACCGCGTTTTGCCTGTACCATTAAAAGCATAGATTAACTGTGTCTTTTTGTTCCACTTCTTCAACTCATTTGCTACTTCATTAAGAGTTGTCATAAGCCTTATATCTCCTTTTTAAGTTCTGTAAAATTTAAAAGCTTTTCACGGTAGTATTCATACTGCTTGCGCCTTAGCTCTATCTCTCGTGGCAAGCCGTCAGTTATAGAATTTACAAGCGTATCAAATTTATCCAATATCTCAATAACCTTTTGCTGTGTTTGAGGTGATGGGACAGGAAATTTTACTTTTTTAAGTTTAGCCATGTCAACTGACGGAAAAGAACTAGAATTTGTATTTTGCTTGCACCATTCACAAATTTTAAAGAAATAATAAAAGACAAACTTGATATCAAGTTTGTCTTTTAGCAATTCACGTATTGTAAAAGACGTGAATTGCTGATTCATTAAAAATGAATCAGCGATTGCGAGCGCATGCTCGCCAATAGTCGCGGTAGTCGCGACAATAATTGAATTTTTAGGGATCAATTTACCTCCCTTAACAGCTTGAGGTGTTATTTTTTGTATGGACTCAGATAAAATTCTGCCATTTTCACGTATATCCTCCATTCTATACCAAGATATAGTTCCATTTTCCCAAAAATCTTTATTTGCTTTTGAAGGTGTATAGCCATTTTTCATAATAAAAATATTGTCTATAATGTCCCATTCAATTTCACTTTGACCTTCGTTAAAATTTAAAAGAAAGTCGCGGTAAAATTCATACTGCTTTTTTCTAGCTGTAAGCTCTGCTGTAAGCTCTGCTGTAAG
>CAUQCU010000108.1:0-6021 GCA_963516555.1 Campylobacter concisus | reverse complement strand
TTTCTACGTATTTTCCGCTATGAAGCATCATGCCAAGGCTATTGCAGCCTGCTGGAGCGTCTAGATCGCAGCTCTTTTGGTAAAATTTGGCTGCATTTTTGTTATTTACATCTTTTATGTAGTCCATGTCGTAGAGCACGCCCACGCTACTGCAAGCACTTGCGTGTTTTAGCTCGCAAGCTTTTTTGTAAAACTCGCCCGCTTTTTGGTAGGCTTTGCTCTCTTGATAGATAGCTCCAAGCTCGTAGCAGCTTGCGGCGTCAGCCTTTTCGCACTTTGTCTCAAGCGCTTTTTGGTCTAAATTTACACTCCACAAAAGAGCTGCAGAAGATAAAAGTAAAACGATCTTTTTCATTGCCTGCCTTTTTAAAAATTTAAATAAGTTTAGATAAAAAGGTCTAAATTTATAGTAAATATGCTTTTAGGATCAAATTTAATACCCAAGCTTATCTAATAAATTTCTCATATCACAGCCCTTTTTAAAGCCTAGCTCGCATGATCTTTGAAAGTAGCTTTTGGCTATCATTTTATCCTCTTTTTTGCCGCCACCCAAAAGCGCGTAGTTAAGAAATCTAGCGTATCTATTTAATATGATAGTTTGATTAAGCTCGCTACTAATGTCATTGTAGCTATTTTGGTAGTTGAGCGCAGCGCTGTAGCAACCCTCTTTCATATCATTTTCGCAAGCTACTAAAAATATCTCTTTTAGCTTTTTAAAATCTTTATCATCGCTTGAAGAGTTATAAATTTTTGTAGCAGCTTTGTAACAGCTCGTTAAATTTGCTCTTATCTCACCCTCGCTTTGGCACATCTCGTCTAAATTTTCTGCATTTAGAAGCAAAAAGAGAGATAAAGAAAAAATTAGCTTTTTCATAAACGCTCTTTAGTGAAAATCTCTAACTATCTCGCAAGCCTCTTTAAGACCTAGTTTGCAAGCTTTTTTAAGCTCTTTTTTTGACAGCTTTTTATCCTTTTTTGTGCCTATGCCATGATAGTAAAAGTATGCAAGATGTTTGCACCCACTTGCGCTATCTAGTCTGCATGCCTTGTTGTAATATCTAAACGCCACTTCATCATCTTTTTCTACGCCAAGAGCGTCGTCGTAAAGGCTGGCTAGGTTATTACAAGCATCGGCAAAGTCAAGCTTGCAAGCTTTAAAATAGAGCTTACTGGCCTTTTCATACTCTTTTTGCTCTTGATATAAACTCGCAAGGTTGTAGCAAGATATGCTAAAGTCGCTATCACAAGCCTTTTTGTAAAGCTTTACCGCTTCTTTGTAGTCGCGCTTTACGCCAGGGGTGTTGTGGTATAAAACTGCTAGATTGTAGCATCCTTCATAGAAATTTTGCTCGCAAACTTCTTTGTAAATTTTGCTTGCCTTTTTATAGTCTCTTTTCACGCCACTGCCGTTATTATATAAAACTGCGACGTTAAAACAGCTTTGTATAAAAGCTAGATCGCAGCCTTTTTTAAAAGCATCTAAAGCCATTTTGTGATCTTTCATCTCTTGATACTCAACACCAAGGTTGTGACAAGCAAATTTGTTATTTTCATCGCAAACTTTGTTAAGAATTTCTAGTGATTTTGTCACGTCTTTTTTTACGCCAAGTCCACTTTTATAAAACTCAGCCAGATAGATGCATGCGTCTAAATTTCTAACCTCGCACTCACTTTTATAAACTCCAAATAGCCTTTTATACTCATCATCGCTGTATCTGCGGCTAAAATCAATGCAGTTATCTTCGATGTTGCAGCTATTTGCTTGAGGGATTTTTATCTTTGGATTTGTTGTTAAAGCTATTAAATCTAGTGTTAAAAACATTAGTAAAACTATCTTTTTCATAGAAATTTTCTTTATAAATTTTTGTTGTTATTTTATAAAATTTAGTTTTAAAATGCGAAAAGGCCATTAAATTTATAAGAACAAAATCTATTCTTTAAATTTAACTCTTTTAAATATATTTTTATCTTTTTTTGGTATTTTGAGCTAGTAAATTTTATAAGGAGAAATAATGAAAATAAACAAAATTTTATTTTTAATCGCCATATTTTTGGGCTTTAGCGCGGCAAACGCACAAGACAGCTTTCAGCATATCAGAAACGCTACCGCAAAGATAAACTACGCGGGAGTGAACTTTTTGCTCGATCCGTATCTTGCACCAAAGGGTAAATATCCTGGCTTTGAGGGGACGCTAAACTCACACCTTAGAAATCCTTTGATAGAACTTCCTATGGATGCAAAAGAGGTGTATAAGGGCGTCGATGCGATCATCGTTACGCACACGCATCCTGATCACTGGGATGAGGTCGCGGCTGAAATTTTACCTAAAAATATCGTTATCTTTGCTCAGCATAACGATGATGCGGCGCTAATCAAAAAGCAAGGCTTTAAAGACGTAAGAGTGCTAGACGAATCGGCTGAATTTAAAGGAGTGAAACTATATAAAGCAGGCGGCGCTCACGGCACAGCAGAGATGTATGAAAATAAGCAGCTTGGTGCTATTTTGGGTGATGCGATGGGCGTAGTGTTTGAAGCAAAGGGGCATAAAACGCTTTATGTCATGGGCGATACGCTTTGGACTGCGGACGTAAATAAGGCTCTAAACAAATTTAATCCTAGTGTAGTCGTGATGAATACGGGCGACGCTCGCGTGCTAGCATTTCCTGACAACGGTATCATAATGGGCAAAGCCGACGTAGCTCACGCTGCAAAAGTGCTTAATGGCGCGACTATCATCGCAGTGCATATGGACGCCGTAAATCACACAAGTGTAAGCCGTAAGGATCTTCGTGAATTTGTTAAAAAAGAAGGTATAGAGAGCAAGATCACTATCCCAAATGACGGCGAGATCATCAAATTTTAATCTCAAATTTTACCCTACAAGGCTAGAATTTCTAGCCTTTATCCTAAAATTTTTAAATTTTTGCTAACATTTTGGCTTTTTATGAAGGTAAAATTTGACATTTAACTACGTTTTTAAACTGTCCATTCCTATCTTTATGGGCTATTTCCCGCTTGGTGTCGCTTTTGGCGTGCTGGCAAAGAGCATGGGAGTGAGCGCATTTATTGCTGTGGCACTTAGCACGCTAGCATACGGCGGCGCAGCGCAGTTTATGATGCTCTCGCTCTTTAGCGTTGGCACGAGCTATGCTGAGGTCTTTATCGTGAGCTACCTTGTAAATTTGCGCCACACTTTTTATGGAATTTCGCTTTTAAAAGAGTATAGCGGGATCAAATTTAGGCTTTTAAATATCGCACTACTAACAGATGAGACCTTTGCGATATTTAAGAATTTAGGGCTAAAGGATGCAAGTGAGCGAAGTTTTGTCTTTACCTGGCTAAATTTGCTTGCTTGGTCTTACTGGGCGGCTGGAACGCTGCTTGGAGCGATACTTGGTGACTTTATCAAGACCGATACGAAGGGGCTTGAGTTTAGTTTGACCTCGCTTTTTATAGTGGTCGTCATCGAGATGTTTAAAAATGATAAAAACTACCGCGTGCTCTTTGCGGCGGCCTTTTTTGGCGTGCTTGGAGTGAGCCTATTTCCAGCTAAATTTGTGCTTGTTGGCTCGATGGCGCTTTGTTTTATATTTTTGCTTTTGTTTAAGGATAAAATTTGATAAGTGTAAGCTCAAACGAGATGGTGCTTTTTGTGGCGGTGCTTTTAAGCGCACTAGCTACTTTTATAACGAGGGCGACGCCATTTTATGCGTTAAGAAACTATAAGCCAAATCCTTATTTAGACGCCATAGAAAAGCATATGGGTATGATGATAATGGTCGTTTTGGTCTGCTACGGGCTAAAAGATACGAAATTTAGCGAGTTTCCATACGGCATAAGCGAGATAGTGGCGGTTTTTACGGCTATTTTGGTGCATTTGAAATTCAAAAACGCCCTTCTTAGCATAGTTGTCTCAACCGGAATTTATATGCTTTTGATAAGAATTTTTTAAATAAATATAAATTTTAAAAATTAATAAATTTTTTAAATATATGACGTTATAATGCTCTAGCAAATTTTAATGCAAAGGAGTTAAAATGCGTTTAATCTTTAAGGCGGTGTTACTCATGATTTTAGGTACTACTTTAGCGGTTGCTAAGCCAACCATCTACATCCTAGCTACTGGTGGAACGATAGCAGGAAGCGGCTCAGGTTCGCTTGATTCAAGCTATACTTCTGGAACTGTTACGGTCGATAAACTAATAGCAGCCGTGCCAGATATCAACAAGATCGCTACCATAAAAGGCGAGCAAATTTCAAATATCGGCTCACAAGATATGAACAACGAAGTTTGGCTTAAGCTTGCAAATAGAATAAATGAGCTTCTAAACAGCGGCAAAGCCGATGGTATCGTCGTTACTCACGGCACAGACACTATGGAGGAGACAGCTTACTTTCTAAATTTAGTCGTTAAAAGCGACAAGCCAGTTGTGCTTGTAGGTGCGATGAGAAATAGCGGCTCACTAAGTGCAGATGGCCCACTAAATTTATTTAACGCTGTAAATGTAGCTATCAGTAAAGATAGCGTAGGCAAGGGCGTTGTGGTTACTATGAATGACGAAATTCACGCTGGCAGAGAGGTGACAAAAACTAACACAACAGGCGTTGATACATTTAAATCACCAAACAGCGGCAAGATCGGCACAGTCTTTTATGGCAATGTAAAATACTATATGAACCCAATCAGAAAACACACAGCAAGCTCAGCTTTTGACCTAACTGGCGTAAAAGAGCTTCCAAGAGTTGATATCATCTATTCTCACGCAAATGACAACCCTGACTTTGTAAATGTAGCTGTCAAAAACGGCGCAAAAGGCATCGTTAGCGCTGGTCTTGGCAACGGCAACCCTTACTTTAGCGTGCTAGAGGCTCTTGGTGAGGCTTCAAAAGCTGGCGTAGTGGTAGTTCGTGACTCACGTGTGGGAAGTGGCGAGACAACTATGAATGGCGAAGTTGATGACGCAAAATACGGCTTTTTAACAAGCGACAACCTAAATGCTCAAAAAGCTAGAGTGCTTTTGATGCTTGCTCTTACAAAAACAAGCGATAAGGCTAAAATTCAAGAGTTTTTCTTAACTCATTAATTTTTTAATTCTTGTGGCGGAACTATTAAATTTATAGCTCCGCCCTCTCTTTTCTCAAATTCACATTAAATTTAAGGCTCTAAAATAGGGATCATCGCGCATTACTATGCCTACTCGCAAGATGATATAGAAAAGATCAAAAATGGCGGTGGCGGCGAACTTTTGGACGAATACGACATGGACAAGATGTGGGACGCGATGTGTAAGATGCTAACTGGCACAAATTTTCAGGAGAGGCTTAAGGCTGGCGATATTTTTAGCTCAAAAGAGCCTTTTAGCTGGACTATTTTTGGGCGTAGTGCGCTAAACGAAGAGCTAAGTGAGATGATCTCTTATGCTAACGCTTCGGATGTAAAAGAGGTGGCTGAGACGTTGAAAAGTGTTGATATCAACGCATTTTTAGCAAAGATAAATTTAAAAGAATTTGCTAGCTCAAAGACATATCCTGATATTTTTCGTTGCGAGAGCGAATTTGAAGAAATAAAAGAAAAGCTAAAAGAGCATTTTGCCGGGCTTTTAAATTTTTATCAAAAAGCCGCGAGTAATGGGCTTGGCGTGCTGATAGTAATAGCCTAAATTTCTAAATTTATAAATTTTTTAGTGGGGCTATTTTGTGGTTTAAATTTATCTAGCTTTGAAGGCAATTAAATTTATAGAGTGCCTACGTGGCAAAAGCTAAATTTGCCATCTAGGCTGCGAGGCATATACGAAGCAACCATTAAATTCAATAAAATTTTTATATATTACTAGCGTAAAAGATAAATTTAGTCGTAAGCAAAAGTAGGCTAGATAAATTCACTACTTTTCAAGCTCTAGGTTACGAAACACACAAAATCGCCCTTGTTTTTGCGCTAAATTTATTAAATTTTATATGTCTAGCACCAAAAGCCAAATTTCTCACGTCCAAAAGCAGGCTAAATTTGCTAATAAAGCGCT
>CAUQCU010000107.1:0-6185 GCA_963516555.1 Campylobacter concisus | reverse complement strand
GGGATTTAAAAAGGGGGATAAGGGGACGGCTTCGTAATTCAAGTCCCCTTGTCTCCCTTTTGAATAAGAGAGCTTATAAATTTAAAGTCGTGATTTCAAAAATAGAAATTTACTATCTATCAAATTTTTAAAATTCCATTCACCCCTAAGAATTGACTACTAAAATTTGACTTCGCTTGCCGCTTAGCACAAATTTTAGAGCCGAAATTACTCGTTCAAGAAATTTTAAAATTTGATAGACCTTTAACAAAAGGCTTGCAGTGTGGTGTATTTTCTAGCGTAGAAGAAAATTTAGATCAATTTTTCTTGCGATAAGAGCATACGCAAGGTTTAAAAGATGAGTTAAATTTCTAGCCCAAAATGAGCTAGAAATTTCTTTATTCTAAGGCTTGAGCCAGATCAGCTATCAGATCCTCGGCGTTTTCAAGACCTATGCTAACTCTTATGAGCTCTTTTGTGATGCCAGCTTTGATGAGCTCTTCGCTGCTTAGCTGCTGGTGAGTTGTCGAGGCCGGGTGTGTGATGAGCGACTTTGTATCGCCGATATTTACTACGATCTTAAAGAGTTTTACGCGCTCTAGCATTTTTTTTGCGCGCTCAAAGCTATCAGTCTCAAAGCAAAATAACCCGCTAGCCATGCCATCTTTAAAATATTTTTGCGCCTTTGCGTGATCTACGTTGTCAGCAAGCCCTGGATAAGCCACGCTTTTTATATGCTTGTGAGAGTTTAGAAATTTAGCCACTTTTAGCGCGTTTTGCGAGTGTCTTTCAACCCTAACAGCAAGCGTTTCAAGCCCTTGTATGAGCTGCCAAGAGTTAAACGGAGAGATCACAGCGCCGATGTCGCGCACGATAGCAAGCCTCATTCTTAGAGTGTAGATGTCGAAGTTGTCCGTCATATCAGCATAGACGATGTCGTGGTAGCTCGCATCTGGCACGTTAAAGTGCTCATATCGTTTGTTGCCTTTTAGCTTTTCATTTAAGTGGTTGGCACTTACGACGACACCTGCTAGGCTAAGACCCTGACCGCTCATATATTTGCTCGCACTATGCACGCAAACATCGACGCCGTGGCGAAGTGGCTGAAAGATGATAGGCGTTGGCACTGTGTTATCTGTGATGCTTATGATGCCATATTTGTTTGCGATCTCTACGATTTTTTCGATATTTGGGATAGAAATTTGCGGGTTTGAGAGCGTTTCAAAAAATATAGCCCTAGTTTTATCATCTATCAAACTCTCCAGATCATTAGCAGTGTCGCTGTCAAAGACTCTAGCCTCTATGCCAAATCTTTTTAGTGTGTGCGTAAAAAGCACCGTCGTGCCACCATAAATTTTCTTGGCGATGATGATATTATCGCCTGCTTGGGCTAAATTTATGATGCTATAAAACAAAGCTGACTGACCGCTTGCAGTCGCTATCGCAGCGGCTCCGCCTTCAAGTGCGGCGACCCTTTTTTCAAAGATATCTGTCGTTGGATTGCCAAGTCTTGTGTAGATGTGGCCACCATCTTTTAGATTGAACCTAGCAGCGGCTGTCTCGGCACTTCCAAAGTCATAAGCCGTGCTTTGAAAAATAGGCACAGCCATCGTGCCAAAGCCCTCATGTGTGTCGTAGCCTACGTGGATCGCAGCGGTTTCTTGCCTCATTTTTGCTCCTTGTTTGGTAATTTTGGCGTAAATTATACATTAGCAAAGCCAAAATTTAGGGGATAAAATCAAATTTTGATATAATTTGCCAAAAAAAGGAAAAATTTGAACCAAGTCACGGACAAATTTAAACGTGTAAAATATCTTCGCGCGCTAGAAAAATTTGCAAAATCAGCGATAAACGGGCTAAAAAGAGATGACTTTGACGAGGACGAATTTCGCCAAAGAGTTGAGAAAAACGCGAAAGTCATCGAAAAAGTCGAAGCTGTTTATCTTGATCAGCCATACTCAAAGGCGCTAGAAAATTTTATAAATTTGCTTATCAAAAATGCCTCAAAAGAGGAGCTTTTAAAGGCGGCAAATCTACTTGATAAGCTAAAAAATCAAAAGACATATAAGAAAGAAAAACATAAAAACAAATTTAAGGATGAGGATTGAAAGTAGTTATTTTTGATATGGATGGCACGGTGATCGATAGCGGCGAGGCGATATATAAAACGGTAAATGAAGTAAGAGATGAGCTAAATTTGCCGCCACTTGAAAAAGAATTTATCATAAAAGCGATCAACGAGCCAGGTAGAAATTTGGCCCTTGAGTTTTACGGCATCGACACGCCAAGCAGGAGCTTAAAAGAGGGTTTTGAAGAGAAATTTAAGAAATTTTACGATGAGTGTGCGACTACCTATGATGGTGTAAAAGAGCTTTTGCAAAAGTGCAAAGAGGCTAAATTTAAGGTCGTTTTGGCAAGCAACGCACCGCACGATACGCTAGAGAAAATTTTAAAGAAAAATGAAATTTTTGAGCTATTTGACGAGGTTATAGGCGCTAGCAAGGAGATACCGCAAAAGCCAGATCCTGCGATGCTTCACCTAGCTGTTAGTAAAACTGGAGCCGATAAAGCGATCTTTATAGGAGATAGCCTAAAAGACGAGCTAGCCGCCAAAAATGCAAATATACCTTACGTGCAAGTTTGCTGGGGATTTGGCGAGGAGAGCAAAACTGCCACGTATAACGCCAAAAATGTTGGCGAGGCGTGGGAGATAATATTAAATTTTTAACTTAGTTTTAATTGGCTATAATCTTAAGAAATTTTCAAAGAAACAGCGATGATAGATATATTTGAGGGCAGTGCGAGGGATAAATTTTATGACATTTTGTTTAACGCAAATGCCGTTTTAGTTAAAAATGAGATAGATAAAATTTTTGAGAAATTTGTGGCTATGAGTGAGCTTTGCGAAAAACATGGCGTTGGCGAAGATGAGATTAGAAATTTTATGGCCTTAGAGCAAGATAAAGTTTATAACGGAGTAAATGACCTATATATCGAGCTTAGCGGAGAAATTTTAAGCCAAAATGAGTAGAATTTTTGCGCTCATTGCTTTGCTAGCCGCTCTTGTCTTTGCAAAAGAGCCAAATTTTGACCCAAATTCGGTGCATACATTTGAGCTTAAAAAAGATGAGTGGGCGAGGGTCTTTATAACCGAGAAAAAAACTCAAAGAGTTGAAACGTTTGACTTTCGCTGGACGCTGTTTGATAGTACAAATGTCACTGTGCAAAGCTTTTTTAGGCGCTATCCAAGGCAGATGGTCTTTTCGCTAAGACAAGGACAAAACACCTACATGCAGCGAGTTTTGCCTGATTTTATGATGCCACCAAACGAGAGCGTGAGCCTTTATATATCATTTATTGATTTTAAGGATAAAAAGGCGCATTTTAGGGTGGCGCTGTTAGATGAGAGTAAGCGTGTGGATGTGGGTTTTAGAGATCCGCACGAGGATAAATAGAAGGATAAAAATGGATAAAATCGATGAAATAATGAGCAAATTTATAAGCGAGCTTGGCTACAAAGAGGCGTTTGAGATGTTTTTAAAGATAAGCTCAGGCAAGAAGCTGCGCTCAAAACTTCTATTAAAAATCGCAGGCGAGAGTGAAATTTCACTTAAACTTTGCGCTATCATCGAGCTCATACACCTCGCAAGCTTGCTGCACGACGACGTCATAGACGAGGCAAATATAAGACGCGGCAAGCCAAGTATAAACGCGCTTTTTGGCAGTAAAAACTCAGTCATGCTAGGTGACATCCTCTACTCAAAGGCTTATTTTGAGCTTACAAAATTTGATCCAAGCATCGCAGCCGTCGTTTCAGATGCGGTCAGCAAACTAAGCATAGGCGAGATGATGGATGTGAAAATGGCTGAAAATTTTAATGAAAATGAGCAAGAATATCTAAAGATGATTTATTATAAAACAGCTGTTTTGATAGAAGCTACGGCTATTTGTGGGGCAAAGCTAGCTGGCAAAGATAGCGAGAAATTTGGACTTTATGGCAAAAATTTAGGTCTTGCATTTCAGATCGTTGATGATATCTTAGACATAACTCAAGATGAAAAAACGCTTGGCAAACCAGCGCTTAACGACTTTGTCGAGGGCAAAACAACGCTTCCTTACATATATCTTTATAAGAGCCTAGACGAGGCTGGCAAAACAAAGCTTAGATCGCTTTGGGCAAAGAAGTTAAACGCTGACGAAATTTTGTGGCTAAAAGAAAATTTTGATAAAACTAGCTCAGTTAGCAAAGCCATAAACGAGGCAAAAAGACTTGGAAATGAAGCGATAGAAGCGATAAAAGAGTATAAAAACGCCGAGCTTGAAGGGATCATAAAAAGCATGATAGATAGGGAATTTTGATGCACTATTTAGACATAAGTTTTACATATAAAAACACTGATATTTCGGTCAGAGAAAAGCTTGCATTTGATAGTGACGAGAAAAAAGAGCAAATTTTAAAGCTGATAAACTCAAACAAAAACATAAAAGAAAGCATGGTGCTAAACACCTGCAACCGCGTCGAGATCATAGCTAGCGTGGAGGATGTAAAGGCTGCCACTACTCATATCATCAGGTGTATGTCGATATTTTCAGGTGTTTTTGAAGATGAGCTTTATGAGAGAGCTGACATCTACGAAAACAGCGGTGCCGCCCACCACCTATTTGCTGTGGCAAGCTCACTTGATAGCCTAGTCGTTGGCGAAACGCAGATAGTTGGCCAGCTAAAAAATGCCTTTAAATTTGCTTATGACAACAACTCATGTGGCGAAGATATCAGTAAGATCATCCACTACGCATGTAAGTGCGCTGCCAAGGTTAGAAACGAAACTCAAATTTCTAAAAACCCAATCTCAGTTTCAAGCGTCGCCGTAGCAAAAGCAAAAGAAATTTTTGGCACGCTTGAAGGCAAAACGGCTATCGTCGTGGGCGCTGGCGAGATGGGCGAGCTAGCAGCAAAGCACCTCATATCAAGTGGCGCAGAGGTGATCATTATAAATAGAAGCTCCGAGCGCGTTGAGCAGTTAGTTGATAGCTTAGGAGATAGCGCGAGCTGGGATAGCATATTAAAACTAAAAGAATACGTAAATAACTACGATCTCATCTTCTCAAGCACTGCAGCTCCACACGCCATCATCACAGGAGAGATCATCGAGCCAAGAGAATTTCACAGATACTTTTTTGATATCGCCGTGCCAAGAGACATCGATCTTTTAAACACAGAGCTTATCAGCGTCTATACGGTCGATAGCTTAGAGGAGATCGTGCGTAAAAATTTAGCCCTAAGAGAGGAGCAGGCGCAAAAGGCCTACTCGATCGTCGGTCAAGATACGAGCGAGTTTTTAAAGACTTTAAAAGAAGATATGAGCGTGCCTCTTATAAAATCAATCCGCAAACAGGCTGAAATTTGCGCTAAAAATGAGCTAGAAAAGGCGATGAAAAAGGGCTATTTAAAACATAGCGATTATGATGAGGCGCAAAAGCTCATTCATCAAGTCTTTAAAGCCTTTTTGCACCAGCCAACGATGAAGTTAAAAGGGCTTGCAGACGAGGAGAGAGCGAGCGAGCTTTCAAACGGAGTTAAATTTTTATTTGACATAAAAGATGAACAAAATTTTCAAGCAGGAGATATAGATGAAATTTAGTAAATTTTACGCCCCAACGACCAAAGAAGCGCCAAAAGATGCATCTTTACCAAGTCATCAGTTTTTGATAAGAGGTGGCTTTGTCGAGCAGATCGGCTCTGGGCTTTATAACTATCTGCCGCTTGGAAAGATCATGCACGATAAAATTTCACGCGTGGTAAAAGAGGAGATGAACGAGGCTGGCGCGCTAGAGGTGAGCTTTAGCGTGGTCACATCAGGCGAGCTATGGAAGCAAAGTGGCCGCTACAACGTCTTTGGCAAGGAGCTTTTGCGCTTTAAAGATAGAAAAGAAAATGACTTTGTCATAAGCCCCACAAATGAAGAGGCAGCCGTTGCTTTGGTGCGTGGCAAGGTGACTAGCTACAAGCAGCTACCACTAAATTTATACCAGATAAACACTAAATTTCGTGACGAGGCAAGACCACGCTTTGGCTTGCTAAGAGGTCGCGAATTTACGATGAAAGATGGTTATAGCTTTCACTCTAGCAAAGAGGATCTTAAGCGTGAGTTTGACCTTATGGAGGCAACTTATAGTAAGATTTTTACCCGTTTGGGGCTAAATTT
>CAUQCU010000106.1:0-6385 GCA_963516555.1 Campylobacter concisus | reverse complement strand
CTTAGCTCAAATTTTAGAGCCGAAATTACTCGTTCATGAAATTTTAAAATTTACTTGACACTTATCTGGACTGATAAAGTTATTTTGCAAATTTTAAAACTTTACTCACTCGCCTTAGCAACTTACTAAATTTAGGGCTCATAGTCATTCGCCACTAAATTTAGAGCCGTGATATGCTAGCTCTAATTTTAAAATTTGACAGGAGTTTTTAATTGCATGCAGTGTTTTAGTGCCACTTTAATGTCGTCTGAGTTGGGATTAGCTCTTTTACTCCGTAGGCAGACCACTAAATTTAAAACCGCGATAGCTAGTTCTAATGTCAAAATTTGTTATAAATTTGGACCTACTATCCAACTATCTTTTTAACAGCTAGCGAGGCTAAATTTAGCCCAAAGCAGGCAGTCACACCCATGAAGCTGCCAAGTGGCTTGCAGATGGGCTCTTCTACCGAAAAAACTACGTCGAAATTTCCACTAAAACCCGATCTTTTTAGCTCATATCTATATTTTCTAGCTAGTGGATCGACCGATGTTTTCCAAACGCAGGCCACCTTTATCTTAGTCGGATCAACCCTTTTTGCCCCACCCATAGAGGCTATAAATTTGCTAGGATCTACTGCGTTTGCAAGGGCGATCTTGGCGGTGATATCATCGATCGCGTCGATCACCACGTCAAATTTGCTAAAGTCAAATCCAGCGACAAACTCAGGTGTGATGAACGTCTGCATAGGCGTGACGCAAGGATAAATTTTGGCAAACTCCTCCACCTTTACGCCGCCTACATTTTCGCTGTAAATTTGGCGGTTTTGATTTGTCACGTCAAAGATGTCTTTATCGATCAGGGTGATGCTCCCGACCCCGCTTCTAGCGAGCGCATCCACGCACATCCCGCCAACGCCTCCAGCTCCGCAAACTAGCACTTTTGCGCTTTGAAGCTTGCTAAAACCATCCTCGCCAAATAGCCATCTTATCCTTGTAAATCTATCATTTTGCATCAAATTTCCCTTTTAGACTCTCCAAACTCTCGTATGAGGTCATATTTAGTTTTATGGGCGTTATAGTGGCAAAGCCCTCATTTACCTTGCTGATGTCGCTTGGCTCGCCTTTTTCGTATTCAAGTGCGGCATTTCCAAGCCAGTAGTACTCGATGCCTCTTGGATTGCGATTAAGCGTGGCATGCGTAGCGTAAGTGCGTCTGCCAGCTGGTACGACGGTGTAACCTTTGAAATTTTTGCTAGTTCTAGCTGGGATATTTACGTTTAGAAATTCCCTTGGATTTAGCGAAATTTCATCATTTAGCACCTTTGGAGTGATAAATTTCACCACCTCTTTTGCTAGCTCAAAGCCAAGTTCGTTTAGTGAGTTGTTTTCATAAAACTGTGAAAAAGCGATGCTTCTAATGCCCTGTAAAACGCCCTCCATCGCCGCTCCACACGTGCCAGAGTAGGTGATATCCTCGCCTAAATTTGCCCCGTGATTTATGCCACTTATCACTAGATCTGGCTTTTTATTATAAAGTGCGTGAAGTGCGAGATATACGCAGTCGCTGGGCGTTGCGTCGTCAAGTTTAAAAAAGTTATCATCAAGTTTTATAAATCTAAGAGGCCTTGTGAGTGTCAAAGAGTGAGCGCAGGCTGATTTTTCAGAGCTTGGAGCTACGATCGTGACATTTACGCCATCTAGCTCGCTTAAAGCTTCTTTTAAGGCAAGCAGGCCAGTCGCCTCAAATCCATCGTCATTTGTTATCAAAATTTCTTTCAAATTTTATCCTTTAAAGGGTTGGATTTTATCACAGCTTTCTTAAAATTTTAAAGAATTTTTGCGTATAATGCCCCCAAAAAAAGACCTGATGAAAGTGTGTAAATGAAAATTTTAGTCTCCGCTCTTGAGCCATCGGCAAATTTGCATTTAAAAGAAATTTTAAAAAATTTCGAGGGCGAATTTGAGCTAATGGGAATTTTTAGCGAAGAGCTTGGCACGCCATATATGAAAAGCAGCGAGTTTTCAGCGATGGGCTTTGTCGAGGTTTTGCCGCTCATTTTTAAGGCAAAAAAGGCGATGAAAGTGATGAGCCAGATGGCAAAAGAGGCCGATGCGGTGCTGCTAATAGATAGTCCAGCTTTTAACCTCCCACTTGCAAAGGCGATAAAAGAGGCCGGCGCAAAAGCAGCCGTGACATACTACATCTTGCCTCAAGTTTGGGCGTGGAAGCCAAAAAGAGTGAGCGTTGTGGAGAGATACTGTGACAACCTAGCTTCTATCCTGCCATTTGATGCGAAATTTTATAATCGCTCGACCTACGTGGGTCATCCTTTGATGGATGAGATAAGGATTAAGAAAACTAGCCTAAGTAGCAGTGGCAAAGTGGCGTTTTTGCCGGGATCAAGAAGGTCAGAGATTTCAAGACTGATGCCAGTTTATAGAGAGCTTGCTAAAAAGATAGAAGCAAAAAGGCTGCTTGTCGTGCCACCTTTTTTGCTTGATAAAATGGGCGAAATTTATGGCGATGTGAGCGACTTTGAGGTCGTCTCAAACACGCCTGAAGCCTTGTATGAGAGCGACTTTGCCTTTGTTTGCTCAGGCACTGCTACGCTTGAAGCAGCGCTCATTGGCACGCCATTTGTGCTAGCATACAAGGCAAAAGCGATAGATGTTTTCATAGCTAGAAAATTTGTAAAGATCAAGCACGCAGGTCTAGCAAATATAATGTTTGACTTCATGGGCAAAGAGCCGCTTCATGAGGAGTTTATCCAAGAGTTTGCAACGGCTGAAAATTTGCTAAGAGCTTATGAGAGCTGTGATAGGCAAAAATTCTTAAAAGGCTGCGATGAGCTAAGGGCCTACCTAGGGCATGGCAGCAGTAAAAATGTAGTAAAAATTTTAAAAAATATGGAGTAAAAAATGAGTGAACCAATGACAATGCACGGATACGAGAAGATAGAAGCTGAGCTAAAAGATCTAAGGCTAGTGCAGCGCCCACAAATCGTAACAGAGATAGACATCGCAAGAAGCCATGGCGATCTAAAAGAAAATGCTGAGTATCACGCAGCAAAGGAGAAGCAAGCCTTTATAGACGCTAGGATCGCTGAGCTTAGCGCACTTTTGGCAAACGCAGAGGTGATCGATCCAAGTAGCTACGAGCATGATAGGGTGAGGTTTGGCTCAAGTGTGACGATAATGGACGAAGAGACTGAGGTAGAGCATACTTACACGATAGTTGGTGTGAGCGAAAGTGACCTAGACAAGGGCTATATCTCGATAAACTCACCTCTTGCAAAGCAGCTATTAGGCAAGGCTGAGGGAGATGAGGTCGCGCTAAATTTACCAAAAGGCAGAAGCGATGTTGAGATCGTTAAGATCTGCTACAAGCCTATAAAATTTGACTAAAAAGACGAGGCAAAGAGCTAAAAACTGCTTTTTGGCTCTGCTAATTTTTAATTAAGGTAAAATTTGAGTGAATATCTATATGCCCCCGTTATAAAAGAAGGCGCGATCTTTTTGGCTGATGCGCATGAAAACATAAACCGCGATGGATTTTTGAAATTCTTGCGCGCTGTCGATAGCGGAGAGATCAAAGAGCCGCCACAGATTTTCTTGCTTGGTGATATATTTGATTTTTTAACGGGCGAGGGCGAATATACAAGAGAATTTTACGCTGAGCACTTAAGGCTTATAAATAAAATTTCACAAAAGGTGGAAATTTTTTACTTCGAGGGCAACCACGATTTTAGACTTTCAAATTTATTTAATAAAACTAGAGATTTTTGGGACAAAGGCGAGAGGCTAAGCTTTGAGGGGGTAAAGGTCTATGACATTTGCGCTCAGCCAGTGAAATTTAGAACTATAGGCGGTGAGCACGTCCAGATCGCGCACGGAGATATATTTTTACCTTTTATAGATAAGTACGCGCTTAGGTTTTTAAGGCTTAGATGGTTTTTGAAATTTATGAACGCGCTTGATAAAATTTTGGATTTTAAAATTTCAAAAGCGATACTAGCCAAACTTACTAAGAAAAATCTGCACTATAAAATTTCAAACTTCAAGGAGCTAATGAGCAAGCATTTGCAGGGTTTTGACGCAAGTATAGTGATAGAGGGACACTATCATCAAGGTGAGCTATTTGATATTTACGATAGATTTTATATAAATTTACCTTGTTTTGCATGCGAGCAAAGTTATTTTGTTGTAGAATACGCCCAGCAAAAGTTGAATTTGCTCAAAATGAGTTTGAAAGGACATTGATGTTTGGAGACAACGTACTAAAAACGGGCTCAAACGAGATGGAACTTGTTGATTTTCGTATCTTTAAAAAGGCCGAAAACAAAGTATATGAAGGAATATACGGAGTCAATGTCGCAAAGGTGCGGGAGATCATTAAGATGCCAAATCTTACCGAGCTTCCTGGCGTTCCTGAGTATATCGAGGGAATTTTTGATTTAAGAGGTGTGGTTATCCCTGTCATAAATTTGGCAAGATGGATGAATATCATCGAGCCAACCGAGGGTGTAGTCATAAAACCACGTGTTATTATCGCTGAATTTAGCGGTATATTAATCGGTTTTATCGTCCATGAGGCCAAGAGGATCAGACGTATAAACTGGAAAGACATAGAGCCTGCAAATTTTGCTGCTGGAGCTGGAACTCTAGATAAAGGCAAGATCACAGGCGTAACAAGAATAGAAAATGACGAAGTACTTTTAATTCTTGATCTTGAAAGCATCGTTGAAGAGCTAGGAATTTACTCACCAAAGATAGAATTTGACGTAACAGAAGATCAAAAGATCAAAGGTGCTGCTTTAGTTCTAGATGATAGCTCAACTGCTAGAAAGCTAGTAAAAGACGCACTTGAGAAGATGGGTCTTAGCGTAGTTGAAGCTAAAAACGGCGTTGAGGGCTTAGAGAGGATGGAGGAGCTTTATCAAAGATATGGAGATAACTTAACAAAAGAGCTTAGGGTTATCTTAAGTGATATCGAAATGCCACAAATGGATGGATACCGCTTTGCTTCAACTATTAAAAATGATGATAGATTTAAAGATGTTCCGATTGTGTTTAACTCTTCATTAAGCAACGAATTTAGTGAGGTTAAGAGTAAAGAAGCCGGTGGTGCTGCGTATCTTACAAAATTTGATGCTGGTGTATTTTATCAAGAGGTGCTAAAAGTGATTGAAGCACATTCTAAATCTGCGAAGTGAGGTGAAGTATGGATGATATGAAAGAAATAATGGAAGACTTTTTGATAGAGGCTTTCGAACTTATTGAGCAGATAGACCATGACCTTGTTGAACTAGAGGCAAACCCTGAAGACTTAGAGCTTTTAAATAGAATTTTCCGTGTTGCTCACACAGTAAAAGGTAGCTCAAGCTTTTTAAATTTTGACGTTTTAACAGAGCTTACTCACCACATGGAAGATGTCTTAAACAAAGCTAGAAAAGGCGAGCTAAAGATCACTCCAGATATCATGGACGTTGTTCTTGAGTCAGTTGATATGATGAAGGGACTACTTGAGAGCATTAGAGATAACGGTAGTGATGCAGCCGCTGGCATTGATATCAAAAATATTTGTGTAAGACTTACTCAAATCTCTGAAGGTGAAGCACCAAGCGCAGCCGCAGAAGCTCCAGCCACACCAGTACCTGAGCCAGTAAAAGAGCCAGAACCTGTCGCACCAGCTGAAGAAGCAGCTCCTGAAGTAAGTGATGCTGAGCTTTCAAAGCTAAGTGACTCTGAGGTTGAAGCTGAGATAGAAAGACTTTTAAAAGTTAGAAAGGCTGAAGATCAAGCAAGACGTGCTTCAAAAGGCATAGCTCCAAAATCTCCTGAAGAGATAGCTCCAGCCACAAGCGCTGCGTCAGCACCTGCACCTAAGCCAGCTCCTAGTAGAGAAAGAGATGCAGATAAAAAAGTGCCAGCAGCTAGTAGTAACAGTGCAGTAGCACAAGAGCAAACGATACGTGTTGAAGTAAAAAGACTTGATCACTTGATGAATTTAATCGGTGAGCTTGTTCTTGGTAAAAACCGCTTGTTAAAAATTTATGATGACGTAGAAGAGAGATATGAGGGCGAGAAATTCCTCGAAGAGCTAAATCAAGTAGTATCAAGCCTAAGTTTAGTTACGACTGATATCCAACTTGCTGTTATGAAGACAAGGATGCTTCCAATAGCAAAAGTCTTTAATAAATTCCCACGTATGATACGCGACCTTAGCCGCGACCTTGGTAAGCAGATCGACCTTGAAATTTCAGGTGAAGAGACTGAACTTGATAAATCAATCGTTGAAGAGATCGGCGATCCGCTAGTTCATATCATCAGAAACTCATGCGATCATGGCATCGAAGATCCTGAGACAAGAAAGGCAATGGGCAAACCTGAAAAAGGCCTTGTTC
>CAUQCU010000105.1:0-6620 GCA_963516555.1 Campylobacter concisus | reverse complement strand
ATTATTTAAAAAAGAATTGAGATTATACAAAAAACATTATTATATGTCAAGAAAAGAGCATTTAAATTTTAGAATAAGTCTTTGATTTTATTTAGCTACATTATTTTAAAATAAAAAATAAATTCTAAAAAATTTATTTTATATAATTATCTATTTTTTACAAAATTTTGAGTTATAATCCATTCTAGTAACAAATAAGGAGCAAGGATGATCATTATAAATTCACGCCTTCCAACTCAAAATTTAAAAATAGCAAAGTCTTTATCTAAGCTCATACAAGGCTATATTTATAGCTATTTGCCAAAAGCTGAACATGACGGTTACAAACATAAAGAGAGTGGTAAAAACTTTAAAAGATCAAATTTTGATTTTAGATTAAATGGCTTAAGTTTAGAGATAAGATTTAGCTCGTTTGTACCAGAATTTGAAAAAACGATCACTTTTGCTGTTCTAAAAGACGGATTAAAACTTGGCAATATTTGTTTGCTTGATACGTCTGTGTCAGTAAAAGAGCATAGAATTTCACAAAATGAGGCTACTTTTAAAGGATGTGTTGCGTGCTCAGTAGTTGGGCTTTTGGGATACAAAGTGCATCTTGAGCCGCAAGACTCTAGGCATCTTGAAATGATGAAAATCAATGCACTGCAAAGATTTGAAACGCTTATGGGGTATAAATATGAGGGTGAGTTTGAGCTAAATTTGCTCTGGCAAAATTTACAAAAACCTTTTTATTTTTACTACGGTAACAACAATATGCCAGTCAGAGCATGGCCTGCAAAATGGCACATCAAAGCAAAGCCAGAGCTTATAAATTTGATCCTTGATGCGGGAGTTGGTAGTGGATGTATGAACTGCGGACTTGGATTTTTAGAAGTAGTGGAAGATAAATAAATTTTATGAATATTTAAGGTATATTCTCTCAGCATTAATAAAAATTTTTAAGGTCAATTTAAAATGGGACTTGCTCATAAGTTACATGTGATCGGAAATTTAATAAGCGATGACGACACTATCGCTATGATAAAAAATTTAAATTTTAAAGATAGCGAACATATTGTTTTAACTATCGATTTTAAAATAGAAAATTTAAAACTTGTCGATAAGCCAAAGATATCTAGAGCCTCGCTAGATAATATAAAGACACTTTTTACTAAAAAGATAGGCGGCACGAGTAATTCATACTATCTATATCCAAATTTTGAGTATCAAGGCGAAAAAGATATATATAAGAAATTTAAAGCCATCTCACATACACTACAAAATTCGGTTATGGTCTATGCAAACGACGACAATAAGCGTGTTGCCGCCTTGGTATTTGAATACATTAAAAATTATGAAAATGACGAGCTTGAGCTAAAGAATTTTAAGCAGGATGATTATTTTTTGATTTTGCTTGTAAATGGCAAGAGTTTTTATGAGTTTATGCCTGAAGTTTTGCAAAACTATCTTAACGAATTTGTCCGCCCTCATATTAAAAACAGCAAAAACGAACCAATTCTAAAAGAACTAGCAGATGTCGTCACAAAAGAAAAAATTGCCTGCGGATACAATCCTGATATTAAATTTTTTACCATGGATAATTATGATGATAGCTACGGCATACAGCAGATAAACAAACTGCCTATGTCTCTAGAAAGCGCAAAGACGATAAAAAAAGGTTGGATGTTTGCGATAAATAACTTAAAATTTTACTACAAAGGTTTAGAATACATAATCATCCCTTCTATGGCAAATTTCAATGCTGAAATTTTCAAAGGATTAATAAGCTTTCTTAAAAATGCAAAAAATATGCAAGAAGAATCCGAAAGAGAAGAGAGCTTTATGAGAAGATTGCGAAAGCAAATCGAAAATTACGACCAAATAAATGGCTTTACGCTTGATATTTTATTCACCGAGGTTGATCAGACAAATTTATCCGTTAAGATATTTTCTACACTTGAAGACGTTTTGCCAAGCAGGATAGCAAAGGTTGTAAAACTAATGCAAAAGCAGCATATCACCGACTCTTCAAAGCAAATTCAAGATGCAGATAATGATATCAAATTTGCCTATCTCAAAGATTATTTTGGCGTTATTGAAAAATATGCTGCTGCTACAAAAGTCAAAGGACTTGATAATAAAATCATGCAGGAGAAAATTTTTCTAGCAAAGTTGTTACTTGGATATGCAAAAGTAAAATATATTGAGCTTTTGAAACGATTTGAACATTTTAGAGAATTTGATACCAAAAACAAGAAAAAGATAAAGGACGGCGTCAAAGACTGGATAGCCTTTACTGAAAATATCGTCAAAAATGAAAATAAAATTTTAGAATTTTTACAAGAGATAAACGCGATAAGGATGTGATTATGAAGCTTTTTTCTGATTATTTTAAGGAGCTGTTAGAAAAGCAGTCCGATTATTTTAAAGATGATCTAATCAAAGGTGCTTATTTGATAGGAGCTTATTCAAAGAGTATTATAAATAGCTCTTTTGCCTCAGACGTTTCTAAAGAAAATAAGACATTTGAAAAGTGGCTTTCAAATCAAAAAATAATAGCGCCGAATTTAAAGAAAATTTTTAATAAAGCAAATGAATTTGAAAGAAAACTAAAACTAGGCAGCGCAACAAATAGCGATCTATCACAGCTGATAACTACGCATTTTTGCAATGAAAAAAGCAAAAGCGTTTCTCGCTATGAAATTTCATTTGCATTTATACGAGGTATGAACGACTACGTTAAATTTAAAAAAGATAATCAACAATCAGGAGAAAATAATGAGTGAGATAGCAAAACATAGTGAAATTTTGTTTTTATGGGACGCAAAGATGACAAATCCTAACGGAGATATGCTAAACGATAATGCGCCAAGATACGATGAGAGCGACAGAAAAGCTATCGTGAGTGACGTAAGAGTAAAGCGAACCATTAGAGATGATCTGCAATACAGAAAGTCTCAAACAATCTTTGTAAATAACGCCGAACAAGTACAGTCAGCAGAAACTAGATTTGCCGAGGTAAAGAAAATTTTAGGCGAATCGGACGATAAAAAGGCATTTTTAAGCTGCATAGATAATAGACTTTTTGGAGGCGTGGCGCCAAAAAGCAATATCCAAATCATAGGCGCAGTGCAATTTTCTTGGGCTAAATCACTAAACGAGACAGAGACTATAATGTCTCAAGGAACCGGTGCGTTTGGCAAAGACGGCAGTGGCAATAAAACATTTAGAACCGATAACTACATACCGTATGGCTTATTTGCCATGTATGGCACTATAAATTCACTAAATGCCGCCAAATCAAACGCTAGCGAAGAAGATGTCACACAGATGCTTGACTCGATGTGGCAAGGCACAAAGCTACTAAACACAAGAAGCAAGGTCGGTCAAAAGCCAAGAATGCTTATAAGAGTTATCTATAAAGACGCTTATATGATAGGGTTGCTTGACGAGCTTGTGAAGCTAGATAACGCAGACTCAGATCAGATCAGAAGCATTGACGAGTGTGAGTTAAATTTTACAGCCCTTACTAGATCGCTAAAAAATATGAGCCAAAAAATAGAAAAGGTTGTGATCTTTTACGATGACTCTTTTAGGAGGTATGTGGATCAGTTTAAAGAGCTGGGACTAGAAATAGACGCAAGAGAGCTATAATGTTTGCATTTAAAATTTGGGGTAAATTTGCTTGCTTTAGAGATCCGCTTTCTATAAGTCAGAACATCACTTTGCCGCTACCGCCAAAAACCACCGTAGGCGGTATGCTAGCGGCGCTGCTTGGCGTAGATAATTATTTAGGCGACGATGATTTTATGGATTTTGGATATAGCGTCGTTTTGGACGGCGCCATTTCAAAGAAAACCTTTTCGCAAAACTACATAAACGACTACACCAAAAAAACAAAAGCTCATCTAAATAGCCTTAAAAATTTAGATATGCAAAAGATTTCAAATGGTCTAAGAGACGGCTCGGCACCACAAAAACCTATAAATAGAGAACTATTAATCGATCCAAGATATACGATTTTTATCGATAAATTTAAATTCGAAAACGAAGCGATAGATAGTTTAAAAAATAGAATTTCTAAATTCCCTTTTTATCTTGGCAATAGCGAATTTGCTGGAAATTTTGAATTTGTAGAAATAATGAATTTTGCAAACAAAAATTTTGATGAGATAGGTATTGACTCGTTTGTGCCACAAGACAAGACACAAAATATATGCTTTGACGAAAATGTTTTATACTCGCCCATCTGCTTTGCGGGAAGCCTAGACAGCGACAGATCTCCAAAAACGCATATAAATTTGATATTTTCAAGCGATCAGATAAGAGCAAAAAACATAGAGGTTTATGAGGTGATTTGCGCCCAAAAAACTTTTCGCTGCATATTTGTATGATGCAAATTTCCGACACTTTTAGCTCCCATCCGCAAAAATCATACAACTCGCACGTCAAAAATATAGCTGTTAGTTTCGATGACGATGAGCATATAGAGGCCGCGTCTTTTCATGATCTAGCCAAAATTTCACAAAAATTTCAAGACTATATAAATTTAGATCCTAAAAATTTTAGCACGGCAGATGAATTTGAAAAGGCACTGCAAAAACTAAAAACTACGCATACCCTAGAAAGTGCTTTTATATATTTTTTTACTAGAGCCAACAAAGATATAAATTTCATAGCAAGTTTCTTTACCATCTTAAAGCACCACTCTGATTTGCCCGACATAGACTATTTTCTCTCAAATGCAGGATTAACAAAAGCAAAAGTAGCAGACAAGCTCAAAAAGATAGACGAGATAGCTCAAAGAGCAAATTTGGATATAGATATAGATCTCTACGACTTTGTGGATTATTTCTTGGACCTAGAAAATGAACTATCAAAATATTACGGCTTGGAGAGCTTTTTTATCTTTAAAAAAAGATACTCAAGGCTCATTTTGGCCGATAAATTTGAAGCTATTTTTTCAGAAAGCTATCAAAATTTAGCCGTTTTAAATGCTAAAAAAATAGATCTTTACATAGACCGCATAAAGAGCTTAATAGCCGACAAAAAGCAAGATGATTATAAAAACAAAGCAAGAGAGATCATTTTTAAAAATTATAACGCAAATAAAGACAAGAAAACATTTCTCATAAAGGCACCAACAGGCATTGGCAAAACACTTTTAGCGTTAAATTTAGCACTAGAGATAGCTAGAGAGGGTAATAAAAGGCGCATCATAACAGCCATCCCTTTTACATCCATTATAGATCAAACTCATGCCGAGTATCAAAAAATAATATCAGATCAAGACGTTTTAAAGTATCACCATCTAACAAGCTACAAAAACCAAAACAACGATGAACAAGAGCAGTTTATGCAAAAGATATTCTTAGCTGACATCTGGCATGAAAATTTCATAGTTACGACTTTTAACCAGCTATTTTTTACTTTTTTCTCAAACCATAATAAAGACAATCTCAAACTTGAAACTCTGCGAGATAGCGTCATCATCATAGACGAGATACAAAATATTCCGCGAGTGCTGTTAAAATCCATCTCAGCCGCTTTTAACGAATTTTCAAAAAGATACAATATCCATTTTATAATCATGTCAGCAACTATGCCTCATATCGCAGCTGAACTAGAGAGTTTTACCGAGCTTTCTGAGCCTATTTTATATAAACGCGAAAAAGATAGATATGAGATCGTCTATGAGCATAATATAAAGGGCTTTAGCGACTTAGTAAATGAAATTTTAAAGCACCAAAATGAAAGCACGCTTTGCGTCGTAAATACCATTTCAAAAGCCAAAAAACTATACGAAGCCCTAAAAAACAGCGGCAAAAAAGGCGTCTATCTTTTGACGACGCATCAGATCCCACTTCATAGAGTACAAATAATAGGCGAGATAAAAGAAAAACTTGAAGGCGGCGAGAAAATCACCCTAGTCGCCACTCAGCTCATCGAGGCTGGGGTTGATCTTAGTTTTGACGTGGGATTTCGCGAATTTGCACCCATTGGCGCCATCATCCAGGCCGCCGGTAGAGTAAATCGTAACGCCACATCTAGCAAACTGGCAAAAGTCGTGGTTTTTGACTACCTAAACGGCAAGTCATTTCCATATCATGATATAGATTTACAAGAAAAACAAGTAAAAGAAATTTTAGCTCACTCCATAAAAGAGAGTGAAATTTATCAAATTTTAGAGAGCTATTTTCAGAGCACCAAAAACGAAACGACGAGCATAGATCTACTAGGCCTTGCTAAAGAGTTAAAATTTCAAACGTTATTTGATAAATTTAATGACAACTTCATGCCAAAGCAAGACTACAAAGTATCGCTTTTTATAGAGCAATACAATGGTCATTTCAATGAATTTTTAGAAAAACGAGAGGCTCTTTTGACCTCAGGCAAAGATAAATTTATCATATTAGCAAATATAAAAGAGCTTGAAAAAGAGCTAGCGCTATATACCATTGCGGTTGGCAAAAATATGCTTGGCAATATTAAGTCTTATACTAGAGAGCTTTTTGGTAGATATGTTTTAGCGCCTGGCGATTTTTATAATAAATTTGACGGATTTTTGCCTGAGCTAACGGTAGCAGACGAGGTATTTGACTAATGTTCTCAAAAGATCAGATCACTGGCACGCTTGTAAA
>CAUQCU010000104.1:0-6672 GCA_963516555.1 Campylobacter concisus | reverse complement strand
CTTTTCTTTTAGCTGCTCATCAGATGTGATGGTTATGCTTTCTTGCATTTGTTCAAAAACAGAATTTCTAAGACCTACTATTAAAGCTCTTTTTTCATTTGGCTCTAACCTAAAGTACTCGTCGCCCAACAAAGGCTCTTTCTTTTGCATATACTTATTTGCTTCCGCTTCTATAAGCTTTTGAATTTTCTCTTTTAACTCTTTCTCGCTCTTATATTCACTTGCTATTTGGTGCATTTGGGTTAAATTCTTATGTCTATTTTTACTTGGCTTACCACGAAGTACCTGACCTTCAAATGCCTCGGCACCCATATCTTGTAGATCTTTACCAAATTTTGCTGTTTTTGACCTGCCACTAAACCTTAAATTTGCATGCTTCTCAAAGTTGTAGTTTGTAAAGATGATGTGATAGTGCTTGGTCTTTTCGTCATTATGCTCAGCCACAAGCAGACACTTTGCGCCATACTTCGCACAGTATGCATTTATAAATCTCATTACTCTATCCATCTGTATGTTTTCATTTATAAATTTTGACTCTTCGTCGTTTAGCCCTTCTTTTGGCTCTTTCTTTCTATCTGTACCAAATGTGATGATGACTTCACAAAAACTAGCCATATCTTTGCGCCAAGCTCTACGTATAACTATATCTTTACCTTGTCGTTTTTGTGTGTAGGATTGCTTGCCATAGTCTTCTTTAAAGCTATCCTGAAAGCCTTTAAGTAAATTCTTTACAAAGGCCATATTATGTAGTTCATCATCTTTGCTGTTAGCATCTCTCATATTGCCATTGCCATTAAATTCGCTTAGGAGCTTGTAGCGATTAATAGTGGTTGGGGTTTTGTTAAGATACTTTATATGCTCAGTTTGATTTTTCTCACGGCACGCATGTGCAAATCTACCTATGGCTCTACCATATGTTAAAAAACCTGACCTCACGTTTAAAACTAGGTTGTGATCGTTTATTGTATATGCATTAGCCATGACAAATCACCTCACTACACAAACTTTCTTCCCTGCTAGCGGTGCTAGTTGCTATAAATGAAATTTTTTTCATTTTCTTCCTTTTGAAAAGATATTTATAGTAATTACACCAATTTTGAAAAAAATTTGCGCTAGAAATGCAAATTTTTGTAAAAAAATTCATAATTAGAAAAAAAATAAATTAAGAATAGTGAAAGGATATAGGGTGAAAGTAGGTATATTAAATTTGTATTATTAAAAACTTTGAGCTTTCAGGTTGCCCCAAAAGCTCATATAAATGTTATTTTACTAGCTCGTAGCTGTGTTCTTTTGTGCCGTCGAGTAGATTTAAGACTTTGTAGCCTTTGTCGCTTAGCGTTTGAGCTAGTTTAGCGCTGCGGTTGCCGCTGTAGCAGTGTGTGACGATAGTTTTGTCTTTGTTTGCTTCAAGCACGTCTTTGTAGTTATCAACAGGCTCGCCGTCTGGGATGCTAATAGCGCCTTTCATATGTCCAGCATCATAGTCTTTTTTTTCTCTAACATCGATGATTAGAATGTTTGGATCGTTTGCGATCTTCTTAAATTCCTCTGCGTTTATGCTGCCAAATTTAACTAGATCGTAGCTAAATTCTTTCACGCCCTCAGCGTTGCTAAGCTTGTTAAAGCCCTTTGCTTTTAGTATATCTAGTACCTTGCCGCTGCGGTTGCCGCTATTACAGTAAAGCACTACGTTTTTATCTTTGTAGGCGCTTATCTCATCTAGTCTATTCTCGATCTCTTCAAGTGGGATGCTTATAGCATGTTTTAAGTGGCCAGCGTTATATTCATCTACCTTTCTCACGTCGATGACCAGATAGTCCTCTTTTTTCTTGTTATCAGCTTGTATCGCAGCTAGGTCAGCACCCTTAATTTTAGCGTCCGTTGGCGCTTTTGTATCGCTGCAAGCTGCGAGAAAACCTAGTGCAAAAAGCACAACTATACCTTTAACTATTTTACTTTTGACGAACATTTCATCTCCTTTTGTTTTGATAAAATTTCACTATTTATTTTGCGTAAATTTGCCAAAATCCACCCACTATCGCCTCTTTTATCTCGCCCTCGCTACCATTTGCTATGCGGTCTCTGTATGAGACCTCGGCTGGACTTTGAGCCTTCCAAATTTGATCAAACCACTCTAAAAATTTCGCCGTGTCATATCGCACAGGAAGTGCCTCGATGTAAATTTCGCCCAGCCTAGCGCGGTATATCGCCTCTTTGCTAGGCTTAAGCGCGATGCGAGTTATGAGCCCATAAAGCTTGCCGGCGAAATTTGGCATGCCAGCCGCGCCGTTATTTATCACTACGCCATTTTCTAGCGCTATGGCGGCAGGGGCGCATGTGTGCGTGCAGGCTAGCATGTCAAATTTACGCTCTTTAAACCACAAATTTAGCTCATCTTGTCTATCTTTTTGAGCCAAATTTTCACTAGAGCAGCCCCAGCCAGCTAGAAATTTCTCATCTCCGTGCGTGATAGCGATATTTGCGCCGCCTACGCTTACTAGCTCGCATTTGGCACGCTTTTTAAAAATTTCTATAAACTGCTTGCACTCCTCGTTTACAAGGCGGCTTAAGCGAGCATGGATCAAATTTGAGCGATTTATGGTGCCAGCGTCGGTGCATGAGGGATAGAAGCAGCCGCATCCGTTTTGTCCGCTTGCTAGCTCGAACTCTACATTGCCATTTATCGCCGTTAGAGCGCGTTTTTCTATCTCACGCTCTATCTGGCAAAAGCTCTTTGTCTCCGCGTCAAACCAGTGGATGTCGCCGTTAAAAACGACATCCGCACCCTCGGCGTCCGCCATAGCTAAAATTTCATTGAGCGCAAAGACGTTGCCGTAAAGTCCGCCTACGACATATAGGCAGCGGCTTTGAAATTTTGGCTCCGGAGGGAAATTGAGCGCGTAGCTAAGCGGGCAAGAGCTCATCTTTTATCTTTGCAGCCGCAAAGTAGCCCAGGCAGCGCATAGGCAAGCGTGCAAGCGATGAGTCCATATAAATTTATGCCCAAGAGCATTGCGTATTTGCCGCTGCCGATCGCTAAAAACTCAGGGAAAATTTTCGCGTCAAATGCAAATGCGACACCCAAAAATATCCCCAGCCAAAAGCTAAGATGAAAGCCGAGCTTTGTTGGGCTCACAAATCCATGCAACAAAAATACCGGCGCTAGGCCGATCACCATCGTGCCGCTAATCGTCGTAGCCTTTAAGATATCGGTGCCCACGATCATCGGTAAATTTCCAAAAATGGCAAAAAGTATCATCGAGATGATGCCGATTTTTATGGAAATTTTAGCGACGTCTTTGTTTAGCATCGCTGGGATATCGTAGCCAACTAGCTTTGAAAGGCTTGCAAAGGTCGAGTCCAGCGTCGATCCAGCAGCCGCTATCATGACGGCTGTCATCAGGATAGTTGAGCCAATCCCCATGGTTTTAGCTAGCTCGGCTGGGATGTTGCCCTTTGCGGCTATGCCCTCAATCGAGCCGTAAATGCCGATAAAGCTAAAAATGACGATGGCTACAAAGCCTAAAATGCCAGAGATCACAAAGCTTTTTAGCATCGTTTTTTCTTCGCAGATGAAGCCTCGATCGGTTAAAACAGGGTCGTGAAAAGGGTAGCTAACTAGCTGCAAAACAGCGACTAAAAGCAGATCCACGCCGCCGCCTAAGCTCCAGCTGCCGGTGCTAACTAGCTCGCCCACGCCGTGCTTTGGCAAGATAGTCACGATAACCCAAAGCGTGGCGATGATGAAAACTAAAGCCTGAATGACGTCTGTCACGATAGAGCCCCTAAGTCCGCCGCGAACCGAATAAACTAGCGTAAAGAGCGTAAAAAGCGAGGCTGCGACGATAAAAGGCATACTGCCGCTATCTCCGTAGTAGCCGCCCACGACTGCGGTGTTGCTCCAAACTTCGTTAAAAAGCCTAACCAAGATCGCCACGCAAAATGCGATGCTAGCCGCCGCGCCGTAGTTGCTAGTTAAAAACTGCACGAGTCCGGTCGCTTTAAATTTGCGCCTTAAGCGGTAGATGACGATGCCGGCTATCGGTATACAAAGCCAATATGTCGCGTACGCTACGCCTCCGACGATACCGTAGCTAGCGCCTAAATTTGCGGCATTTGTGACTGATTTTGCAAATATCCAGCTGATAAAAATGCTAGTCGTTAGCAAAAATGGCGACACCTTTACGCCGCCTTCGTCCTCTCCTTTAAAAAACGAGCCGATACTGCGCGCTTTTGGTGAAAAAGCGTACATTATCACGCCGTAAACGATCAAAAAGCCCCAAAAAAAGAGCGACTGATACTCTTGCATTAATTCTCCTTAAATTCTAAAATTTGATCCAAAGCCCTCATGCTATCGCTTATAGCGCAGGGGCAAATTTTCGCAAAGAGTCCTTTTTGCATTATCGCTTCAAGCTCATCCGGCTTGCTTAGATCATGCCCCAAGATCTCTTTGCAGATGCTGGATTTTTGCGTTTTAAAATATATCTCTTTAAAGCGCGCCAAATTTGCATTATATTTTTCTTTATCATCGCCGTAAGCAAGCCCCAAAACTAGCACTGCCGCTAGATATGCACCACATACCGAGCCCTCCTGCATGCCGCCTAAGAGCCCAAAGCTAAGCTTCATAAGCTGCGCCTCGTTTGCACCTAGGTGCTGTGCGTAGCGTGCTAATATCATCTGAGCACAGTTTTGCTCGGCAAATTTTTGCGCTATCTCTTCATTACTCATCATTTTTTATCCTTTAAATTTAGGCTAGTGCGCCGCAGCAGCTTGACCCAGCCCCTGCTGTACAGGCGTAGCAGTAGTCTCGAAAGACGATCTGCCTACCAAGCTCGCCGCTTTTAGCTAGCTCAAATATATCCTTTGCGCCGTGCGCCTTAAGCCCCTGCATCTGGTTAAAATCACAATCATAAAGGGCTCCGTCATATCCAACTGAAATTTGCGCTCTACACATTATATTTTGTGCGGCATTTGGGTTAAAATTTGCTTCTAAAAGCTGCATATAAGGCTCAAATTTACCGCTTTTTTCAAGCGATCTTCTAAATCTACCAATCGGCACGTTCGTGATCGTAAAAAGATGATCAAATTCCACGCCAAAAGCGCTTTTTAGCTCCCTTTTGTAGTCCGCTTCAAGCCCAGCTTGATCGCCTGGCAAAAACGCACCACCTGGGTTATATACTAAATTTAGCACCAAATTTCCGCCCTTGCCGTATCCCAGTGCATTTAGCCTCTTTAGCGCCTCTATGGAGCCATCAAATACGCCTCGCCCGCGCATCTTATCGACGTTTTCTTCGGTGTAGCAAGGCAGGCTCGCAACTAGCTCCACGCCGTGATCTGCGTAAAATTTAGGTAGATCCTCGTAGCCATTTTCAAGTAGTATGGTCAAATTTGTTCGCACGATGATGTGAGGCGTGATCTTAGCGGCCTCATCGATAAACCAGCGAAAGTGCGCGTTCATCTCAGGTGCGCCGCCAGTGACGTCAAGCGTGCTAAATTTATGCGCGCTAATCGCCTCCAAAACAGCCTGCAAAGTCTCCTTGCTCATCGTCTCCGTGCGCTTTGGCCCAGCCTCGACGTGGCAGTGCGAACAGGCGAGGTTGCATATCTTGCCTAGATTTACTTGGATCGTTGAAATTTTATCAGTATGCTTGATCTGCGGTGCTATACGCTCTGTGAAGTTCATTTTCTATTCCTTTTATAAAATTTTAAACTAAGTACGTTTTTTAGATAAGCGGTATTTGGCGCTTCGTTTACGCCACTCATTACCGTGGCGATATGCTTGATATTTTGCACGCCGTTTTTGGCGAAATTTCCGCAGCAAGTGGCGCAGTAGGTGTAGAGATTTGGCAATTTTTTATCCTTGACGGCTTGCGGATATCCTGCGGCAATTTGCGGTTCGCTACTTTTTGCTAGTCCGCCAAGCCCACAGCAGTTTACATCCTTAAAGCTATCTTTAAAATTTGGCACGTACTTTTTAAAGGTCTCAAAAATAGGCTTGTGGATGCGCTCAGGGCAGGGATAAAAGATGTGTGCCTCCTCTGTGATCTCGCGGTTTAGGCCAAGCTCTTCAAATTTCTCGTATATGGTTTTTATCTTGACATCCACCTTGTCTTTTAAAAAATGGTAGCAGTTTGGACAGGCCAAAATGAGCGTCTCTACGCCCTTTGCGGTAAAAAGCTCGTTTAGATGTGCCTTTGTCTTGTCAAAATTTGTATTTGCTTCAAAAAGGGGCTTGCCGCAGCAGTCTATACTAAAATCAACCCCCAAAGGCTCCAAAATTTCGATGATTTTTCTCGTGGTTTCAGGCAAAAAGCCTGGGAAATTGCAGCCAAAAAACATTAGCTCGCGGCTCTTTTTGGGCGAGTTGTTGGCATAGAGATAGGGCGATTTTAAGAAATTTAGGTAGCGAAACGGCTTTTTTATCTGCTCTCTGTGCTTTAGCGCGATCTCGTTGCCGCTGATGTCTTTGGGGCAGACCTTGTAGCACTCGTCGCACAAAAAGCAGCTAAATGCGAGATCTTTTCGCTTTGAAAAATCAAGCAAATTTATATCGTATTTGGTCAAAAACTCGCAGTGTTTCGTGCACGCTCCGCACTCTATGCAAAGCTCTGGCGGATTTTTAATAACTTTTTGCGATCTCATCAGCGCTCGCTCCATTTCTAAATTTATACT
>CAUQCU010000103.1:0-6874 GCA_963516555.1 Campylobacter concisus | reverse complement strand
AAATTATTTAACGCCAACTATGATTTGAGTTGCTTTGATGATAGCAGTTACTTTGTCGCCTGCTTTTAAAGCTAAGTTTTGAACTGACTCTCTTGTAATGATAGCTGAAATTTTGCTGCCGTTTGCGTCGATGATAACCTCAGCATTTACAGCGCCGTCTTTTATCTCGCTAACAACGCCTTTGATTTGATTTGTTGCGCTAAGCTTGATGCTGTCGTCTTTTGAAACGATAACGCTTGAAGCTTTGAATAAAAATATAGCTTTTTTACCAACTTTAAGATCAAGAGCTTTCTCACTATCAACTGTAATAGTTGCTTTTAGCACCTCACCACCTGCTAGTTTGCCAGCTATTAACGAATTTACCGCACCTGTTCTTACTTCTGATATCTCAACATTTAGTTGATTTCTTGCACTTAGTGACATATTTTCTCCTTATTTTGATTTAATGTTTGGGTATTATAGAGTATTATTATTAATGCGAACTTATGATCAATCAATAAAATTTTTTAATATCACAAGTAAAGATTTATAATTTACCAAAGCCCAAAATATCGTACTAAATGAACTAAAATCTAAAAATTTAATTTAAATTATTTTTGAAAAATATATAAATAAATATTATTTTTTATTATAAAACAGACAAACTAAGATCGTTTCAAGATCAGATGATTTTAGATCTTAGTTTGTAGATTTTTGATCTTTAATGACTTGGTGAGAATTTATAAATTTTGTGCTTAGATGCCAGCTTCAAGCATCGCTTCAGCTTGATAGTGAGTGATAAGCGGCTCGATGATCTCGTCAAATAATCCTGCAGCCATGATCGCATCAAGGCGGTAAAGTGTTAAATTTATTCGGTGATCGCTTATGCGGTTTTGTGGGTAGTTATAAGTTCTTATCCTGCCTGAGCGGTCTCCAGTGCCGACTTGACTCTTGCGCTCGCTAGTCTCTTTAGCAAGTCTCTCTTGCTCTTGCATCTCATAAAGTCTAGCTTTTAACACCTTCATCGCGGCTTCTTTGTTTTTGTGCTGGCTCTTGCCATCTTGGTTTGTGACAACAAGTCCAGTTGGTATGTGCGTGATCCTAACGGCACTATCAGTTGTATTTACTGACTGACCGCCGTGGCCCGAGCTTCTCATAACATCAACTCTTATATCATTTGGATTGATCTCGATCTCGCTATCCTCAACCTCTGGCATGATAGCCACAGTCACAGCCGAGGTATGCACCCTGCCCTGGCTCTCAGTCTCTGGCACACGCTGAACCCTATGTGTGCCACCTTCAAATTTTAGCCTTGAGTAAGCGCCTTTGCCCTTTATGAGCACGATGATCTCTTTAAAGCCGCCAGTGTTGCCCTCGCTTTGGCTAACGATCTCAAATTTATATCCACGAAGCTCTGCATATCTGATGTAAGCGTTAAAAAGATCTCCAACAAATAGTGCAGCCTCGTCGCCACCGGTGCCTGCGCGAATTTCTAAAAATATATTTTTATCATCGTTTGGATCTTTTGGAAGAAGTAAAATTTTGATCTCTTCTTCAAGCTTCTCTCTTGAAATTTCTAAATTTTTAAGCTCATCTTTTGCAAGCTCGCCAAGCTCAGAGTCCTCAAGTAAGGCTTTATTCTCTTCGATGTCGTTTAGAATCTGTAGATATTTTTTTGCAGCAGTTGCGACTGGTTCGATAGATGATTGCTCTTTTGAGAGCTTTGTCATCTTTTCGATATCGTTTGCTATATTTGGATCGCTCAGAAGCGTAGAAATTTCATCATAGCGATCCAAAAATGGATGAAGTTTATCAGCAAACATTAAAATTTAATAGATTAAGCAACTTTTAGAGTGTTTACTAATTGAGCAAGGCGACTAACGCGGCGAGCAGCAGTTTGTTTCTTCAAAAAGCCTCTACTTACGAAGCTGTGGATGCTTTTGTTAGCAACTTTTAAAGCTTCATTCGCAGCATTTAGATCTTTAGCTTCTACAGCTACACGCACTGCTTTTGTGATGTTTTTAAGTCTAGTGCGGTAAAATCTGTTTCTTTCTGTTCTTTTTATAGTTTGTCTAGCTCTTTTTTCAGCAGATTTATGGTTTGCCATAATATACCTTTTTTGATAATTTTAGTCCGTGATTATATGAAAAATATATTTAATTGTAACTGAATTTAAGTCAGCTTTAAAACAAATAAAATTTTAGATTTTAAATTTGATAATTTCTGATAAAATAGCACCATTTTATAATAAAAAGGATAAATTTATGAAACTTTTTGGAACAGACGGAGTTCGTGGTAAGGCTGGCGAAAAGCTTTCAGCTCAAACATCTATGCGCCTTGCAATGGCTGCTGGAATTTACTTTAGAAAGACCTCAGCGACAAATGTGATTTTGGTTGGAAAAGATACTAGAAAAAGTGGCTATATGATAGAAACCGCCATCGTTGCAGGGCTAACTGCAGTTGGCTACAACGTCCTTCAAATAGGCCCTATGCCAACGCCTGCGATCGCATTTTTAACAGAAAATATGCGCTGTGACGCTGGCATAATGATAAGCGCATCACACAACCCATACTACGATAACGGCATCAAATTTTTTGATAGCTTTGGCAACAAGCTTGATGAGACGATAGAGGCCGAGATAGAAAAAATCTTCTACGACGATGAGCTCATCGCAAATGCCCAAAAAACAATGACAGAGATCGGTGCAAACAAGAGGATAGACGATGTTATCGGCAGATATATCGTGCAGATCAAAAATTCATTCCCAAAAGAGCTAAATTTAAAGAATTTACGAGTAGTTTTAGATGTGGCAAACGGAGCTGCTTACAAGGTCGCGCCAACTGTATTTAGCGAGCTTGGAGCTGATGTCATCGTCATAAACGACGAGCCAAATGGTAGCAACATCAACCAAAACTGCGGTGCGCTTCACCCAGAAGATCTAGCAAGCGAGGTAAAAAGGCTTCGTGCTGACATCGGCTTTGCATTTGACGGCGATGCTGACAGGCTTGTCGTTGTCGATGAAAACGGCGAAGTGGTGCATGGAGATGCGATACTTGGCTCGTTGGCTGCATTTTTGCACGAGCAAAAGACTCTAAAAGGTGGGGCCATCGTGGCTACGGTGATGAGTAACGCCGCGCTTGATGACTATCTAAAAGCTCACAAGATCAAGCTACTTCGCTCAAACGTAGGCGATAAATACGTGCTTGAGATGATGAAAGAAAATGGCATAAATTTTGGCGGCGAGCAAAGCGGTCACGTCATATTTAACGACTACGCTAAAACTGGCGACGGCCTTGTTACTTCGATGCAAGTAGTTGCTATGATGCTTAAAAAAGGGAAAAAAGCTAGTGAAATTTTTGGTGAGCTAAAGCCGTATCCGCAAATTTTGCTAAATTTAAAGATCACGGAGAAAAAACCGCTTGATAAAATAGAGGGGCTAAAAGAGCTTGAGGCTAGCCTTGCAAAAGAGGGCATAAGATCGCTCTTTAGATACTCTGGCACTGAAAATTTGATCAGACTTTTGCTTGAGGGCAAAAATCAAACTTTAGTTGAAAAACGCATGGATGAAGTTGAGAAATTTTTTGTAAAAGCCCTAAATGCGTAGAAATTTGGTTAAATTTTTCATTGCGTTTTTTCTCATTTTTATCGTTGATCAAGCGATAAAAATGATATTTATAGATGGTTTTTCGTGGGAGGGCGAGTTTTTCTCGCTAGTTCTTACATATAATAAGGGCGTTGCATTTTCGATGTTTGCCTTTTTAGATGAGTGGCTTAAATTTATCCAGATCGCCCTCATTTTAGGCGTTTTTGTCTATTTGGTCGTCGAAAAAAAGCTGCTTTGCTCGCATGCCATTTGGCTTGGGGCTTTGCTAGGAGCTGGCAGCTCAAACATCATAGATAGATTTATCCATGGTGGCGTCGTGGATTATGTCTTTTGGCATAAGTGGTTTAACTTTGCGGTCTTTAACTTCGCTGATGTGATGATCGATCTTTGCGTCGTGATGATACTTTGGCAAAGTTTTAGAAAAAGGAGAGAGAGTGGGAAATAATATCTACGTCGCATACGCGCTTTGGCTACTTACTGGCTGGCTTGGAGCGCATAGAATTTACCTTGGTAAATTTATCACTGGCTTTTTGATGATGGGACTATTTTTCGTTGGCTACTCTACGTTTTATTTCATTATAGGCATACCATTTTTAATAATTTGGGGCGTTTGGTGGCTTATTGATGCATTTTTAGTTGGTGCTTATGTCGAGAAAAATTTACAAAAGGCCGAGCTAAAAGAGAGGCTAAAACTAAAAGATAAAGAAGAGGACTTAAAAAGGCTTTACGAGCTTTTTGAGAGTGGTGCGATCAGCAAGGCTGAATTTGAAGCTAGAAAAGAGATACTTTTTAGATAAGGAGACGTTATGGCAGAATATTATCTTTACTTAAAATACCTCCACTATTTGTTTTTCATATCGTGGATGGCAGTGCTGTTTTATCAGCCAAGGCTCTACGTTTATCACGTAGAAAATATGGACAAGCCAGACTTTGTAAAAGTGGTTGAGGTGATGGAGTACAAAATGTATCACTACATCGGCTGGGTCGCACTCATTGGCTCATTTGTCACTGGCATTTTGATACTTATCGCGATGCCTGATCTTATAAAAACTGGTCACATCCACGTCAAAATTTTAGTTGTCATCTTAATGGCCATATATCACCTAGACCTTGGACGCTACATGAAGCAACTCAAAGAGAAACGCTGTAACAAAAGTGGCATCTTCTTTAGAGCTTACAACGAAGTGCCAACTATCGCGATGCTCATCATCATCTGGGTCATGATAGTAAATCCATTTTAAAGGAATTTGATGAAGAAATTTTTAGCATTTATCGCTTTGCCAGCGCTCTTGCTCGCGGCTACTCAGTATTTTGAGCCGATGCAGATAAAATTTGACAACAGACTCTACTCGCTAGCAAGCTCAGCCAAGCCTGTGCCAAATTTATTTACGCAGGAGTACTTGCTCCATGGTGAGAAACTAGATAGTTTTAGCTATATGCTCTCGCTAAATACCCTTAAATTTGACGCTACGCCAGAGCAAGCAGTCGAGCAAAAGATAAATGACCTAAAAGAGCTAAAGGCAAAAGGGCTAAAAGTAGCTTATAAAAAGGGCTCGCTCGCAAATGAAATTTATCTTGATATCACGATATTTTCAAACCTAAATGGCATGCCAACAGCCGAGCACTCGATATATCGCTACACCAAACAAGGCGGAAATTTAGTCCTTTTCACCATCCAAAGGCGTGCTTATAAAAAAGAGGGCATTCAAAGATTTGCTACAAATTTCACGATCGAGTCGCAAGACTTTAGCAAAAAAGCCCTAGCCACACCTTTCCCACAGATCATTAGCAAATAAAGAAATTTGAGTGTAAATTTAGCCTTTGCACTCAAATTTTAAAACCAGACTTAACAAATTTATCTAAAAATAAAACGAATAGTTATATGATAAGAAAAACTCAAAAAGGATAGCCTATGATACATAAAATTCTTATCGCAAATCGTGGTGAGATCGCAGTTAGGATAGTCAGAGCTTGTAGGGATTTACACATCCAAAGCGTAGGAATTTACACAGCACCAGACAGCGAGTGCTTACACGTCAGGATCGCTGATGAGGCCTATCAAGTGGGTGAAGATCCGATCAAAGGCTATCTTGACGCCAAAGCGATCGTAAAGCTCGCTAAAGAGTGTGGGGCTGATGCGATACACCCAGGATACGGCTTTTTAAGCGAAAACTACGAATTTGCAAAGGCAGTTGAAGATGCTGGGCTCATTTTCATCGGTCCAAAGGCCGAAGTTATCAAGAAAATGGGCGATAAAAACATCGCCAGATATCTGATGAAGAAAAACGGCATACCAATAGTGCCAGGCACTGAAAAGCTAAATGATGAGAGTATGGACGCCATAAAAGAGCACGCTAGACGCATCGGCTATCCAGTCATCTTAAAAGCAAGCGGTGGTGGTGGTGGCCGCGGCATTAGAGAGGTTTGGCAAGAAGAAGATATGCAAGATGCCTTTGAGTCGTGTACCAGAGAGGCTAAGGCATACTTTAACAACGACGAAGTTTTTATGGAGAAGCTTGTCGTCAATCCTCGCCACATCGAGTTTCAAATTTTAGGCGACAACTACGGTAACATCATCCACCTTTGCGAGCGTGACTGCTCTATCCAAAGGCGCCACCAAAAGATCATCGAGATCGCACCTTGCCCATCAATCAGTGAAAATTTAAGAAAGATCATGGGTGTGACTGCTGTGGCCGCTGCAAAGGCTGTGGGCTACTCAAACGTAGGAACGATCGAGTTTTTGCTAGATGACTACAACAACTTTTACTTTATGGAGATGAACACTCGTATCCAAGTGGAGCACGGCATCACCGAAGAGATCACAGGACATGATCTAGTCGTTAGGCAGATAAGGATAGCAGCTGGTGAAATTTTAGAGATCGAGCAAAGCGACATCAAACCACGCGGCTACGCGATAGAGGCTAGGATCACGGCTGAGAATGTCTGGGAGAATTTCATCCCAGCACCAGGCACGATCGAGGGCTACTACCCAGCTCTTGGCCCATCTGTGCGCGTCGATAGCCACGTCTATAAGGACTACACCATACCGCCATTTTACGACTCACTTATCGCAAAACTGATCGTCAAAGCAACCGACTACGATCTTGCTGTAAATAAGCTTGAAAGAGCACTTGAAGAATTTACTATAGAAGGCGTGCGAACGATCATCCCATTTTTGCTAACGATCAGCAAGAGCAAGGAATTTAGAAGGGGATTTTTTGATACTAGCTACGTTGAGAAAAACTTAAAAACTATCCTTGAAAACACCTATGATGATATGAACAAAGAAC
>CAUQCU010000102.1:0-6923 GCA_963516555.1 Campylobacter concisus | reverse complement strand
CCATTTGCTGGCTTTTTTTCTAAAGATAAAATTTTAGAGGTCGCCTTTAGTGAAAATCAAATTTTGTGGGCCGTCTTGCTATTTGGCGCGGTGCTTACGGCATTTTATAGCTTTAGGCTTGTCATGCTAGTCTTTTTTGCAAAGCCAAAGAGCGACACTCACGCACATGAGGCCAAAAACTACATGCTTGTTGGCATGAGTGTGCTCGGCGTTCTCTCAGTTATCAGCGGCTTTTTTTGGAGCAACTTTAGTGAGTTTTTAAGTAACAGCCTTGGGGATTTTAAGCTAAATTTATCTCACAGCAGTGAAATTTTCTTACTCGTTTTAACACTTACTTTAGTGCTTGCAAGTGCTGGCTTTGCTGTGTTTGCTTATAAAAAAGAAATTTTTAAAGAGAGCATTTGCGAGAGTAAAATTTACAAAATTTTGCAAAATGCCTACTTTATACCAAAATTTTATGAGAAATTTTTTATAAATGGCTACGCTTTTATCTCTAAAATTTGCAAGAAATTTGATGAGATGATAGTTGATCGAAGTGTTGATTTTGTCGCACTTTTGGTTACTAAATTTGCGTATCTTGCAAATAAAATACAAAGTGGCGATCTAAGCGTCATGCTTAGGTTTATGGTCGCAGGATTTGCCTTGCTTTTAAGCTTTATATTTTTATTAAACGGAGCCAAATAATGCTAAGTGTCATCATATTTTTCCCAGCAATAAGCGCAATACTTGGCTTTTTGATAGAAAATAAAAGCATCAAATTTTATGGAGCAAGCATCGCTTTAATCGAGCTTTTGCTAGCCATTTTTATCTGCGTAAATGTCGATTTTCAGGGTTATGACTTTGTTTTAACGCATCAAGTCTCGCTCATACCAAGCCTAAATATCAGCTATTTTGTTGGCATTGACACCATCTCACTTGTGCTTATAGTCCTTAGCGCATTTATGAGCTTCATCTCTATCGCCGCACTTAGCGATGATGGAAATTTAAAGCACCTGGTTATTAGCGTGCTATTTTTAGAGAGCACGATGATGGGCGTATTTAGCGCGCTTGATATGATCTTATTTTACAGCTTTTGGGAGCTTAGCCTCATACCGCTTCTTTACATCATCGGCGCATTTGGTAGTAAAAATAGAATTTACGCTGCGATTAAATTTTTCATCTACACATTTTTAGGCTCTGTCTTTATGCTAGTGGCGATCATCTTTATCGGCTATCTGTGCTATCAAAAAAGCGGCGTCTTTAGCTTTAACTTGCTTGATTGGTACAAGCTTGGCATCGGAGAAAATGCTCAAATTTGGCTATTTTTAGCATTTTTCTTCGCTTTTGGCGTGAAAACTCCGCTATTTCCATTTCACACGTGGCTACCTTACGCACACGGACAGGCTCCGACTATCGGCTCGGTGCTGCTTGCTAGCGTGCTTTTAAAGATGGGCACTTACGGCTTTGTGAGATTTTCACTTCCACTTTTTCCAGACGCGAGCCTGCTTTTAAGTGGCTTTGTCTGCGTCATAGCTATCATCATGATCATCTACGCAGCCCTCGTTGCCTACGCGCAAAGCGATATGAAGCAAGTGATCGCTTATAGCTCCATTTCACACATGGGCGTCATCATGCTAGGCATCTTTTCACTAAATTTAATAGGCCTTGGTGGCTCGATATTTTTAATGATAAGCCACGGCATCGTAAGTGGCGCTTTGTTCTTGCTAGTTGGCGTCATATATGAGAGGGCTCACACAAAAGAAATTTGCGAATTTGGCGGCCTTGCTAAGGTGATGCCAAAGTATGCGCTTGTGTTTTTTATAGCAACGCTTGCAAGTATCGGTCTGCCACTAACGATTGGCTTTGTGGGCGAGTTTTTGAGCCTACTTGGCGTATTTAAGCTAAACAAGCTCTTTGCGCTACTTGGTGGCTTTAGCATCATCGTGGGCGCTGTTTATATGCTGGTACTTTATAAAAGGGTATTTTTTGGCGAGTGCAAGGAGAAAAATTTAAGCCTAAAAGATTTAAATTTTAAAGAGTTAGCCGCTCTTGTGCCACTTTGCTTGCTCATAATCATTCTTGGCATCGCACCAAATTTGATACTAAAACCGCTTGAGCCAAGCGTGCAAAATATCATAAGCAAAATGCAAACTAGAGCTGTAAATAGCGGCACAAAGGATAAAATTTCATCTTTAAATGGCGGGAGCAAACTATGAACGAAATAGCCTTTTTAGACTTAAACGAGATCTCTTTGCAATCACTCTCGCCGATGCTTAGCATGATGGTTTTTGCACTTTTTATCCTCATAGTTGGAGCGATAAAAAAGGATCTTTCGAGGAATTTCTACTGCGTATTTTGCATCATCGCTATATTTGTAAATTTAGGCATTACGCTTGATTTCAACGGACTTAGCCTAAGCTTTTGGGATATGCTATTAGTCGATGGAATTTCTATCATCTCGCAAATCATTATCCTAATCGCCTCAGCCCTTTTCATCCCTCTTGCACTTAGCACAAAAGAGTATTTTGAGTATAAAATTTACGAGTATTACGCGCTATTTTTGTTTATGATCGCTGGATTTTTGTTTATGGTGAGCTCAAACAACCTACTTATCATCTTTTTAGGCCTTGAGATCAGCTCGCTTTGCCTATACACCCTAATCGCCCTTCACAACAAGGCAAAAAGCGTCGAGGCCGCTATCAAATACTTCGCGATGGGCTCGCTCTCAGCTGGCTTTTTTGCGATGGCGATAGCGATGTTTTATCTGGCAACAAACTCAATAGACATCGCTCGTATAGGCGTTGTCATAAAAGATCTTAGCCTAAATCAAAATTTAATAATCCTTCTTGGCTGCGTTTTCATCGCTTCAGCCATTGGCTTTAAGCTCTCGCTCATACCATTTCACACATGGATACCAGACGTTTACGAGGGCTCAAATGCCCCGCTAGCAGGCTATATGTCGATCGTGCCAAAGGTGGCGGGATTTATCGTCGCGTTAAGAATTTTTGCAATGCTTGAGGGCTCTGGAATTTCATGGATAAAAGATATGCTCTACATCATCGCCGTGCTTACGATGAGCCTTGCAAACATCATGGCGCTAGTGCAAAAAGACGTAAAAAGGATGCTAGCTTTTAGCTCTATAGCTCACGCTGGCGTCGTGCTTTGCGCGCTTGTGGCAAACTCTCACGAGGCAAATGTCGCCTTGTTTTTTTATTGGATCATGTTTTTGTTTGCAAATTTGGGTGCATTTTCTATGCTCTGGGTCGCAAGGTGCGACGACGTCGTCTGCTGGGACAAGCGCTTTAAACATCCGTATGAGAAATTTTCAGGGCTTATTAAAATTTTGCCAAGTTACGCCGTGATAATGGGAATTTTCATGATCGCCCTTGCTGGCATACCGCCTTTTAGCGTATTTTGGGGCAAGATGGTGCTTATCTCATCGCTCATAAAGTCTGACTGCGTCGTGCTTAGTCTCATCATCATGATAAACTCTGCGATTGCCATTTATTACTACCTAAAGCTCATCGTCTTTATGTTTTTAAAAGAGCCTATCGTAAAAGATAAAAGTATCTACATCTCAAACGTCTCGATGGCGCTAAAAGTGATCGTTGGAGTTGCCGTTGCTGGCACAGTCTTTGCCTTTTTATTTTCTGGGGCGATTTTGGAATTTATCGAGCATTTTGTCTTTGCTTCAGGATTTTAGAAAATTTAACTATAATGGCGGCATGAAAAAGCTCTTAACCATCTTATTTTTACCGCTTTATCTATCCGCCTTTAGCCTTAGCCTAAACAGCGGCGCAAACGCAAATAAGCCTTATAGCGTCCTTCAGCTAAGCGACGAGAAAGAATTTGAATGTGTGGAGCAAATTTTAGCCTATGACACGAAGCGCTACGTTTGTATGCTCGATGATGGGATATTGCCAAAGATCGAAGATACGACGTTGCCTTTAATGGACATAAAATATAAGAAGCAAGACGGCAAGCTCTTCATCGTCATCATGCCAAAAGCGCCTTCAAAACTTCTAAATGTTCAAACTGAGCTTTACAGCAGTCCAAGCGTGCAAGATACGCCAAAGACGACCATCTCAAAGCACTTTAGCATTATCATCGACACTTCGCTTGGCGAAAACAACAAAAGAGTATCTGGGCTAAATTTCTCGCCTGATTTTAGAGATATGCTAAGCCCAAGCATCGGAGCGCTTGATCTTAACAAAGCGCCTATCGCTGGGCTTGATAGCAACGATATAGACATCTACATAAATATAAAAAGAGCTTACGAAAAGGGCGCTTATGAAAGCGTGGTAAAAGATACACAAACAGCGATGAAAAGGCACCCAGCCAGTCTTTTCTCAAGTGAGTTTTTACTTTTTAGACTAAGAGCGCTTGATAAAATTTTTGAGACAAAGAGCGAGTTTGAGGGGCTTGAGCCAAAGGACATCGTAAGCGAGGGCAGAGCTTGGATAAGAAAATTCCCTTCTGATGAGAACTACTCTGAGGTGCTATATCTCATCGCTAGAGCTTACCTCAAAGATAGCATCGCAAGTGATGCAAAATATATGCTTGACATACTAAGTGAAGAGCACGCGGAGTCAAAATTTACAAAGCTTGCCACGCTTGATTATGCTGACTACCTATATAAGATAGGCAGGCAAAAAGAGGCGCTAAGCGACTATGAAAAGGTGCTCTACTCTACAAACGACATCGACCTTGCAAGCAGGGCAGCACTAAGTCTAGCAGACGCAAATATCGATAAAGAGAAATTTGACGAGGCAAAGAAATTTGTACTAAAGATCGCAAATGCAAATGAGAAATTTTTCATGAACGATCCGACAAAATCGATGAATTTAGCCTATACATTTGCCAGCAAAGATATGCCAGACGTAGCTGCTAAAATTTATGAAATTTTGGTAAATAATAGCGACAGGACAAAGGATTTTTACGAGGCAGCACTAAAAAATTTAGCACTAAATTTAGCCAAAACCAAAGATGAAAAAAGGGCGTATGAGTATCTAAACAGATACGAAAAAGAGTTTAAGTATGGCGATTATATCGATGAGGTCGCTAAGGCAAAGGATGGGCTATTTTTTGAAGAAGAGGACAAAAACGCCACCGCACTTCACGCAAGATATAAAGAGCTCATCGAAAAATATGCCGGCACAAATATCAGCCAAAAGGCGCTAATCAGCGAGCTTGAGCTTGATCTAAAAGAGCGTAAATTTGCCGATGCGCTAGCTTATAACAACCTCGCAAAAGATGAAAATTTAAGCAAGGCGATGGAGCTAGTAAATGAGGCTGCGCTTGAGCTAACAAAAGAGTTTTTCATCAAAGATGACTGCACGGCGGTTGTAAATTTACTCGAAAACTACGATGTGAGCAAGGTCTATTTGCCGCAGTTTAAGCTATTTAACTGCTACTTTAGAACGGCGCGTTACAATGAGGCGCTAGAGCTTGCAAAGGCGCATGTAAAGGATGAAAATTTAGAAGATAGAGTCGAATGGCTGGTAAATTTGAGCAAAATTTTATATAAAAATAAAGACTACGAGCATGCGATCACTGCGGCAAATGACGCGCTATCGCTTGGCTCAGCAGTCGAGTACTCGGACCCTACGCCATCGCTTTTTGATAGATTTTACTCGCTACTTGCGCTAAAGCGCTTTACTGAGGCGGTCTCTACGATCAGTGCGATCGAGCAGCTAAGAGGACAGGACTTTAAGATCATCGAGGCATACGCAGCTATAAGCGACTATGCGATGAAAAGCAACGACTACGCTATCGCTGCAACCTACGCTAAAAAGGCGCTTGAGCTACAAACCAGAGCCAAGATAAATACCTTTTCGCCAAAGCTAAATTTTGACTACTCAGAGGCTTCACTAAAGACAGATAATCTTGACGAGGCGCTTGATGAGGCGAAATTTATACTAAATATGAAGCTTGAGCCAGAGGATCGATTGCATGCTCTAAATTTAGCAAGTGAAATTTACATCAGACAAAAGCAGTATAAGCTGGCTAAGGTCTATTTGGACGAGTGCGTTAGCTCAAATTTCACAAGTGCTTACAAAGATGCCTGCAAAGCCAAACTTGAGATGATAAAGTAAAATTTAGTGCTAAGTTTAAATGATCTTGAAAAAGAGTATCTAGGGCTTAAAAATATTTTATTTTTCTTTTAGCAAAAATTGTTATTCCTGCAATTTGTTATGATCGTAAGTACGATTTTAAGAATATTTTTTTAGGAGAAGATTATGTATAGCGGCGCAACGAAAAGTAGCGAGAATTTAGAAACGATAGCCTAAGTGGCGGTATGAAAAAAGGATATGTAGTATGAACGTTTTTTTAAATTTATGGTCATGAAAGGATAGGGATGATAACACTGACATGGTTAACAAAATTTTGGTTTCTTTTATTGATAGCAGGTGTTATACTTTTGAACTCAGTTTATCTAAAAGGAAACTATTTAAAACATTTTTTTGATTTTGGAGAATTAAAAAGAATTGCTCAAAAGATAAAAGATGAATCTAATTATTTGGGGAAATCTGTTTATTGCTTTTTTGGTGCAATCGCATTATTTGCCTATGTATGTATTTATTTGGGATTGGTGGGTTTAACCCTAATGATTATTATTAAATAATGAGATAGAAATGAGTGATCAAAACAGAGCCGAAAAGATAGAAAAAGCTAGAAAAACAGCTGTAAGATTTTTAGGCAGGGATTAAATTTGTCACTAAGCGGATTAGGTGCTTGATTGTGTTTTGCTTGTTGGATTATAAAGTAAAAATGATTTGAATTTCTAAGAAATTTTGGCTTTAAATTTATAAGATTTAAAAATAAAATTTTATATTTTTTGCTTAGAAATAGCGGACAAAATAGCTTTAATTTGATTTAAAATTTAATTTTTTCTTGACATATAATAATGTTTTTTGTATAATCTCAATTCTTTTTTAAATAAT
>CAUQCU010000101.1:0-7139 GCA_963516555.1 Campylobacter concisus | reverse complement strand
GCGTAAATTTAGAAAATATAAAAATGATAGAATTTTTGAAAATAGTTATTTATGAGTTTTTGTGTTAAAAATTTAATGCAAAAAAGAGCAAGCCCTAGCCTGCTCTTTGTGAAAATTTAACCCTTTTTTGGAGTTACAAGCATATTTACATAACGACCTTCTATTATAGGCTCTTTGTCGCGGTCAGCCTCATCTTTGATCATCTCCCAGACCTTCTCAAGCATGGCTACGCCAGCCTCTGGGGTGCTCATCTCGCGACCCTTTAAAAATACACGAAATTTAACGTGTTTGCCATCTTGCAAAAACTCGCTTGCGTGTTTAACCTTATAGTTTATATCGTTTTGGGCGATCTTGACAGAGAGTTTTATCTCTTTTATCTCGATGGTTTTTTGCTTTTTCTTGGCCTCTTTTTGCTTTTTCTCTTGCTGATAGCGGAATTTACCATAGTCCATTATCTTGCAAACTGGTGGCTTCGCATCTGGCGCTATAAGCACTAGATCAAGCCCAAGCTTATTTGAGATCTCTAAAGCCTCATCTCTTGAGATGACACCGTATGCCGTGCCATCATCCCCTACACATCTTACCTCTCTCGCCCTTATGTCCTCATTGAGCAATACTTCATTTTCCTTACTCAAAAATGTACCTCACTAAGTTTCTCCTTCGTTAAATTTATAAATTCCGCCAAGCTCATATCGCTCTGCGTCCTAGCCTGTCTGTCGCGCAACGCAACGCTCTTGTTCGCTACTTCGTTGTCTCCTAGCACGACTATCATAGGCACCCTTTGTTTTTCTGCCGTTCTTATTCTCTTATTTAAACTCTCATTTTTACTTGCGATCTCGCTATCGACGTTGATCTTTCTTAGCTCGCGTGAAATTTCTTTTGCGTAGTCTAAATGCGCGTCGCTAATAGGCACGATGACGACTTGCGTTGGAGCTATGAAAAATGGCAGCTCGCCAGCAGTGTGCTCAAGTAAAATTCCTATAAATCTCTCAAAACTGCCAAGCAAGGCTCTGTGAAGCATTACAGGGCGCTGTCTTTCGTTGTTTGCGTCGATGTAGCCTAGATCAAAGCGCTCTGGCAAGTTAAAATCAACCTGTATCGTGCCGCACTGCCACTTTCTCTTAAGCGCATCAGTGATCTTAATGTCGATCTTTGGTCCATAAAATGCGCCGCCGCCCTCGTCGATGCCGTATTTAAAGCCATTTTCATCAAGAGCTTCTTTTAGCGCTTTTGTAGCAGTTTCCCAAATTGCATCGCCGCCGATCGCTTTGGCTGGCTTGGTTGAAATCTCCATCTCATAGTGGAAGCCAAAATTTTCCATTATAGTGCCAGCAAATTTTAAAATTTCTAAGATATTTTCTTTGATCTGGCTTGGCATACAAAAGATATGTGAGTCATCTTGTGCAAATTCTCTAACCCTGAAAAGTCCGTGAAGCACGCCACTTTTCTCATGGCGGTGTACGACGCCGTATTCAAAAAATTTAAGCGGTAAGTCGCGGTAAGAGCGGATGTCACTTTGATAGACTTTGATGTGACCAACGCAGTTCATCGGCTTGATGCCATACTCTGTCTCATCGATCGTTGTAAAGTACATATTTTCTTTGTAATTTGCGTAGTGGCCGCTTCTTCTCCACACGTCAGCCTTTAAAAGCTCAGGACCTCGCACTGGCTCATAGCCACGGTCGCGGTGGGCTTTGTATAGAAGTTGCTCTAGTTTTGATCTTAAGCGTCCGCCATTTGGTAGCCAGATAGGCAAACCGCCACCCACTTCTTCATCAAATGTAAATAGCTTCATCTCGACGCCAAGCTTTCTATGATCGCGCTTTTTAGCCTCTTCGATGATGCGGATGTGCTCTTTTAGACTCTCTTTGTCTGCGTAAGCTGTGCCGTAAATTCTAGTTAGCATCTCACGGCTCTCATCACCGCCAAGATATGCCCCAGCCACGCGTGTAAGCTTGAAGAATTTTAAAAATTTAGTATTTGGCACATGTGGTCCGCGGCAAAGGTCTTCAAAATCGCCTTGTGCATAGCTGCTCACTTCGCCATCTGGAATTCTTTTTAAAACCTCTTGTTTTAGATCGTCGTTTTTAAATTTCTCACTCATATTAGCTTTAGTTGAGCAGGTTTTAACTATGTCAAATTTCTTCTCAGCAAGCTCTTTCATCTTATCTTCGATCGCTGCTAGATCGCTCTCGCCTAGCTTCGTGCCCTCATCATCAACTCTAAAATCATAATAAAATCCATCTTCTACGTTTGGTCCGACAAAGAATTTCGCCTTTGGATAGAGTGACTTGATAGCTTGTGCCATGAGGTGTGCACAGGAGTGTCTGATAACGTGTAGTGCCTCTTTTGAGTTGTCAAAATAGATAGGCTCAGCACTACTCTCACGCCCTGCGATACTTTGAGTATCGACTATTTCGCCATTTAGTTTGTATGCGATGATATCGCTCATTGTTTTTCCTTATATCAAATTGTCTTTTTTACGATAAAAGAACGATTAAGGATTTTATCGAAATGGGCTTTAAGCTAAACTTAATAATTGCTAAGCAAATTTTTATAAATTCTTTTTAAATTTAATGAAATTTGAGCCAAAATTTTTGGATTTTAAAATATATTTTTTTATATATAAATATAAAAATCCCTAAAATATGCATATTTTATCAATATAATTTATTATATTTTAAGATTATCACTGATAATATTTGCTCCTGAAATGAATTTAGCAATTTCTCGTCTTTGCATTACTTAAATTCATTTTTCTCCCGACAAATTTAGTGCTAGGAAGTGGTTAGCCTAGCACTTTTCTTTTGCAAATTTAACAAACACTGGCTTTACTATCCTAGCGTAGTCTTTTACGTTTAAGACGATTGATCTATCAAAAAGCCCCGCATTAAAGGCGATCTCCTCGTTTTGCTCTAGCAAGCTCTCGTCCACAACAAGGTGTAAATTTTTATGAAAGCTAAACGGCGGAACCGAGCCAAATACGCAATCAGCCAAGGCCATAACCTCCTCTGGGCTAGCAAGGCTTGCTTTTTTACCATCAAATTTTTGCGTAAGCGCGTCAAGATCAGCCTGCTCGTCCGCTGGTAAGACCGCTAGCAAGTAAATTTTACCAGCCTTCATCGCTGGCCTTTCGTCATCTAGCAAGTAGCCTTCAAACACATTTTCATCTTTAAAAATTTCTCTAAATTTCTCTTCATCTACGCCTTTTATAGAGCACACCAGCGCCTTTGCACCCTGGCTCATCTTCGTACCCCTTATCTTCGCAACCTCCTCTGAAGTCCTAGCACTCTCATGCTCTATCACTCTAAATTTAGCCCCATTTTTGCTAAGAAGATCGTGAATTTTATTAAAAATTTGCTCTGACACAGCTCTTTCCTTTGGATAAATTTAGTTAAAATTATACCGCTAAAACAAAAAAGGGCAGGAAAATGCAGATAAATTTAAATGACGTAAAGATCGAGCCAAGCTGGAAAGAGGTGCTAAAAGATGAGTTTTTGAGTGAAAATTTCGCTCGCATCAAAGAGAATTTCTTAAAAGCAAAGAGCGCTGGCGTCGTCTATCCACCAAGCGGGCTTATATTTAACGCATTTAACCTGACGCCATTTCACGATGTCAAGGTGGTTATCCTAGGCCAAGACCCATATCACGGCGCAAATCAAGCCATGGGACTAAGCTTTTCAGTGCCAAGTGGTGTGCACGTGCCACCAAGCCTTGTGAATATTTATAAAGAAATTTACGCCGATCTTGGCATAAAAGAGCCAAATAGCGGCGATCTTACAAAGTGGGCAAAGCAAGGCGTGCTACTTCTAAACTCGACTTTAAGCGTAAGTGCTGGAGCGGCAAATTCTCACGCTAGCTTTGGCTGGCAGGGCTTTACAGACGCAGTTATAAGAAAGATTAGCCAAAATTTACAAAACGTAGTTTTTATGCTCTGGGGCAACCCAGCAAAGGCAAAAGCGCCACTTATAGACGCCAGCAAGCATCTCATCTTAGAAGCAGCCCACCCAAGTCCGCTAGCTCGTGGGGCGTTTTTTGGCTGCAGGCACTTTTCAAAGGCAAATATCTACCTAGCAAACCACGGCAAAATGCCCATCGAGTGGGACTTAAACGCTTAAATTTGAGCTATTTTTTAAGCTCAGAAAGAAGCTTATTTACCTTTTCTAGCTCGCTTTTGCAAAATTTTTCATCGTTATTTTGCATTATCATCGCCTCTTGGCCGCTTTGCCTTTGCTTAAACTCATCAAATTTAAGCTCAAAAAGCCTTAGCGCTTTCTCGTCACCCGCAAGCTTCTTGCTCTCTTTGGCGTAAAGCTCGTCAAGATAGAGCCTACTTTGCTTGACATACTCCTTGCAAACATCGCTTGCACCAAATAAATTTACGCCCAGAAAAAGGGCAAAAATGGCAATTTTTTTCATATTTTTCCTTGAAATTTTTGTGTTATACTAGCCTTTAAGCACTTAAATTTTAAAATATTTTGCAAAAAAAGGATGAAAAATGAGACGAAAAGATAGAAAACTAAGCCCTGACGAGGCGATTGAGATCATCGATAGTTGCGAATACGCCGTGATCTCGTGCGTAGATGATGAGGGAGAAATTTTTAGCGTGCCTATCTCGCCTGTTAGAGTTGGTGAGAGCATTTTTGTGCACGGAGCGACCGCTGGTAGCAAGGCAAAACTGCTTCAAAATGGGCGAAAAGTGGAGTTTGTCTGCGTGAGCTTTAATAAAGTCCCATACCTAAATGATAGCGAGTTAGAGGCGATAAAAGACGACGGCAAGGCGCTTGGCGGTAAGGTCTTTACGACTGAATACAAAAGTGCCATCGCAAAAACAAGAGCCTACGAAGTGACAGATGATGCCAAAAGGTATGAAATTTTAAAAATTCTCAGCCAAAAATACACCGCCTATGCTATGAGTACCTTTGACGTGGCGGCAGAGTATGGGCTAAAAAATATGAAAATTTACGAGCTAAAGATAGAGAGCCTTAGCGCAAAGGCCAAAATTTTGCCAAAAGCGGTAAAGGAGTAAATTTGAGCTCACTTGCACTGATGTTTAGACCAAAAAACTTGGATGAAATTTGCGGTCAAAAGGCGGTTAAAACGGCCTTTTTAAAATTTATAGCCACAAGCAAGATACCGCACTCCATATTTTATGGTCCAGCAGGCTGTGGCAAGACGAGCTTTGCAAGAGCTGTGGCAAGTGGGGCAAACTACGACTTTTACGAGTTTGACGGCGGAAATTTAAAGATAGACGACTTTCGCAAAATTTTAAAAAACTACGAAAACGCCCTAAACAAGCCACTCTTTTTCATAGACGAGATCCACAGGCTTAGCAAAACCCAGCAAGAAGCACTGCTCATCCCCATGGAAAACTACAAAGCCCTAGTCATCGGCGCTAGCACCGAAAATCCCTTTTTCACGCTAAGCTCAGGCATAAGAAGCCGCTCGATGCTCTTTGAGTTTAGACCGCTTAGCAGTGGCGACTTTGAGGAGCTTCTTGGCAAGATAAGAGAGCAAATTTCATTTAGCATTGACGAGGAGGCAAAGGAGTATCTCTTTAAAAGTAGCGGCGGCGACGCAAGAGCTATGCTAAATTTACTAGAATTTGCCATCACGCTTGATGAAAATGTGAGCCTAGAAAATTTAAAAACACTTCGCCAAAACGCCCTAAAAGAGGGGGCAAAAGAGGACGACACGCACTACGAGCTAGCAAGCGCTTTTATAAAAAGTCTGCGTGGAAGCGACGAAAACGCCGTCATATACTATCTTGCAAGACTCATAGACTCTGGCGAGAGTGCGGACTTCATCGCAAGACGCATGGCGATATTTGCCAGCGAAGACATCGGCAACGCAAACCCAAATGCGCTAAATTTAGCCGCAAGTACGCTTAGCGTCGTTAAAGAGATAGGCTTCCCAGAGGCTAGGATCATACTGGCTCAGTGCGCCGTCTATCTAGCCAGCTCGCCAAAGTCAAACTCCAGCTACAACGCGATAAATGCCGCCCTAAGATACGTGCAAAGCGAAGAAATTTTAAAGATCCCGCCATATCTAAAAAACCACACAAAAGAGAGCAAAGACTACCTTTATCCGCATGATTTTGGCGGCTGGGTCGAGCAAAAATACCTAGAAAAACCGCTCGTTTTTTACAAAAGCAAGGGCATAGGCTTTGAAAAAACGCTAAATGAGTGGCTAGAAAAGATAAGGTCAAAGGGCTAAATTTAGGCTTTACTCTTTCGAAATTTAAAAAGGTACGCGCATGAACGAGCAAAATTTAGAATATATAGCAAATTTAAAGATAAAAGACGTGCCGTGGGCGAAGCTAAGCTGTAGTTACGGCACGGCGGAGCTTTTTGCGCAAATTTTAAACACACTTACAAAGGCTGTAAAAAAGAGCAAATTTGATGAAAAAGAGCTTAATGAACTGCTTGATGAGATAGTAGCTCAGTGCGAGTATCAAGAGACATTTTGGCACGCAACGCCCTTTGCGCTCGTTTTTTTAGTGAGAATTTATAAAAGTGCGCTAGGCGAAAAAGGCGAAGCAGCTAAATTTATCTCACGTAAGCTTGAACTCTTTTTTAAATTTATGCTTGAAATTTGCGAGAAGTTAGAGCATCTTGAGCACGCAAAGCCACTTGCAAAAATGGAGCAAATGCTAGAGCCAAAGTATCTTGAGATCATCGAGCAAGATGAGTTAAGCTATGACGATAGGCTATTTTACAGCTTTTACTACTATTCAAGCGTGGTTTTGCAGGGCTCTCTTGTAAAAATTTAGCTCGGGCATGATTTTTTAGCTATTAATTTAAATTTTATATTTATTCAAATATACTTCTCAAATCCAAATCAATCACGAAAGTTAAAAAAATGCCTACGAATTTTGCTGAAATTTTAAATAACTGCGTTGAAAGTATAAATTCATTTCTTTGGGGTCCATACTTCCTAATCGCCCTACTTTGCGGCACTGGACTATTTTTCACCATTAGACTTGGCTTTGTTCAGATTTTTAAATTTAAAATGGGTTTAGGCAAGCTTTTTGGAAATTTCTCACTTCACGGCGAGGCTGCTGGCAAAGCTGGTATGAGCTCGTTTCAAGCAGTCGCAACGGCGATCGCGGCGCAAGTTGGCACGGGTAACCTAGTAGG
>CAUQCU010000100.1:0-7175 GCA_963516555.1 Campylobacter concisus | reverse complement strand
ATCGATGGTTGTGGCTGTGGTGATCGGCACTGGGCTGGGGTATCTTGTAAAAAAGGCTACAAATTTCACGCCAGCGCTTTGGATAGGGCTTGCCTTTGGCATCGCAGCTGCCATTTTAAACGTCTATAAGGCCTATAAAGCGCAGGTAAAAAGCTTAGATGAGCTAAAGGATGAGGCTAGATATAAAGGCTATAAAAAAGACGATGATGACGAGGACGATTAGCAGGCTTTTTATTTGCTATTTTGCGCTTTGGCTAGCCCTTAGCGTGGTTGGCAAATTTATATCAAATCAATTTTTTATAAGCTCGCAAATTTCATTTTTTGCCTCGCTTATCATCCTAACGGCTAGCTTTTTTGCCTATAAAAATCGTATAAATTCAAGGCTAGAAAATGCAAGAGATGAAATTTTAGCCAAGATAGAAGAAGAGGACGAGGAAGATGATGAAATTTTGCCCCAAAATGAGGCAAAAGAGTTTAGTCTAAAAGATGAAAAAGCAAGGCTAAAAAAGCAGAAATTTTCATTTAAAGATAGAAGCTTTGTGGCGGCTTTTATGCCGTATCGTTTGGTTGCGTATGCGATACTTTTTTTTGGATTTATATTTTTAAAAAATGAAAATTTACTAAACGTGCCTGGCTTTTTAGTGGGGCTTGCTCCGATGCCCATTGGAGCTTTTATCTTTGGGATAATGCAAAATAATTTAAAAAAGGACGTAGATGGCAAGTAGCTTTAGGATCATTCGCTCGATGGGACCACTATTTTTAGGCATGAGCCTGCTTTTTATAGGCAATGGCCTAGTCATCGCATCTTGTAGTGCGCTTCTTAAGCAAAATGGCGTAGGCGAGCTTGCGATTGGACTAATTAACACTGGATTTTTTATAGGAGCGTTAATTAGCACGATCACAGCGCACAGGATCATCTCAACCACCGGCCACATCAGAGCTTTTGCTATCTTTTCAGCTATATTTGCAGTCTCAGCCATGCTTCACGCCATAAGTGAAAATTTGATCTTTTGGGCGATTTTACGAGCCTTTTTGGGATATTGCTACTACGCACTTTTGATGGTTATAGAAAGCTGGCTAAATGCTAAGATCCCAAACAAGATAAGATCGCGCGTCATCGCCTTTTACGAGTGCGTTTTCTACACAAGTTTTGGACTTGGAATTTTGATCTTAGCACTTGATCTTAGCGCATTTGAAATTTTCATCATCAGCGCAGCCTTTATCATGCTCTCAAGCATACCTTTAAATTTAATCCGCATCAACCAGCCTCAAATCCCGCAGCGCCAACCCATAAACATCCCAAAAATTTTTGGTATCGTCCCGCTAGCACTCGTGGGAGCGCTCGTTGCAGGACTTGCGATAAATGGCTTTTTTTCTATGGCAAGCCTCTTTGTCTTGCTTCAAGGATATAGCGCAAAAGAGGCATCATTTTTTATGACTATAGCGATGGCTGGAGGCTTTTTGGCTCAAACATTTATCGGAGGCTTTTCAGATAAATACGGCAGACGCCCAGCGCTCTTGCTTTGTAGCGTTGTATCTTTAATCAGTGCGGTTTTATTTTTGCTAAATGGCTCAAATTTGATCGTTCAATACATACTTTCGTTTTTCTTTGGCGGCGGCATTTTTTGCACATACGGACTTTCGCTTGCTAGGGCAAATGACGAGATCACAGACAAGACAAAGAGTGTCCAAGTGGCACGTGCGCTGCTTTTTAGCTACTCTTTTGCCTCGCTTTTCTCACCGCTTCTTATGAGCTACGCTATGAAAATTTTTGGCGCATTTGGCTTCATCTATGTCTATTTGGTGCTTTATGTTGGGCTCATTTTATTTGCACTAACGCAAAAGACCATACCGCAGCACATGAGAAAAGAGTACAACGACAGACTTGTTGCAAGGACGGCTGGCATCGCGACTATTCAGCAAAATGGCAATTTTGCCGATAGAGAAAATAAAAAGTAGAAAATGGACGTAGCAAATTCTCTAAACATATCAAACACCTCGGTTCAAACTGGGCAAAACGCCGCCCAAAACGCGCCTGTTCGTAAAAATGAAGGCTCGCTTTTTAAAAATCAGCCAGCTGGGACGCCAAGTGAGCAGACCGTCTCAAATGCTCTTGATAACGTTGGTAAGCTAGTTGCAAGGGTGCTTGACGATTTAAAAAGCGCTTCAAGCCTTAGTAAAGCAGAGCAAATTTTATCACAGGCAAAAGATACTAAGATCGCTCCAAATTTAGCTAGCGAGCTCTCAGACCTTGCAAAAAGTCTAGAGGCAGAAGCTGCGCAAAATGAAAGTCCTGAGATAAAGAGCCTTGCACTAAAACTAAAAGAATTTCTAAAACCAATAGCTGATCTTAAAGCTGGCTCGCTAAATGATCAGATCAAAAACTCTGGCGTCATGCTTGAAGCAAATTTAAAAGATGCGCTTACTCCAGAGAAGCTGCCAAGTTCGATACAAAAGCTACTAAGCGATATAAAAAATCTCTCAAATCAAAATTTACTTAGTCAAATTTTAACTCTAAATGATGAGAGCTTGGATAATCAAAACTCATTTATGAAGCTTACTTCTATGCTTGAAAAAGCTAGCAGTGACGCTAAAAATCTCCTTGATAGCTCAAGCATAAAAACGCTTTTAAAAGATGTGGATAAGCTTGATAATGTGGCTAAATTTCTTGATAAAAACTTCTCAAAAGAGCAAAGCGCAGACGCGGTTAAAAGCCAGATCGGCAAGATGGAGAATTTCATCTCAAATTTAAGCGAAAAGGTAGCAAATTTAGCGAGTGAAAAGCTAAATCAAAGTGCGGCTTTTAGCTCAAACCACAAAGAGCTAAAGCTCGTCCTTGATAGCCTAAAAAACGATCTAAAAATGCTAAATAACATAGGCGATGAAGCTGGGCTTGTAAAGGCATTTAACGAGGTTGGCGACGTCTCAAAAGAGGGCAGCTTGCAAGATAAGCTCCAAAGTGCGGCAAGACGCCTCGCTCACAGCCTAAGTCTGGCTGACCCAGATGCTAGCACAGCCAAAAGCGAGCTATCTGAGAGCAAGGCGCTTTTAAAACAGCTAAAACTAGCCACTAACGACATAAACAACATCACGACAAAGAGCGGCAGCGAAATTTCAAAGGTGCTAAATCAAGATGTAAAAAGCACGCTTTTAAACATAAGCGAAAAGAGCCAAAACCCGCAAATCGTAAATGCTGCAAACAAGATGATCTCGCAGATCGAGATGCACCAGATGGTCTCAAGCTTGCAAGGGGGCATACAAACTTATATGCCATATATCTGGGACGGCGTGGAGGGCGGAAATGTCGCGTTTAAACAGGGCAAAAAGGATAAATTTTATGCCCAGATCGATCTAAATTTTAAGAAATTTGGCCAGATAAATGTGATGGTGGGGCTTGTGGATAAACGCTATATCGATCTATCGGTGGCAACGCAGACAAATGAGTTTAAAGAGCTCATTTTATCTAGCTCAAGCGAGCTAAAGCAAGCGATCTCAAAGCTTGGACTAATCGTTTCAAATTTTAACATCAAAACCTTGCCAAAGGTGAAGCTAAACGATAGATTTAAAAATTTTGGCGGCCTTGATGTGGGCTTTGATAAGAAAATTTGATGCAAGTAAATAAGAAAAAAGCCGTCGCCCTTGGCTATAACCGCTCGCAAGATAACGCTCCAAAGGTGCTTGCAAGCGGTGCTGGCGAGATAGCAAACAAGATAATAAGCCTTGCAAAAGAGCACGATATACCTATCAAAGAGGACCCTGATCTTATTGAAATTTTAAGCAAGGTTGAGGTCGATCAAGAGATACCGCCAAATTTATACAAAGCGGTGGCCGAGATATTTAGCTTTTTATATAAGATCACAAATAAAAAGTAAATATTTCACTTTAATAGTGCTATAATCTCAAAATTAAGGAAATTTAAACATTAAAAAGGAGTTATTATGAAAATTTCATCAAAAGTAACGATGATGATCGTCTCGTCCCTACTGGTGCTTGGAGCCATCTTAGTCTTTCTAAACATTTACGAGCAAAACAAAGCGATAGAATTTTCTACCAAGGAGCTGACCGAAACGATCTTAGCCGATAAAAGAGCAGCTTTAAGTGAAGAGATGGATATCGTTTCAAACATTTTGCTAAAAATTCAAGAGGTCTATGACGACGCAAACGAGACCATAGAAGATCAAAAAGAAGATATTATCGACTATCTCTCAAGGGCTAGATTTGGTGATGGTAAGCTTGGTTACTTTAGTCTCTCAACAATAGATGGTGTGGTTATTGCAAACCCTGGTATACCTGAATTTAATGGACAAAATAGGCTTGATGCAACTGACGCAAATGGCTATAAATATGTAAAAGAGCTTATCGAAAAGGCTAAGCAAAATAGTAATGGAGACTTTGTAAATTTTGTTGCGAAGTCAAAGGATGGCAATACTATAAGAAAGATAGCACGTGGACAAAAGCTAAATTTATTTCATGAGGATGTGCTTTTGATGTCTGTTGTTGATCTTGAGGGCATGTATAAAGAGATAGATAAAATTTCAGCTACCATGCAAAATGACGCTAAGGCAAACACTACAAATTTCATCGTCATAGCCGTCGTAGTTTTAATCATCTCACTAATAGTTGCCATGCTTTATTCTAAAATTTCTATCACAAAACCGCTAAATGAGCTAATCTTGCGAGCTACAAACCTCTCAAGCGGCGATGGCGATCTAACAAGAAAACTAGAAGTTGTAGGAAAAGATGAGATAGCAAAAGCCAGCGAGGCTATAAATAAATTTATAGAAAAAGTAAGGGTTTTAATCTCGGAGGCAAAAGATATCTCAAATGAAAACAGCTCCATCGCAAATGAGCTTAGCTCAACCTCAGTCCAAACTGGTCGCGGGGTAGAAAACTCAAGTAAAATAGTTGAGAGTGCTGGGAAGGATTGCACTGAGATACAATCATATATGAAAGAGTCAATCGAAGTTGCAAAAGGCGGCAAAGATGATCTTAAAAAGGCGCTAACCTACGTTGATGAGACGCTAAATACTATCTCAAATTTATCTTCAGAGATCGCTCAGACATCTGATATTGAAAATCAAATGGCTGGTAAGATCGAGCAGCTTAGCCGAGATGCGGAGCAGGTAAAATCAGTGCTTGTTGTTATCAACGATATCGCTGATCAGACAAATTTACTAGCCCTTAATGCAGCCATCGAAGCAGCACGTGCAGGAGAACACGGACGTGGCTTTGCAGTCGTTGCGGATGAGGTTAGAAAGCTAGCTGAGCGCACTCAAAAGAGCCTTACTGAGATAAACGCAACTATCAACGTCATCGTTCAAGCGATAAATGAAAGTAGCGAGCAAATGAGTATAAACTCTAAGCAAATAAGCGAGCTAACAGGCGTGGCAAACAACGCGCAAAATACCATAAGAGATATGAGTGGTATCATGAGATCAGCCATAGGACTATCTGATAAAACTATCGAGGACTATATAAAGACTGGCAAGGATATTGACGATATAGTAAAAAGTATGGAGGGCATAAGTCAAATTTCATCTCAAAGTGCAAGAAGCGTAGAAGAGATAGCTTCAGCTGCTGAGCATCTAAACAAGATGACAGATACGCTAAATGCAAAACTTGGCGAATTTAGAACTTGATTTGTGTGGTAAATTTTAAATTTAAAGGCAATTAGTGGCTCAAAAACTGGTCTTAATAGGGGCTTCTACAGGAGGCCCAGGTCATATAAAAAAACTATTAAAAGATATAAATTTAAATGGTGCGATGGTCGTCATCGCTCAGCATATGAACAAGATGTTTATAAACTCATTTGTCACGCAAATGGGCAGGGAGTGCAACATAAATGTTGAAATTCTAAGCGAAAAGACAAATTTAAGAGAAAATATCGTCTATATCTGTGATCAAAATTTTGAAATTTCAGCGACTTTGCCAGTTAGTGCAAAGCCACAACCTGAGATAAAAACGATATATACGCCAAATGTCGATGTGCTTTTTAACTCAGGCACGCAGATCTCCAAAAATGTAAATTTACTTGCGATCTTGCTAACTGGCATCGGCGATGATGGCGCAGCTGGGCTTGATAAGCTCTATAAAGCAGGTGCAAAATGCATAGCTGAAAACGAAGAGAGCGCGATAGTTTATGGCATGCCAAAGCGTGCTAAAGAGCTAAATCAAAATTTAAAATCGTTAAATTTAATGATGATAAGAAAAGAGCTTGAGGAGTTTTTAAATGCTTTTTAACAAAGTGGATAAACAAAGCGAAGTTTTAGAGGCAAAAGCACCAAGCGATATGGATGGATTTAACGAATTTATGAGCACTATAAAGACGCTTTGCGGGGTTGATTTGGAGCCAAAGAGAGACATCACTCTGCAAAGAGTTAGTATATTTGCCAAAAATCGCCAGATAAAAAGCTTTAAAGATCTAGTTTCGATGATAAGATTTGACACGCTGCTTAGGCAAGATCTTTTAAATTTAGTCACCGTAAATGAGACATATTTTTATAGAGAGCTAGCACAGCTAAAAGACGTGATCTACTACGCAAAAGAGCTTGGGGAGGCTAGAATTTTATGCGCGCCTTGCTCAACTGGCGATGAGACCTATTCGCTTGCTATGCTTGCTTATGAATTTGGTCTTAGACAAAGTGATATCCAGCTAACTGGCATCGACATAAACTCAGAAGCCATACAGGCTTGTAGCGTCGGAAGCTATGGCGAGAGGAGCTTACATAGGCTAAGCGAGTTTCAAAAGGAGAGATTTTTTACAAAAAAAGATGACAAATTTTTCATCAAAAAAGAAATTTTACCAAGGTGTGAGTTTAAAATTTTAAATGTTTTTGACGATGCGATGTTTAATCTTGGTAAATTTGACATCGTCCTTTCAAGAAATATGATGATATATTTTGACGACGAATTTAGGCTAAAATGCGTTGAGAGACTGCATAGGATGCTTAAGCCAGAGGGCAGGCTCTACGCAGGACACGCTGATCTTGTGCCATACACCCCACTTTATACAAAGCGTTTTTCAAACGGAGCTACATATTACGAGCGTGCTTAAGGGTTAAATTTAACCCAGGCCGCTTTGCCCTTAGAAAGTTTTTATCAATTTTTGGCTAAAATCCCACAAGCTAAATTTAAGGATAAAAATGAAAGACAATCTACTTGAATTAACTCAAGAT
>CAUQCU010000099.1:0-7176 GCA_963516555.1 Campylobacter concisus | reverse complement strand
TGTTCGACCTCGATGTCAGAGAGTGCGCCATCGTGCGTACACCAGTTTATCATGTAGTTTTTCTGGACTATTAGTCCTTTGTCGTATAAATTTACAAAGGCTTTTTTCACAGCTTTTCTTAAGCCCTCATCCATAGTAAATCTCTGGCGTGACCAAGCCGGAGTGATGCCTAGTTTTCGCATCTGATGGACGATCATACCGCCGCTTTTTTCCTTCCACTCCCACACTTTTTCTACAAATTTCTCACGGCCAAGCTCTTCTTTTTTGATCCCTTGAGCCAAAAGCTGCTTTTCAACGACGTTTTGAGTAGCGATACCAGCGTGGTCAAGTCCTGGCTGCCAAAGCGTCTTATAGCCGTCCATCCTTTTGTAGCGAGTCATGATATCTTGGAGTGTGAAGGTTAGGGCGTGTCCTATGTGAAGCGAGCCGGTCACGTTTGGAGGTGGCATCATAATGCAAAATTTACGTCCATCTTTTTGGATATCTTTGTTTGCGTCTATCTCGAAATATCCGCGTTCTTCCCAAATTTTATAAAATTTGTCTTCTATCTCTTTTGCATTGTAAAATTCTGCCACTTTTATCTCCTCAGTTTCGTTTAAAAAATGCTTAATGTTATCTAAAATTTGTTTAAAAAAATCTTTGCAAAAGTTGGGAAATATGGGCTTGGGGCGGTTAAACGCCCCGTGGTTTAAATAGTTATTTAACGTTAAAGCTTCTCACCGCTAGGTCGTAGTCGTTTTGTCTTTCGTTATACATATTTTCAGTTGTGACTGCACCAAGAGAACATTTACCGCCAAGTCTTACTCTATAAGGTGTGTAAAGCACAGCGTCTTTTTCGTCGCTACTTAGCGTGTAAAAGCTTAGCACGCGGTCATCTTTTATGCTTTTATACTCAACTTGCAAGCTGTTTTTTAAGCTCTTGCTAAAGTTACTTAAATTTTCATTTATCGGCTCAAAGCAACTGCTTACGATCTCGTTTATCACGCCGTTTTTAACCATTGTTTTTGAGTTTATCACCACTTTTGAGTAGATGACGTCATTTACTTTTAGACTATTTAGATCTAGCTCTTTGCCTTTTTCATCGACAAAGATGCGGTAGATATCAAGCTCTTTTGGCTCTATTTTGTGTTTAATCTCAAGCGGCAAGTAAGCGTAGCTTAAGATAGTCGCATAAAGTTTGTTTGAGCCTAGTGGAGCGATGCTAAATTCGCCATTTTTTGTAGTAAATGACGTGCTTAAAAGACCGTCAAATTCTTTGCTTTCGCCATTGTAGCTAAGCTTAAATTTGTTATTTTTCTCGCCGCTATCTTTGCCAAAGTATGCGTTTAGCGCTCTTAGCGTAAATGCGCGCTCCTGCGTTGAGCTAAGCTCATTTAAATTTACTATCAAGAAATTTGCAAGGTCGTCTGAGTAGTCGTTTTTCTCAAAGTATTTTGCGTGCAAGTATAAGATAAAGGCGTTATCTCTTACTTTTGAGCTAAAATCAGATGCATTTTCTTCGCTTGTTTTAGCATTTTTGATATCTTTTAGCGCAACCTTTGCCTCGTCATTTAGGCCGTTTAGCTTTAGAGCTGCTGCCATTAGATATTTACTTAGTGCTGTTTTATTGTAGGCTTTGTCGTCGTAAATTTTATTTAAGATCGATCTGTCAGCCATATTTGCACGTGAGCTTACATAAAGAGCGTAAAGTGCCTCAAGGTCGTTATTTGCGTATTTTAAGAGAGAGTTTAGAGCATTTTGTTTGACGCCTTTACTTACCTCATATCCAGCCTCGCTAAGATCAAGTAAAACATCAGTTGCAAAGATGCTTGCAAATGCATTTGTCTCGCCTAGATCGCTCCAGTAGCCAAAGCTGCCGTCTGGTTTTTGCATCTTAACTAGCTCATCTATGCCGCTAACGATAAATCTCTTTTGATCCCCTTTTTCAAGCTCATCTTTTGGTTTTAAATTTAAAAGTGCAAGCAGTCTTGAGCTCCTTTGCTCCGCGCATCCGTAAGGATACTCTACTAAATTCTTTGAAGCTGCCAAAAGCACGCTTGAGACCGAGCTTGACGCATCAACGCTCACATCGTGATAGCCTTTTGGAAGCGAAATTTTACTCTCTTTGTCAAAGACACTGCTCTTTGCGTAAGTGCTGATCGTATAAGGACTAATGACACCTAGTAAATTTTGAAGCATTTTTGAGCTATTTTTGTCGCTTACCGTTATATTGTATTCGCCAGCACCTGTTTCAAGGGCTGAAATTTTAAGCACAAACGCCTTGTTTTCAAGTGGCTTTAGGTTGGCTTTTTCTTGCGTTTTTATGTTTAAATTTTTGCTTGTTACGATGTTTATAGTAAGGTTTTTGTCCGTATTTGTTGTATTTATAAGCCTTAAATTTGCGCTTAATTCATCGCCTTTTAAAAGATAAACTAAAGCGCTTGGCTTAATGATCACATCATCTTTTACTTTTATCTCGCTATTTACGGCGTTCATTGCAGTTGCGTCATTTGCCACAGCATCTACTCTAACAGCGCCGTTAAAGCCATTTGGTGTTTTAAATTCGTATGAAATTTCGCCTTTGTCGTCCGCTTGAAGGCTCACTAAATTTGCATAAGTTTTTACATTTTTGCTATCAACTGGGCTTGCATGCTTTGCCATTTTAGCTTCCATAGCCATCGCCGCCATATCGCCACCAAAGCTTAGCATTTTGCCCTCGACCTTGTAGTTTGTAAGTCTGTTGTAAATGTCGTAGTCGAAGACCCCATCAGGTAAAATTTTGTCAAAAAACTTAAGCGGATCGGCTGGCTTTTGCGATGTGATATCAAGCACGCCAACATCTGTAATAAATAAATTCAGATAAGCTTTTGGCTTTGTTTTTAGTGAAATTTTGATATTTTCATCGCTCTTTGCACTTTTTGGCGCATCAAGAGTAAGCTCTATCTTTCTTGAAGATTTATCGCCGTTTGCATAGACCTTGCCGTAGGTTCTAAACGGAGTTAGCCCAGCGTCAGTCATGCGGTAGATGTTTGCACTCACATAAAGGCCGTTAAAGTCAAAGTCAAGTTTAAATTTAACGTTTGCTGAGTTGTTTTTGATCTTTACGACCTTGTAGGCTTTGACACCTGCATCTTCAAGCGTGACAAGTGCGATGCCTTCTTTTATGGCTGAGCTTATGTCTGCGCTTAGCTCGTCGCCTTTTTTATAGACGCTTTTGTTTAGCTTTATCTGAGACTTGCTAAGCTCTTTTGTAGGGGCTAGGGTTGAGTAGTTGTATCCGCTCACGTCCATATCAAGGCTCGTGCTCGCACCACTTACTAAATTTGTAGCTGTGATGACGTATGAGCCACTTTGCGTAAATTTATAGCTAAACTCGCCACTATTTTTATAAAAGCTATCCACATCTTCAAGTGTTTGGATCCATTTTATATAGCCGTTTGCGTCTCTTTGATACTGCCATGAGACACGTTTTATATCAAATTTCAAATTTGACTTCACTGCCTTTTGGCTTGACATATCAACGACGACTGTTCTTATCTTTACATCTTCGTTTGGATCAGCAAATGCCGTGCTAGCAGTGATGCCAACCATATCTTTATAAGGATAGAGCGTAAAGCTTTTTGCGTCACTTACGTTTTTGCCATCGTCATTTACGTTGAAATTTATGACACCTTTTATTATTGAAGGTGCGTTTTTGGTGTTAAAGCTAAGATCTATCATTTGGCTTGATTTGCCATCTTTTGAAAGAGTTAGATCATTTTCTATGCTTGGATAGGCAGCCGCTTTTAGGGTGTCATTTTTAAATTTATACTCTTTAAATTCGCTATTTTTATACTCATCATCAAAGAAGCTAACCTGCATACTGCCAGCTAAGTCGCTAGCTGCTCCGCCAAAGAGATAGCTACTTGTTAAATTTACCTTTACTAGCTCGTTTGCAAAGAATTTATCCGCGTCTATGGCTATGTCATTTTTTATCTTGTTTGGCACGAAGCTCTCGACGTAAAATGGCACACTCGCTATCACTTTGCTAGCGTAGATTATCTGCATGTTAAATCTACCGCTTAGATCGCTTAAAATTTCTTTTTCAAAATTTATCATGCCAACATCATTTGTATTTTGCGTGATCTGGGCGCTACTTTTGCCTTGCGGATCGATAAATTTGATCTTAACCGGCATATTTTTAAGCGGGTTAAAGTCCCTATCTCTTAGATAAATTGCTCCTTTTAAGCTCTCGTTTGGTCTTATGATATTTGAGGCAAAATGCGTGTAAGCGTCGATACTCTCGCTTGGATTTTGGCTGATGAGCTTTGCCTCATTTAGCGCTTCACCATCTTTTATGATGAGGAAATTTTGCTCCTTGCCAAGTGAGACGACGACTGATGAGATCTCTTTGTAGATATCTTTTTTGTTAAATTTAAAGACGCCAACATCATTTGTCGCGCCAACTGCGATCTCTTCGTTTCTTTTGCCATAAATTTTTACATTTGCGTTTGGTAACATTGTGTTTTCGCCAAGGCGGTTTGCAAAGACGAAAATTTCATCCTTGCCAAGCTTTGCATTTATGGCTATGTCGCTTAGATAGACAACCTTTGAGACGCTCTTATCTTTGCCGTAGTTTAAGCTTATCTTATAAACTCCGTCTCCTGCTCCTGCAAAGTCAAGCTTGATCTTGTTTAGTGAAATTTCGTTTAACGCACCCTCTAGCTTGTAACTTTTGCTTGCTACTTTTGAGCTAAAATTGCTTAGATCTTCGCTATTGTCGTTGAAATTTAAAAAGTATCTAAAATTTTGATCACTTAACTTTTCAACGCTTACATTTAGCTCAGGTAAATTTGCACTTCTAATGCCAATTTCCCCAACGCTTGAGATGTAAGGCTCTTCGTTTGTGAAATTTGCAAATGGAGTGAAGTTGCTAGCGACCACCTCGTAGGTTTTAGCCTCTCTTATGACATTTCTATCATCTCCAAAACCCGGTTTTATCGTGATCTCGTAGCTATTTTGTGGCTTAAACTCATCGCTTGTGATATCGATGTAATAATCATACCCCTCAAGCTCAGAATTTGGCGCGCCAGCCTCATCGTCATTTTTATATGCCACGTCGCTTATGCTAAAGCTTTTTACGCCTTTTATCTTTATAAATTTCTTTAGATTATTATCATCGCTTAGCCACTCTTTTAGATAAATTCTAAATGCTAAGATGCCATTATCTAGGCTTATTGGATAGATTTTAGCTATCTCAAAGCTTTTAGCTTCAGCGCTTATATTTACGCTCTCATCGCTTGCTTGCTCACTAAATTTCACCACGCCATCGCCTGCAAGCTTAGCGCCAAATTTACTCTCAAAATTTTCTCCAAACTCAAAAGTAGGCTCGCTTATATTTTTATCAAGATCAAGCTCAAAGCTGTTTTGAGAGAGTTGCAAGGCATTAAAGCTTGCACCTTTTACGGCTATTTTTTTCACAAGCTCTTCACTAACTTCATCATTAAATTTAAGGATAAATTTACTATCAGTGAGCTTTTCTATCTTCTCAAGCGCAAATTCTTTTGTCTCAAAGCTAGCGCTACTGCCATTTTCTAACTTACAGCTGTATTCAGCACCTGCGTGCATATCTTTTGTAAAAAGCGTAAGGCTTTGAGCGTTAAATTTCACCGTGCCACTTAGTGCTGGCTCGCACGAGATAAGCTTTTTCTCGCTTAGCGTGCCTATGAGATTTTTGCTAACATCATCTTCTAGCCCAAATTCCACGCTTAAAGGCGACTTCACCTCGACATTGCCATTTAGACTTAAAGCATATAAATTTACTGCTCCTAAAAGTGCTAGAAGTAGCGCTTTTTGCTGCATTTTATCTCCTTAGTTTTATTGTTATTTCACTTTGATTTGAGTTTTGATCAAGGCACTTTAAAGTGTGCTCGCCAAGAGTTAGATCTAGCCTTTTTTCACTTGCATTTTCTATCTTAGAAAAGTTCAAATCATCCACTTTTAGGTAAATTTCATCACCTAAAAACGCGTAGCATTTTAGCATAATTTGTGTTACATTTTCATCTGTCACGATCTCTTCGCCGTCATACGGATAGGCAAAGACTGGCTTTTTGTCTTTGTAAACTTCAGCGCAAGGGCTATTTTTGACCTCGTCTTTGTCTAAAAAGCCATTTTTTATCAAAAACTCAAGCTCTTCGCCTCTTAAACTCTCGCACTTATCTTGCAGTTTAACTCCAACTATCCTATCATCAAGCGCCGTTTTTTTGCATGTTTCATAACTAAAAGCATCAAGGCAGGTTGGCACTTTTTCGATGCCCTCTGGCTCGCTCATAAACTCTAAATTTTGCCTTTGCGCCGTGATCTTAAACATATCAAAAACGATCTTTGAAACGTCATTTAGCCCAGTTAGCTTGTCAGTCTTTTCGGCGTTAAAGTTGCCCACCCAGACGGCTATCGTGTAGTCTTCATCGACACCTATGGCGTAAAGATCGCGTGAGTTTGCGCTAGTGCCAGTTTTAAAGGCGATCTTTGGCGTGTTTTGCGCGTATTGCCAAGCATTTTTTAGATATGATCTTGAAGCTTCACTCATCATTTTAGCGGTTAGATAGGCGCTTTGAGGCGAGATGAGGGTTATGTTTTTATCTTCATTTTTATAGTTTTTGCCCGCAAACTCAAGCGGCCTATAAACGCCCTTATTTGCGTATATCGTATAAAGATGCGCAAGATCAAGCAGGCTCATCTCAGCACTACCTAAAACTATCGAAGAGCCGTAAAACTCCTTGTTCTCATCAACTAAATTTACCTTTTCAAGCAGTTCATAAAGCGAGTTGTCTTTTAGCTTTAAGTCTAAATTTATAACTGGGATATTTAGGCTAAAATTTAGAGCGTCTTTGGCACTTACAAGCCCTAAAAAGTCGTTACTAAAGTTTTTTGGCACATATTCATTTACATAAATTTGTGTGTCAATTAGCTGCGAATTTGGTGTGATAAGCCCGCTATCAAGCGCAAGAGAGTAGATAAAAGGTTTTAGCGTGCTGCCGGTGTTTCGCTTCATATTTAGGGCTGAGTTTTTGCCATCACGTGCGCGCTCATCATGCGAGCCGATAAAGGCAACAACGCTCATTTTTTTATTGTCTATGACCACGGCTGCGGCGTTATTTGCATTTTTAGTCTTTAGCGAAAACATCGCATCTTTTAAAATTTTAAGCATATCTTTTT
>CAUQCU010000098.1:0-7246 GCA_963516555.1 Campylobacter concisus | reverse complement strand
TTTAGTTTTACCAGAGAATAGAAAAGAGGAGTAGTGACATGAAGTTAAATGGCTTAGTTCTTATTTTTGCCTTACTTACTTCTACTTTTTGTTCTGAGTTAGAAGAAAAACTAGAGGCTGAATTTGACAAACATAAGGTCAAAGAAGTATATAAAGGTGAGATAAAAATTCCAAATAGTTATAAGAAGGATGAAGAGGGGCTTTATAGGGATGAACTTGGTAAATTTGTAAGTAACCAACAGCAGTTTTACGTAAATTTTGCAGGTAAGTATATGATAGTCACGCATAGCTGTGGCACTAGTTGTTATTACAGAACGGTTGAAGATTTAAGTGCAGGCAAGAGCGTAAAGATAGAAGGTATGGATAAATTTGACAATACCGAAACTAGACCATTATTTAAAGATAGTGAAATGGGTGGATTTGCCAAACTTTATACCAGAGAGGATAGCGATCTGCTAATGGCAAGATACATAAATTTTGAAAGCGAAGATTGCAAACAAGAGTATTTTGTACTAAAAACACTCAAAAATGGTAAGAAGGAGCTAAAAAGCATATCAGAAAAAACACCTTGTGATACGCCAATAGAATAATCATGAAATTTAGAACCATATTATTAATAAATTTGTTAGTAAGCTTAAATTTATATGCTTACGAGCCTTTAAGCCCAGACGAAGCTATGAGAAAATTTGCCTCTCTTTTTTTGCAGATAAACGACTATCCACTTGATCCTACAATGGACTATGGTAGCCACACTATCTCACCAAGCTTTGCCTGCTATGATACCAAAGGAAAGTACGAATTTAAAAAATACTCCCTAGAAGACTTTATATGCCAGTCAGACTATAACTCTTTTAGAGATAACTATTTTGCTGATCTTTATAATCTAATAATAAAAGAAGCTCCAAATTTAAAAGACAAAGCTCAAAAGATAGCTAGAGAAAGGATAAAAGATAGCAAAAAAGAGTGCATTAGATACTCAAAAAAAGAGTATGACTATAGCTTTGTAGAGAGCAAGGCTTTATTTGTATCTGAAAGTATAGGTTGTATAAGTAAAAAGTATAGAGACTTTACAGCAAAGCTAGCTTTAATGCTTTACGAGAACAATAAAGAGCTATTTAGTAGAATTTACGGCGAAGATTATGAGAAATTTAAAGAGGTCTTTGAAGATACCATATCTATATCAAACCTAAAATTTGAAGGCATAAGCACAAAACAAAAAGAAGAAAATTTAAAGCTTTATGAAAATTTTAAAGAAGAATATAAGGACTACGATATTGAGGGCTTTGAGTATAATCATTGCTGGGATGTAAGCTATGTTTTATTAGTCCAATACTCGCTAATAGACAAAAATGGCCACTTAGTTTTACCAGAGAATAGAAAAGACAAGTAATGTGTTCGTTTGTAAAGTCAAACTCGTACAACCTAGAGGCAAATGTCTAAATTTTGTTTAAAGTGGGTAAGCAACAAAATGATTAAATTTATAGTTTTAATATTTGCTTTAGCAAGTGGCTTAAATGCAAAAGATGCTATCATCAAGTCCAAAAATGGAAACTCCTTGATATTTAAAGAAGCTGAGAAAAATGAACATTTTGAAGTAAATTTATACAAGAAACTAATCTTTTCTAGCAAAGAATATAATTCTACGATATACATCAATAACAACACATACTACTTTGGTCCTAATAGCAGTGTCTTGTCTAGTTCTGGCAGATACGTAATATTAGATACTTTGGAGGGAGGCTATATAACTGGTTATTCTGATGATAAAGATGAAAAACCTTTATGGAAAGATAAGGCACATTGTTTGGTTATTGATTTGCAAAATGGCTGTGTTTTGATAAACGAAACAGATGATGCCTGCATGATGGAGTGGAAAGGAGATGAGCTATATAATAATGCAGAACAACAAAAAGAGAGAATCGAGCTAAAAAGGAATATAAAAGACGATTTGGACCATCTTTTAAAGTGTGAAAATATAGGTTTTATGGATATAAATGAGTGTAAAAAGCAAAACAAAGGCAAGGTGGATAATGCTATCCGCTGCAATCCAATAAACTCTAAGAATATAAAAGAATATGAAAAGTATCTAGGTAGCGATATAAATTCAGACACAAAGAGTATCTTGAATAGATCACGATAGATTTATCTTAAATACAAATAAGGAAAATTATGAAATTTAAAATAGTATTGCTAGCAAGCTTGTTAATAAACTTAAATTTAAGTGCTTTTGAGCCTATAATGCCAGGTGAAGCTTATGAGAAAGCTAGCGATGACTATGGGCAGGTTGATACCATAGTATGGTGCAGTGCAGATTACGGTATTGATACCATTGCTCCTAGCTTTAAATGTTATGATGATAAAGAGAAATATAAATTTAAAAAGTTCTCTTTAGAAGACTTCATATGTCAGTCAGAAACTACTGCTTTTAGGGATAACTACTTTGCTGATCTTTATAATCTAATCGTAAAAGAAAATCCAAATTTAAAAGAAAAAGCTCAAAAGATAGCAAGAGAGAGGATAGCTAAAACTAAAAAAGAGTGTGTAAATAAGTTTTCAAAAGAGTTTAAACAAAATTGTAAATTAACATTTAGTATATCTGGTGCTATTCATTGCTCTAGGTCACACTACAGAAGCTATACTGCTAAACTAGCTTTACTTCTTTATAAAAACGACAAAGAGCTTTTTAGTAGAATTTACGGCGAAGACTATGAGAAATTTAAAGAAGTCTTTGAAGATACTTTAAAATATGTGCCGATACTTTACTCAGAAGTAGAGCTAAATGGTATTAAAAATACAGATAAAAATCCTTATGCTGAGTTTTTAAGAAAATATGATGACTATACTGGTGATTATGGTAATTATAAAATCCATGATCTAATTTATATAGTATTAGTGCAATACTCCCTAATAGACAAAAATGGCCACTTGGTTTTACCAGAGAATAGAAAAGAGGAGTAGTGCATAAATTTTCTACAAAGGATTTTTAGTGAGTTTGAACTTTATCTTAATCATAATTTTCTTTGAAATAGGAATATTCTTACTATTTCTTTTTCTCAAAGCTCTATCTAAAAAGATCTCTCAAAAATTTGATACTCTATTTTTTAAGCTAGTTTTATTTGTCACATTAAATGTTTGGATCGGATGTGGTTGCTTTTTATACAATACCTCAAAAGATCTTTTAGATCCTACTTTTTGGGACCCAAATACTGGAGACTTTCTTTTTTTGCCTTTTATATCAGTGCTAATCTTAATAAATTTATCTTTAGTTGCAACTATTGTTATATCACGCATCATTTACCAAATAATAATTAAATATAGGTAAAGGCAAGGAAATAGAATGAAAGTTAAAATTATATTGTTAGCCCTGATTGCTAGTTTAAATTTAAGCGCTTTTGAACCTTTAAGTCCTGAAAATGCTATCAATAAATTTAGTAATGATTTTTGCCAACTAAATGATTATGATTCAAGCCCCTGGAGAGATTACGGCACAAAGAGCAAGCCAAGCTTTGCCTGCTATGATACCAAAGGAAAGTATAAATTTAAAAAATACTCCTTAGAAGACTTTATATGCCAGTCAGACTATAACTCTTTTAGGGATAACTATTTTGCTGATCTTTATAATCTAATCGTAAAAGAAGCTCCAAATTTAAAAGAAAAGGCTCAAAAGATAGCTAGAGAAAGAATTAAAGATAGCAAAAAAGAGTGCATTAGATACTCAAAAAAAGAGTATGACTATAGCTTTGTTGCTAAGTCAGCATTTTTTATATCTGAAAGTATCTATTGCGTAAAAAATTTCTATAGAGAGTACACTGCTAAGCTATCTTTAATGCTTTACAAGAACGATAAAGAGCTATTTAAAAGAATTTACGGCAAAGACTACGAGAAATTTAAAGAGGTCTTTGAAGATACCTTAAAGTATGTGCCGATAGAAAATGGTAGCATACCAAGAGATGTAAAAAGAGCTGAAATAAACAACGACTTTTTACAAAAATACAAAAGTTACCACTATGATGACGACTACCCGCAGATAGATGACATGTTATATATCATGCTCGTGCAATACTCACTAATAGACAAAAATGGTCATTTAGTTTTACCTGAGAATAGAAACAACGATGACAAAAACTAAATTTGTATACTTATTGCTGCTTTTAGCTATATTTTCTAATGCCAAAAACTTAAGCATAGAGACATACAGCAAGGATAACAAATGCTCCATAAGTATAAATGATGAAGAGATTTATAGCAGGGAGTGCGAGTATGAGCTTGAACCAAATTTAATATTTTATACCAAAGTTAATAGCAGCGAAGTGTGGATATTTCAAGACATACAAAACTATGCCGCCTGCAGCGGACACGGGCCTTTGAGAATTTTTGAAAAGAAAAATGACGACAAGATAAAATTTCAAGGCGAGATAGATTGGTGCGCGAGTGTGCCATTTTTTGAAGTCAATGATAGAGGCATCTTGATAATAGACAAACCACACAAAAATGCACTAACCAACAACGGCGATCCAAATTTTAAAGGTAGCGGGAAACTATCAAATGAAAGAAAATATAAAGTTGAGAATGAAAAGATCAAAAAGATATAGTTTTGCCTTTGTTAAATAGATATAATGCGGTTAAAAAAGAGCGGATAGATATGACAAACAAGATATTTATTTTTTATTTTATGGTGCTAGGCTTTACGACGCAAAATGCTTACGCAAAAGATATAAATTTAACGGGGATTTACAAGAATGAGCCTTGTAATATTTCAATAGAAATAGCAAAAAATACCAATAAAGCGAAGTATTTTTACAAGATAGTGGAGAATAATCAGACAAAATCACAAGGCTATATATCAAGCATAAAAAGCAACGGCGAAGGTGGATTTTACATAAAATTTAAAAAGATTGGCGGAGAGTATGAAAATGGTAGTATAGTCATACAAAACTATGGAAATTCTATGAACAAGTATAATCATTTTGAAGATTGTGATAGTAAATACTTAAAATTTGATAAATGAACCTAATGCCTTTATTTTTTGTTCTAAATAAATTTTTGGAGAAATGATATAAAAACGTTACTTCTTATTGTAACTATTTGTAGTGCCTTATTTGCACAAGTTTTTGCATATAAAACAGATATTGTGAGTGCAAATTTGAGCACAAAGCAGATAGCTAAAGATAAGATCAAATTTAGCCTAATCTATAAGAATAAGGCAAATAACGATGCCATAAAAATATCTGGAGTAGCCAAGAATAAAACTATAGATCTTGATCCAGAGACGGACGATGACGAATATGGTGAGAAACTAGCCTATTTTGCAAATGAGTATATATATGAAAGTAATGGATGCTACCTGGCGCTACGAATAGATGCTGATGAAAACAAGAGAGCTGTAGTAAATTTTGAAGCGTGTGAGGCGATAAACAAAAATGAATGGGTGCCAAAAAATATGCTTATATCAAAAGAGTATTTTAAAGAATTACAGCAGTCAAAATAAATTTAAGTAGAAAGAACTATGGTAGTTTTTAGATTTTTTATTTTAATTAGCTTATTTTTTACTTTTTTTAAAGCCGAAGAAATAGGGTATTACTATGAAAATGAAAAATTTTTAATAGCTATTCCAATGTTTGAATGCGAGGGTGACATACATTGTACAAATGGTGGTTATTTTGGGGTAAATAAAAGAAATAGCAAAAGTTTAGAAATTTTATCAAAACCAACACCGATAAAAAATAGTGTAAATGAGCGCTTGATGGAATACAAATTTAAAAATTCAAACTACATATATGAAATTTATGGCGACATAATGTCTGGTGGAAAATGTATTTAAACGTTTTTAAGCAAGGAAAAACTATTTTTAAAAGCGATGATTTACAACAGATAGAACAAGAAGAATTCCTATCCAAACTTAAAGAAATAGATAAAAGGCTACCTGCTAGCTTTGATAAATTTTATAAGAAGCTACAAAATAAATACAAACATGAAGACTATAAATAAAATAATTCTCTTTTGTTTAGTGTTATCTGTGTCACCTGCTCTTTTTGCAGAGCAAGCCGCCAAGCAGTGCTTTAGTGGATATTTAGATAGTAAAGCTCGTTTTATAGATGAAAATAAATTTGATGAATTTGACTTTTCTGGCATTATAGCTGACACTCGCACAAAATTTTTAGGCTATATCGGAGCTGATTATCACAGGTTACATATAAATTTTAGTAGCGTCAAAAAAGCCTCAAATACAAGATATATCGTATCTGGTGAGTACAAAATAACCGCAGAGGCTCGCCCATTTAACGGCGAAATTCAAATAACAAAGATAAAAAAGTATGCAAATTTAAACTACGGCGTTGATGACTTTATGAAAGGTAAGATCGATGCCAAAGGCATAGCCTTAGCGAGCTATTTCTTAAAAGGCAATGGAGATTTTCTGGCCAAAGGTCAAATGCTCATAAAATGGTACATTAATAGCGATCAAAGGCTAGCGTATGACGATATATCAGAAGATGAGGATATGTACGCAAATTATCTATTTTGCGGAGAGTGCAAGGTAGGCAAGGCTCAAACAAAGCCATGCGCGTGGGGGCATTACAGGACACCAAACAGCGGCGATCTTGACATAGGTGCCGGGGAGTTTAGTCCTAGTCCAAAATATCTTAACAACGGCTGGAGCGACTTTAACAAGGATGAGTAAATTTTCTATAAAAAGCTTTTTAATACTATTTCTAATTTTAGGATTCCTAAATTTAACAGCTAGCGAAAATTTATCACACACGACAGGCGTAGGTGAGATCAAAATCGGTCAAAATTTAGCTTTGAAAAATGTCACATACTTCTTAGACGGCGAAAAGGCAAGCTTTGTAAATTTAGAAAAAACGCAGATTATGACACTTGATTTTTGCTGTGGCGGTAACGGCGAAATTCAAAGGATAAACGTCAAATTTTATGATAAAAATTTAACCAAAGACTATATAAATTTCAGCAAGACAAAAGAATTTACTACAAATTCTGGTATCAAACTGGGCGACAAACAAGAGCAAATTTTAAATAAGCTTGGCAAGCCAAGAGACCAGCAAGAGCAAAACAGCACAACCGCTGCGATCTATATCACAGAGCAAAATGAGAGCCGCCTCTTGCAAGAATTTGACATGCCACTCTACTATGAGAAATTTATCTTTTATAGTGGCGTTTTAAAAGAATATGAATTTGGCTTTGAGTATCCGTGATATAAAAAATAAATAGCAAAATAAGTTTAAGAAAT
>CAUQCU010000097.1:0-7249 GCA_963516555.1 Campylobacter concisus | reverse complement strand
TCAAGGTCTCAGCGATCATCGCTTTAGTTCTTGCCATTTGTATGGCTTGCTTTGTATTTTTTATATCACATGTCTTAGAGCGTGAGATCAAGGAGGGAGTAGAAACAACTATCCAGCAAAACGTTGCGCTTGCGATGGATACAGTTGAGCTATTTGATGAAGATAACGAAGATAATGCAAAACTATATATGCATGTCTTAAAAGAGGCTTTAGGTAACATAAGAGCCACTAGCCAAACCATAAAAACTGAAAATGACGACGCTTTAGAGCTTATCTCCGATAAAATGGGTGTGCTAAATAACAACCATGAGATATCTGACAAGATCAAAAAGCTAACAAACGGCGGTATCCCAACCATCTTTGCAAAATCAGGCAATGAATTTGCTGCTGTATCTACTTCACTTTTACTAGATGATGGCAGTAGAGCGCTTGGTATGCTAAATAAAACGATCTATCCAAAGATGATGAACAAAGAGACATATGTTGGAGCTCTAAATATTTTTGGTAGAAACTATATGTGTGTTTATGAGCCAGTCGTTCAAAACGGCGAGGTTGTAGCTGTTTTATTTATAGGTTACGACTTTACTGAAGGCTTAGAAGATCTTCAAAAGACAATGTCACAAATGAAGTTAGGCGAGCATGGGTATTTCTCTATCTTTAATACAAAAACTAATAAATTTGAGATACATCCAACTCAAGCTGGCAAAGAGATAAGTGGTGATCTTAAAGAAACTATGGACAGGATCGTAAAAACAAAAGAAGGTGTTGAATTCGCTAATACTGGTGGTGTTGAGCGTATAGTTGCTTTTGAGCCATTTGACAAGCTAAACTGGATCGTGCTTGGCTCAGCTGTGACCGATGACTTCTTAACACCTCTAAAAGTAGTTAGCAAAAACTTCATCATAGCAAGCATTATAGTTACCTTGCTTCTTATCATAGTATCTATCTTCTTGCTTAAAAAGCTAGTTGCAAATCCTATCGATAGACTAGGAGCAAATTTAAATTCTATAACATCTGACTTTACTCTTAAAATTCCAATCTACGGCAAAGATGAGATAGCTAAAATAAGCAATGATATAAATAATTTCATAGAGCGCATAAGAGTGCTTATAAGCGATACCAAAAACCTTTCAAGCGAAAACAGCTCAGTCGCAAATGAGCTTAGCTCTACCTCACTTCAAACAGGCAAACGCGTGGAAGAATCAACCCAGATCGTTGAAGAGACAAATCAAAAATGTAAGTCTATGCAAGAAGCTATGAAAGAGTCACTAGCAGTTGCTCAAGCTGGCAAAGATGACCTTCAAAAGGCAAGCACTCATATAAAAACAGCAACTGATGCTATCAGAGCCCTATCATCTCAGATAGTTGATTCTGCTAATGTTGAAAATCAAATGGCAGGTAAGATCGAGCAGCTTAGCCGTGATGCAGAGCAGGTTAAATCAGTGCTTGTAGTTATCAACGATATCGCTGATCAGACAAATTTACTTGCTCTTAACGCAGCTATAGAAGCGGCACGTGCTGGTGAGCATGGACGTGGCTTTGCAGTCGTTGCTGACGAGGTTAGACAGCTAGCTGAAAGAACTCAAAAGTCTCTAACAGAGATAAATGCAACTATCAACGTTATCGTCCAAGCGATCAACGATAGCAGCGAGCAAATGGGTATCAACTCTAAGCAAATTCAAGAGCTAACCCATGTGGCAAGCGACGTTGAAAAGACGATAAATGATATGAGCGCAACGATGAATAATGCCATAGCGATGTCTGATAAGACTATGCAAGACTACATCGCAACTGGCAAGAATGTAAATGAGATCATGGATGGCATCTCAGAGATCAATCAAATTTCATCTGAAAATGCTAGAAGCGTAGAAGAGATAGCTTCTGCGGCTGAGCATCTAAATAAGATGACAGATGCGCTAAACACAAAACTAAGTGTCTTTAGAACTTAAGTTTTTACCTCTTAAATTTAATGTTTTAGGTCTAGCGAGAGCTGGACCTTTTTAAATTTAAACTAGCTAAATTTAGCCAGCCACACTTTTAAATCTATCTTTAAATTTAACCTACTCAAATATATTTTTATGCAAAATTTCTTCTAACACAACTGTGGCGTATGAGCCCTTTTGGAGTGTGAAATTTAGACTAAAATGAGCGTTTTCTTCGTTGTATTTGTAGCTTGTATTTTCAAGATACGCCCAGTTAAAGCGCCTTGAGCCAGCGATCTTTGAAGTAAGCAAAACTGCCTCAGAGAAAATTTCATCCTCAAGCTCTTTTGCCACGCCGCTTGCCTCATAGGCCTTTGCACCGACTATAAGTCCAAGGCTTGTGATATCACGCCTAGCAAATCTTTGCACCTCTTGATCTAAATTTTCATACAAAAAGAGCTTGCCAAATGGATAGTGCCCCAAGACCTCTCCAGGAAGCAGCTTAAAAAAGCTCTCCTGCGCCTTCATCGCCTGGAGAATTTCTTTGCTAAAGTTTTTATAAATTTCACCTAGCTCACTTAGGCTAAAGTCGCTTACAAACCTTGAAATTTCGACCCTTTTGCTAAGATAGCGGTTAAAAAGATCGCTTTGATAGGCTGAGATCAAAAAGTCATTTAGCTTTACGTTTTTGCTCTTTTTACCATTTATCGTGCCGTTTTTAAGTAGCTCCAGCCCCGTTGCTGCGTTGTCGCCAAATTTACCAAAGCGCTGATAGCCAAAGTAGTTTGCATAGCCCATTTTATCGATATTAGTAAATGCCTGCTCTAGCTTTTTAGCGCTACTTGGCAGCACCTTTTTTAGGCGGATGAAAAAGCTATTGCCCTTTAGATGTCCGATGCGAAGCTTGTTTTTATGCACGTTTAAATTTAAAATTTTCATCTTTTCATGGCTAAAGTTTGCAAGCGCGCTCTCAAATTTACGAGGCATCGAGATAAACTGTGTCGTCATGCCTTGCTTGTCTTTTAGCCCAGCATAGCCAAAGTCGCGCATCTTAGCCCCTGTAACCTCGCTTAAGGCGTGCAAAGCGTCGCTTGTCGTCATATCTTTTTTAGAAATTTCAACGATCAAGTGCTCGCCGTCACCACTAAATTCATAAAGTGGTATCTCGCGCACGACAAAATCATCTGAATTTTTAGAAAAATATGCCTCGATGGGCGCATGAGTGAGCGCATATAACGGCTTAAAAGTGGTGGCTTCTTGCATTTTGTCTTAACCTTTTGTGTGAAATTTTTGCAAAGATGTTGATCTTTGTCCTAGTTTTTGCGGCGATCCTTTTGATAGCGCTTAAATTTTTAGGACTAAAGGTAAATAAAACCTCGTACTCCTCGCCGCTACTAAGCTCAAATTTGCTTAGTTTTTTTGTAAATTTAGCGCCCTTTTTGCTAGCCTTTAAAAGCTTGCCAAGATCGGTTTTTAGCCCATCTGAGATATCCATGGCGGAGTTTATAAGATGAGCTGCTTTATAAAAAAATTTATCTCTTAAAACAGGCTTTTTAAAGCGTGAGTTTTTAGAAATTTGAGCCAGTCTTAGAAGCGAGTTTAGCCCCTTTTGGCTGCCTCCAAGCTTGCCTGTAAATGCAACAAGATCGCCAAATTTAGCATTTTTTCTAAGCACTGCCCTGCCCTTTAGCTCGCCGATCACGCTAACGCTTATGTTTAAAATGGGGCTACTTATCGTGTCGCCGCCTATTATCTTTACGCCAAACTCCTCGCACGCCCTATTTATGCCTCTACTTAGCTCGCTGATCTGGCGCGGCGTGAAGCTCTTTGGCAGACTAAGCCCAAGAAGGGCAAATTTAGGCTTTGCGTTCATCACGATCGTGTCTGAAAAATTTACGATCATCGCCTTGTAGCCGATCTCTTCAAGGCTTAGCCAGCCAAGCTTAAAGTGCGAATTTTGCGCAAAAATGTCCTTGCTAAAGACCATTTTGCCAGCAACCGCCGCGTCATCGCCGATATATTCGTTACTAAAGCATGCAATCGTGAAATTTTCTTTATCCATTGAGCTATTATAATGAAACTCCTTTTAAATTTAGGATAAAATAAGCCCAAAAAAAGGATACAGATGCAAAGAGTTGAGATTTTTAGATTTGACGCAAAAAAAGATGTTTTGGCATATTTCAAGCCATATTTTTTAGAGATTTCAGACTTTGCAAACTTAAACGAGCTTTTTGCCCACGTAAAGAGCATAGACCCCTACTTTAGCCCATTTGAAGGCTTTGTCAAGGTAAATGATGTCGTAGTTAGCACCGCCCAGCCACTTGCAAATTTAGCTCAAAAATTTGGAGACGAGCTTTGCATCGCCCCACTTGATGAAAAAAGAGCGGTTTTAGACCTTGTCATAAACGATGGTGACTTTTGGGCGAAATTTGAGCCATTTGCTAGCTTTTGCAAAAGGGCTGATAAAGAGCTTTACGCTAGCTTTAAGCCATATTTTTACGCTGATTTTGTAAAAGACTACGAGCCAAATTTTATAGGAGCTGCCGCGATAATGCTAGCTCATCATCTTTATAAAAATGAGAAAAACGATGAAATTTTAAAGCTAGTTGGCGGTAAAAACGGCGTTTTGATAGCCTGTGAGCTTGATGATTTGCTCTTTGAAGGTAGCGAAATTTACAGTGAGGCGATTAAATTTTTCAAAGAAATTTTAGGCATAAAAGCTACGCAAAAACATGAAAACGAGCTTAAAAAGATAGAAAAACTTGATAAATTTAAAGATTTTAAAATAGCCATAAAAGACAGACTGCCAGCAAATTTAAGCGCATACAAGGCAAATTTTATAGAGTTAAACGCCAAAATACCTTGCGGATATGAGCTTTTAAAGATTGATAATGAGCTAGCTTATAAGCTTGCTAGCAAGATAGTTTTTGCTGCATTTGACAGTGGGGCTGACTTTTTACTAGCAAGCAATGAAGCGGAGTTTTATATCTTTGACACGCTAGTAAAAAGGCTTGAAAAAAGTGCCAACAGAAGCTTGCAAGAGTTTTATGTCTTAAGGGTGAGCGAGCTAATGGCGCTTGAAAATGGCGAGAGACCAAGCAGCCTAAAAGAGCATGTTTTAAAGGTCGGTTTGGTAAATTTGTAAGCTACTTAAATTTGTTCTAAAACGCAAGAGCAAGATTAAAAGACGCTGTGAGTGCTAGGCTAGTAACAAAACGGACGACCGCGCGAGCCTAAAAATAACCCAAAAGCGCATTTTAAAAAATAGCCAAGTTGCGACCTAAGATTTTTAAATTTAAGAGTTTTAAAACAAGCTACAAGGCTATCAAATTTAAATTTCTTTTTTTAAGCTAGTAAATTTTGATCTATGACAAAGCAACGGCTATAAAGCAAGACGTCGGTAGCTAGAGGTAAATTTTCAAGCCAGACTTGTCAAATTTATGATCCATTTTTGCTAGCCACTTCTAAAAACTATGCTTACATTTGCCTTGCAGTACAAAAACCAAAACAGCAGATGATCTTTAAAAAACTTGATTTAGTAAATTTTGACCAAATTTCAGCTATATCTAAATTTATAACACCACTACCTATCGGTACAAAAATAGCGCTAGCCTAAAAACAGCCAAACAGGTCGCCACACAATGGCATTATCTAGCAAATTTATAGCCCAAATTTACTGGCTTTATTTAGCTCTTTCTTATAAATTTGTTCTCTTGCACCAAATTTCTTTTAAAGCAAAAGTCAGCCAACAAGGTTTTATATTTACATCCAAATTTTCCCAAAACAAGCACGTAGCCTAACTTAAAATACTTTAAATTCCACAAGCTCACTATTTAAATTTGATCCAATACGCTAACTTTAACTATTTAAATACTAAAAAATTATTAGAAAAAGTCGGCTGACAATGCTTTATATTTACATCCAAATTTACCCAAAACAGGCACAACACAGCTTTTAAAAACGCACCTGTAACCTGCTAACTTTATTAAATTTAAAAGTTTTCACACCGCTGGTTTTTTAAATTTAAAAATTTCTACACACATCGCAATAGATCAAATTTAAAATTTCCTAGCACACCACTCTAAAATTTACCTCCAACAAAGGAAAATCATATTATTTTACGTAAATTTTTACATATTATTTTTAGTCTTTTAAGAAATTTGAAGTGCTAAATTTAAAAATTTGCGTTTGTAGGTGTAAATTTTGGTAGTTTCCAAGCCAACCAAGCCAACCAAATTTAACTAGAAATTTTCATAAAAATGGCAAGAAATTTTATACTGTAATATAAAAATAGCCTTAAACTAAGCCATTTTTAAGTGCAAAAACCGATCCATTTTAAATTTAAAAGCAAATTTATCAAGCCAAAATGTTAAATCAAATTTAAAGCTTATTGACCAAGAGCTTTGCCTATACGGCCAAGAGCGAGCTTGAGCGATCAAACTGACTTTTATACGCGGGTTGAGCCATTTTTAGTGATGGTGCACGGCGATAACGAGCAAGCAGAGGCCTGTATTTCACGCAACCGTGGTTGGCAAGTCACCGCTTAAGGATAAGCAATAGGCTGGGCGACTGAGCGCATTTTCTTGCCACTTTTACGCACAACCCCGCCAAAGCCACTAGGCTACAACCCTACCCAAATATCTCAAATTTGCTAAAAAGCTCTGGCTCATCTTTCACTACGCCTCGTTTAACAAGCTCAGCCACCACTTCGCGGTCGCAGTCAGTTTGCATAGGCCAGCCACGAGTATATCCCTCTAGCTCGTCCTTGCTCGTCGCATCTACGCAGAAATTTTCGCCATCAATGTAGATATCACGCAAGGCGTCAATATTGTTTGTCACACGCCAAAGCAGCATATATGGGTTTTCTAGGTAGTTTTGCATATCGACGACAACAAGAAGCTTGAAAAATTCTTTAAATACTAAAAGCTTGATAAAGAGTTCTTTTACAGGGCTTTCTTTTTCAAATTTCACCATGCAAATAGGCGTTTTGCTCTCTTTTTTAAACTGCCTAAGCTCCTTAACATTTGGCACAACGCTTTGAAATTTAGCCAAAAGCTCGTTATCGCTTAAAACCACAGGGGTAAATTTACAAAAATCCTGCGTCGCGTCGATGCCTAGCTTACCACCAAAGCACGAGTTTGGACTGGCGTGATCGAGCTGATCGCACACACCTTGGCTTATCAGCACACTCTCACTGCCAAATCTATCAAGCACAAAGTCCGCAAATTTATCGTATTCTGCTAGCTCTGGTGCATCGTTACCAACAAAGATAGCGTGCTTTACAAAGCTCATCTGCCCAACGCCCCAAAATGCGTGCATCGCCTGCT
>CAUQCU010000096.1:0-7265 GCA_963516555.1 Campylobacter concisus | reverse complement strand
CTTATATGAATGAAGAGGCTAAAGAGGAGATAAAGCCATATTTAGAAAAGCTAAAACAAAGTCAGATTGACTGGGTTAAAGTTAGAGATGCATGCAGTAGCGAAAAGGACAAGAAAGAATTTAGAAGGTGTGTCTTTAGTAGATATATTAATAGAATAGAATCTATAGTGCCAAGTTATAATTGGAGAATAGGCTTTTCAATAAATGATAAAAATAGCACAAATGATCTATGCTATAACTACTTTACGCAAAAATTCTGGATGGACTCTCCAAAGCCTGTAAATAAAGATAATCCACCTTATGGAGAAGATAAAGAGTTTTATGAGAAATTTCTAATCGAAGCTCTTGGTAAAGACATTGCAGAGAGGGAATTAAATACCACTACAAACTATTACTACACAAAGCTTGACTTTGCTCCAGTTGGAAGCTTTATCATGTGTGTAGATATAGGCGGAGAAGAGAAAGATATATATGATCTAAGAAGTAAAACATATAAGCCTTATTGCACAAATTCTGGTATACAGTTTAGTGATTTTTTGGATGGTGATTATATAACACATGGTCAAAAACCAGAGTCTGGACTTAAATTTAAAGAGGTAGAAGAGACCAAGGAAGAGTTTAAAAAAAGAGGCTTAGACTATAAAAAGTATGATATCTTTTCAACAGAGGTCTATAAAAAAACTGTTAAAAATCACACAGGTCACTTTATTAACTTCTTATATACTTTTTCTAAAAAATATGACGCAAACATTTTATCAGACAACAGAGTAAGAATGCTATATGCTTCAAATTTAGAGTGGGATAAATCAAAAGATAAACTTGGAATATATACATATCCTGAAGGTTATTCTAGCTCACCAACTTTGATAGTTGCTGATAAATTTTTCTTTAGGGTTTATATGAATAAATACGGAAATTATCTAGTTTGTAGAATGCCTATCCAAAGCAGATTTAAAGATAGAAATGATACTAAGCTTATAAGAGAGTATCTCAATCAGTTTAAGGAGTTTTAATGCCAATCAATGAGAGAAATGCTAGTAATTTTAAAGATGAGCTAAGAAATACATTAAAAGATGCTGAAGGCTTTAAACACTACTTGTATTACGATACTAATAAAATAGCGACTATAGGTTGCGGTTTTAATGTGACCTTAAAAGAGATGCTAAAAAAAGTTTGCGATGAGATCTACTCTGAGCCCAAGATGGATGAAAAAGAATTTATTGGGCTACTTAATACAATTAATGGAGTAAAGTTAAAAACCGATGAAAATTTAGTATCTAAAGTATTAGAGTATCTTGATGGCATAAAGACAGAAGATGGAAAGAGTGCTAAATTTGGTGAATTTAAGTTGGATGATAAACAAATCGGCGATATATTGCCAGATGTTGTTGAAATATTTAGAGATGGTCTAAACAAAAAACTAGCCCATACCTCTATAAGCCCGCAAGAGAGCAAGATAGATGATACAACCAAAGGTAGCAATGAATATATAGCTCTAATGAGCATGACATATAATAATCCAAGCCTTGTAGGAGATGGTCTAAAGGCTTACTTAAGAGCTAAAAACCGCTTTGGTGCTTGGTACGAGATAAGGTATAAGAGTAATGGTGATAATGAGATAGGCATAGCTAAACGTAGATTTGCAGAGTCAAATGAATTTGGATTATTTGAAAGTAATGAAAATAATAATGCTGTCGAAGAAAACAGACTAAGAGATATAAGCATAAACGCAATATCTTTTGAAGAGTGTTTGGATCTATTCTCTCTTTTAAATGTAGCAAAGATAAAAGAGAAAGATGAACCATCTATAACCTATCTACAAAACGCCATAGCCTATGAGACCACTAAGAAATTTAATGGCAATAAAACTATAGCTGGCTACTCAAAAGGAAGTGCTGATTTCAACACACACTACAGAAAATACAATACTATCTTGCAATTTTTCGCAGATAAGATAAATGCTCTTTTAAAAGATGTCACCAACAAGAGCTTTAAGCTAGAAGATATCTATGTGATCACCACAAAAGGTGATAATAGCCATAATATCTCAAGGATAAATAAGCTCTTAAAGATAAGAGCGGAAAATGGCGAGTTTAAGCCTGAAGCTAAGAGGGATATACTGCTTATATATCCAACAGCTTCAGCTCTTCCTGTAATGCCTATCCAGCCAAAAAACACAACCTTTACTATCGTCTTAGCAGATAATACATCGCTTGATTGCTCAAATTTAAATCCAAATGGAAATAGTAATGAGAGCGAGATAGTGCTTATGAACTATAAGCAAGACGTAAGAGTGCCTAATAAAAACTCAAGAGATGAAGAGATAAGCTTTATAAAGCTTTCTACAAATGGTGAAACCATCATCTACAAAAATGCTAACGACATTTTTATATCGCAAGATGAGAGATATGCCTTTAATAATGGCAATGTAATAACTCTTAACTTCTTTGAAAAAATGAGCTTTAACCTCTTAAATTTCGCTAAAGAAAACAGCTATAGTATAAGAAGCGACAAGGCTTCAAGTATGTTTGATATAAAGTTAAGGCTACCAGATGCTACTGATAGTATCTCAACCAAAAGCGAAGGAAATTTCCACTTAGTGGTCACTAATCTAATCATAGAAGATGAAGAGGGTAAAAGCTACGATATAAAAAAGGTGTATCTTCATAATAGTGAAGATAAAAGGGTCTATCCCTCTTACTACCTAAAGAAAAACGATGATAAAGATGTAGATAGTAATAGTAGCTCTGAAAACTCATACACGGCTAAATTTAGAATAAATATAAATTTAGACAAAAACTCTTCAGGCTTTAAAAAGACTTCAAAATTTATCATAGCTACATTTGATCTAAGCAAAAGGTATGACACTGGCGAGATACATGCTAAAGAAGACACCACTGTTGTAACTTTGGCTAGTAAAGATAAAAAAGATGGGGGTGCTGAGTTTGATATCAAAGTATCTACGGTTGTTTATCAAAAAAATATAACTGAGATAAGGCTAAATACTTCAGAAAGTAGTGACGCTACAAATCTAAGCATAAAGGATACTTTAAATTTAGAGGCTGTTTATCTGCCAAACAAGGGAGATGATGACTACAAAGAGATAAGCTGGGCTTATAAGGTGATAAGAGAGGATAAATATAATAGTGAGGTTATGGTAGATAAGGTAGCAGGGGCGATAAATTTAAGCGAAGAGAAATTTAAAGGTAAAAAGATCACCTTTAGCCCAAAAGATGATATAAAAGATAAAGAGCTACTAAAAAGACTAAATCATGGCAACCATATCATAATGTTTTTTGCCTATCTAAGATTACCTGCGTTTAAGACTAAATTTGGAAAGACACATATTAGAGTAGATATAAAAGCACCTATCTATTTAAAATACTCTAATGGCAAGCTTTGTATATATGAGTTTGGGCATACTGATGCCACTATGTGCTTTGATACAAGCTTGTCTGGCGGTATCTTTGATAAAGAGAGCAAAGATGAGAAAGTAGAGCATATGCCTAAAGGAACGTACTATATAAACTCAAATTTAAGCGGTGGGGATATAGATATATTTGAAGATGATAAGCTAAGTGAGACATGCTACCAAAGCATAGATGGTAAAGATAGATCATATATAGAGCCATGTAAAATTTATGCAAGAGATAGCAATATACAAAGAGCATCATCTACAAAAAGTGGGATAAATTTGATAAATAGTGAGAATAAAAACAGATTTATCCAAAAATTTAACGAAGTAAAGCAAAGAGTTGGACTAGATAGCAAAGAGGTTAAGCTAGAGGTTGAGTAGGGAGCGATATTCTAGTTTTATATTTTGGCATTTGTAATAACAGACAAGCAAATTAGCTAAATTTTAGCCATCTCTTAATGTATTTGCTACTACTTTCCATTCGCATTTGAGCTTTTCAAGGCTAAATTTAGCATTTGCAGGGCTGGTAGATGGTAGTTTTATCGCCTCTTTTTTTGTTGCTTTTATGATCTCACCCTCCAAGTATTTTTTGCAAATTTCATAAGCCTTGCCGCCGTTTGCATAAACTTGCGTGATATTTGCCTCTTTAAATATCGGCTTTAAATTTACAGGCACGATCTTGCTCATTTTTGCGTCGCTTGAGCCCTCTATCTTGCATGATATCGCAGCGTCATATATCGCGATGTGGTGAGAGAGTAGAAAATTTATCTTTTCATCCTTGCTTTCTGGCAGCGGAGAGTTTAAGATCCCAGCTAACACCCGCCAAAAGCGGTTTTGCGGATTTGCATAGTAAAAGCCAAATTTACGAGAGATGACAGAAGGGAAAGAGCCAAGGATCAAAATTTTAGAGTTTTTATCAAAGATTGGCTTAAAAGGGTGCGTTTGGCTCATTTTTCACCTTCTAAATTTGAAAATTTAGCCGCAAAAAAACGGCTAAATTTAATGAAATTTTCTCTTGCCGTTTAAATTTGGCAAGAGAAATTTAAATTTACTCGGCGCTTTGAGTAGTCTCCGCGCTCTCTATCTCGTCGCTAAAGTCTGCTAGGCTAAGGCGTTTTAGCTGGCGGTAGCGTCTTTGCGCGTCGGCTTTGTTTTTAGCCAGTAGCTCGTCTGCATGCTCAGGGTTGGTCTTTTTAAGCGAGTTGTAGCGAACTTCGTTTAGCAAAAACTCTTCATAAAGCGACCAGTCTGGCTCTTTTGAGGTGATTTTAAGCGGATTTTGCCCCTCTTTTAAAAGGCGTGGGTCATATAGATATGTCGGCCAGTATCCGCATTTTGTAGCGAGTTCGCCTTGGCCGCCTGACTGCGATAAGCCGCCTTTGATGCCGTGAGCGATGCACGGAGAGTAGGCGATGATGAGGCTTGGGCCGTCATAGGCTTCGGCCGCTGCGATCGCTTTTATCACGTTTGCTTGGCTTGCGTTTGAGTTGATCTGCGCTACGAAAATATTGCCGTAAGTCATCGCGATGTAGCCAAGGTCCTTTTTCTGAGCTGGCTTGCCGCTAGCTGTAAATTGCGCTATCGAGCCAGCGCGGCTTGATTTTGAGCTTTGACCGCCAGTGTTTGAATAAACTTCGGTGTCAAGCACTAGCACATTTACGTTCTCGCCGCTTGCTAGCACGTGGTCAAGTCCGCCAAAGCCGATGTCATACGCCCAGCCGTCGCCGCCGATGATCCACTGCGACTTTTTAACGAGAAATTTCTTAAGCTCTAAAATTTCTTTAACGCCCGGCGCGTTTAAATTTTGCTCTAAAATAGGCAATAAATTTTTCGTGATCTCTTGCGTTTTAACGCCATCATTTTTGAAATTTATCCAGTCATTGTAAAGCGCTGAAAGTGCGTTTGGAACGTTATCTATGTTGTTTCTCATTATGTCTTCGATGCGGTGGCGCATGGTCTCCATCGCTACGTTCATACCCATGCCAAACTCGGCGTTATCTTCAAATAGCGAATTTGCCCACGCAACGCCCTTGCCATCGTCATTTGTGGTGTACGGAGTGGATGGTGCAGAGCCGCCATATATCGAGCTACAACCAGTCGCGTTTGCCACGATCATGCGCTCTCCAAAGAGCCTTGTAATAAGTGTGATATAAGGAGTTTCGCCACATCCCGGGCAAGCGCCGTGGAATTCAAAGAGCGGCTTAGCAAAGCCAACGCCCTTAACGCTCTCTTTGTTCATGAGATCGTCTTTATAAGCGACCTTTTTAAATAGATAATCAGCGTTTTCTTGCTCGTTTTTGCCTAGCTCTTCTTCAAGCGGCACCATGACGAGCGATTTTTCCTTGCTTGGGCAGTTTTGTGCGCACAGCTCGCAGCCGGTGCAGTCTAGCGGGCTTACTTGGATTTTATATTTTAGCCCCTTGACCTCTTTGCCTTTGGCTTCTAAATTGTGTTCTTTGACTCCATCAGGAGCTGCGTTAAGCTCGCTTTCGTCTATCAAAAATGGCCTAATTACAGCGTGCGGGCAGACAAATGCGCACTGGTTGCACTGGATGCAGTTTTGCTCGATCCATTTTGGCACCATGACGCCAACGCCTCGCTTCTCGTAAGCCGTCGTGCCAGCTTCAAAGTGGCCGTCCTCGTAGCCTATGAAGGCTGAGACTGGCAGGCTGTCGCCTCTGGCCGCATTTATCGGTTTTACGACGTTTTCGATGAAGCTGTTGCCGATGTATTTTTCCTCTTTTTGCTCATTATCTGCTAAATTTGCCCACGCAGGATCAACCGGCACTTTTATGAGGCCGTTTGCGCCAACGTCGATAGCGTTGTAGTTCATCTGTACGATCGCTTCGCCTTTTTTAGCATAGGCTTTGTGAGCGTACTCTTTCATATATTTTTGCGCATCATCAAATGGTATGATGTCTGCAAGCTTGAAAAATGCCGACTGCATTATGGTATTTGTGCGGTTTTTAAGGCCGATATCGTGCGCTAGCTTTGTTGCGTTTATGATGTAAAAATTTATATTTTTGCTAGCTAAAATTTTCTTAACTTTATTTGGCAGCTTCGCTATGGTCTGCTCTGCGTCCCAGATAGAGTTTAATAAAAATGTGCCGTTTTCTCTGATGCCGTCAATAACGTCGTAAATTTCAAGATATGCAGCGACTGAGCATGCTACAAAGTGCGGATTTGAGACGAGATAGGTCGAGCGGATCGGCTTTTTGCCAAAGCGAAGGTGCGAGCGTGTGTAGCCGCCTGATTTTTTACTATCGTAGGCAAAATATGCCTGCGCGTAAAGGTCGGTTTTATCGCCGATGATCTTTATCGAGTTTTTGTTTGCACCCACGGTGCCGTCAGCGCCAAGGCCGTAAAATAAGCACTCTTTAACGCTCTCATCGCTTAGTGAAATTTTCTCTCCAGTTGGCAGCGACGTAAAGGTTACGTCATCGACGATACCCACCGTAAAGCCGTCTTTTGGCTCGCTTTGGTTTAAATTTTCAAATACAGCTAGCATCTGCGCAGGATCGACGTCTTTTGAGCTTAGGCCGTATCTGCCGCCAACGATCACTGGTGCGTCCTTTTGGCCGTAAAATGCAGCTTTTATATCAAGATATAGTGGCTCGCCAAGGCTGCCAGGCTCTTTTGTGCGGTCAAGAACGGCTATTTTTTTCACGCTCTTTGGCATCACGTCAAATAGATACTTCGTGCTAAATGGGCGGTACAAATGCACCTTGATGATGCCCACCTTTTCGCCTTTTGCGTTTAGATAATCAACGACCTCTTCAAGAGTTTGCGTCACTGAGCCCATAGCTACGATGACGCGTGTAGCCTCAGGGTCGCCGTAGTAGTTAAATGG
>CAUQCU010000095.1:0-7393 GCA_963516555.1 Campylobacter concisus | reverse complement strand
AGCTAGTTGGAGCGATCGCCATTAGGTAGCCGTTTCTCATGCCGTCACGCTTGACTTTTTCTCTTAACTTGTCCCAGTCGCAGACATTTTCGTCAAATAGCCCGCCTTTGTCATTTAAAAGAGCCTTTGCGTTCTCATTTGCAGTGTCTATCGGCATGATGCCTTTGCTCCATTTTGAACCTTCAAATTTTGGATAGACGCCCTTTTCTACGGCTAAATTTGAGCTAGCGTAGATGGCGTTGAAGCTTATGTTTTCCATTATGCTATCAATGAGCGCCAAATGCTCATAACTACCCCATTTTACATTTTTCTCAGCTAACATTTGCGCTTCGCCCATGACGCCAAGGCCGATCGAGCGAGATGATAGGTTTGTGTGTTTTACCTTTTTGTGCGGATAGAAATTTAGGTCTATAACGTTATCAAGCATCCTAATGGCTATCGGCACGACACGCTCGATGTCCTCTTTGCTGTTTATCTTGCTTAAATTTATACTTGCAAGGTTGCAAACTGCCGTTTTGCCCTCGATGCTCTCTTTTTCTACGATGAAAATTTGCTTGCCTTTTAGGCTGTCAAGCGCGCTAAGCTTTTTGGCTTTTTTAGTTATGCCGCTATCGACCGTAACGTCTTCTTCTTCGTCAAATAGCTCCTCGCCGCCATCTTCATAAGTGATCTTGATCTTATAGTAGTTTGGCGCTGTGTTTTGGAAAATCTCGGTGCATAAATTTGAGCTTCTGATGATGCCTTCGTGGTCGTTTGGATTTGCTTTGTTGGCATTGTCTTTAAAGCACAAAAATGGCATGCCGGTCTCAAAATAGCTAGTTAAAATTTTCTTCCAAAGCTCTTTTGCAAGGATGGTATTTTTCTGGATATTTTCGTCGTTTTCATACTCTAAGTATCTCTTCTCAAACTCTTCGCCGTAAAGGTCGCAAAGGTCGCTTACTTGAGCTGGGTCAAAGAGGCTCCAGCGGCCATTTTCTTTAACGCGCTTCATAAATAGGTCGTTTATCCAAAGCGCAGGGAAAAGCTCGTGTGCACGGCGTCTCTCTTCGCCTGAGTTTTTACGAAGATCGAGAAAATCGCTCACATCCATATGCCAAGGCTCGATATAAACAGCGATCGCGCCCTTTCTAGTGCCTAGCTGATCGACCGCTACTGCGATGTCGTTTGTCACTTTTAAAAATGGTATGATACCGCCAGCTGCGTTTTTGTGTCCGTCGATACTACCACCCATGGCACGCACCTTGCTCCAATCCCAGCCGATACCGCCGCCAAATTTTGAAAGTAGCGCCATCTCTTTGTAGCTATCAAAAATGCCCTCGATATTATCAGGCGTGCTGCCTACGTAACAGCTGCTTAGCTGGTGGCGTGTGGTCCTTGCGTTTGAGAGCGTTGGGGTAGCTAACATCACTTCAAATTTAGAGATGAGGTCGTAAAATTTCTTAGCCCAGCCTTGGCTGTCTAGCTCGTTTTGCGCAAGAAACATCGCGATCGCCATAAACATATGCTGTGGTAGCTCGATCGGCATACCGCTCTTATCTTTGATGAGATAGCGATCATAAAGCGTTTTGATACCAAGGTATGCAAACTGCAAGTCGCGCTCGGGCTTGATATAAGCGTTTAGGTCTTCAAGATCATACTTCTCTTTTAGCCCAGGGATGATGCGGCCTACTTTTTCGCCCTTTGCAAGATAGTCTTTTAGGTGGTTGTAGCCGTTAAAGCCAGTCACTTTGTGATAAAGGTCAAACAAAAATAGCCTTGCAGCGACAAATGTCCAGTTTGGGCGGTCGATGTCGATCTTATCAACTGCTGTTTTTATAAGAGTTTGCTGAATTTCCTCAGTCGTTATCATATCTCTAAACTGAATTTTCGCATCTACCTCAAGCTCGCTAAGACTTACGTTGCTAAGCCCTAGAACCGCTTCGTTTGTATATTTTTTGATCTTGCTGATATCAAGCTCTTCTGTTCTACCGTTACGTTTTATAACTTTCATTTGCTCTCTTTCTTTTTTATAATTGTTATAATTGTATCTAACGGTTGTTTTTAAACTACTTAGAATATTCTTATTTTTTACCAATAAGCAATTACAACTCTTGCAACTATGATACTATTGAATTTTTGCGTGATGTTTTTGCTAATGAATATAAACATAAAATCATAACAATAACGTATAAAATATATGTTGATTTGTATGTTTGCGAATTTATTTTATCTAATCTTATCGCATTATAGATATCAAGATAAATTTTTTGTTTTTCTACAATAGGATCTAGCTTTTGCAATACCTCCTCAATCCTTGCAAGATTACCAATAATCAAATCTATCTCTTTTTGGATCTCCTTTTCGTCGGCAAGACCAAATCTTAATCTAAATTTATCGTTCATCTCCATATCGTAAAGACCACGTTTATATACTCTATCTGCCGCAAAAATCAAATCTAGTGCAATACTTCTATTTTTAGGTTCCTTTAGGGTTGTGTTTAAATCGTCTTTATTGGGAAGATTTTTTATGATTTTATTCAATTCCTCTTTTTCATTTTGTTGAAACAAAACACCTAAAACATTCTCTAATGTTGCTTTGTTGGTTATAATAAGTTCTCTTTGGTTTACTATATTACCCTCTAAAAAAGTTATGTTTGTATCAATATTATAATCTCCAAATGATAGTCTTGTTAAATTTGCTAAATCCTTATAATCTAATTTAGCAAGCTTTTCTGACAAAATTTTATTTTCTATATTTTCTTTATTAAATATGTTTAATGTTGGATTTATAAGCTCTGGACTCTTTAACAATACTATAATAAAACCGGCATAAGTAAGAGTTTTTGTTATGATAATTGCTAGGTTGTTACTCCTATTAAAAACAAAATATGCAAAAGAAAAAATAAACATATACAGCAAAATACCAAAAGTTATATATGATATATTTTGTAAGATAAAAATAATAAATAAAAAAATGGCAAATAAAAACGAGATCACCAAAGTGCCAACGTCGCTTATCTTTTCACTACTAAGTATTGGTATAAATATAAGTAAGGCAAGCGTTATTAAATTCAAACAAAAATACATTGTTTCGTTTAATCCAATTTCGCCTATTGTATTAATGCAAAACAGACAAGACCAATAACTTACGATCATCAGTAAAGTAAAATGAAAAATTTTATTTAAATTTGTATGATGATCGCTAGTTTTTCGGTATAGATATAATTGCAACGCCTCAACCCATTTAGTTATATCTGGCAATTTCATTTTAAATAATGTGATATTTATAAGGCTAATAAAATATTTTATATTAAATATGCTGTATGTAAATCCTGCGACTATTATATATACACCATATAACGCGACGCTACCAATCAATGAATAAACAAGACTCTCTAAAAAACCGAATTCTTTACAGAATTTCAAAAATAATAAAGAGATGGTCATGACCGCTGCAAATACAACAAAAAGTATCTTAGAATATAAATAATTTACATTTCTTTTTTCAAATGAGTTTATGTTTTTATTAAAATTTACTCTTGATTTTTCATCATATTTAATTTCATAATCAAGTCCCATTTCCTTACAATAAAGCTCTGCTTTGTGATGGTTGCTTGCATCTATTAAATTCCCATTTTGATTTAATGTGTGTTTTAATATAGAAAATGAGTTTCTAAAATCAGAATATACTTTTTGATAAATTTCTGCTTCGGTGGCTTCTTTATTGTTTTCAAGTCTCCTTTTTATTTCATCATCGCAATCTTGTTTTATACTACTAAAACTATGTGAATCAAATTTCATATTAATTAAAATCGGCTTTTCTACGAAATTTGCACTGCTAAAATTTGGCGTTTTATGCAATCTTACTCCATAAAAGGAAGCTAATTTTTTAAATTCGCACTCGTGAAAATCTGTAAATTTCTTAAACTCGGAATTGTTAAAGTAGGCATTGTCTTTAAAAATGGTATTTTTAAAATTAGTGAAGCCGTCAAATTTATTATTTTTAAAATTTGCATTTTTAAAAGTGCAGTCGTTAGCTATAAAATCACCAAAAACATTGCACTTTATAAAGGTAAATTTTTGAAATTTAGCATTCTTTATATTTATATCTGATTTAAAAGTACACTTTTTAAAGGTAATCTTTTTAAAATTTGTTGAAGCAAAGTTTATATTATATGTTTTTGAATAGAATTCGCACTCTGTAAAAACTAATTTTTCTTTTATATTTACATTAGATGTATTAGAGTCAAACATTTCAATTTTACAATTATCAAATTCTATATTTTTGAAATCGTTTATATTTAAAAATCCAAATTCACAATTTTTAAATTCTATATTGTGTTGTGTTAAAATATCTTGCAATACTTTATTATCTAGTACATCTATTTGGCAAACTTGTTTTATAATATGTTTTTGTTTGTCTCCACCGTCATTTAATGGAATAGACCAACTAACATTATCATCGCCAAAAATTTCTTTTAGTTTTTCATTGGCTAAATTAAATCTATCTGATGTTTCCGATGATGTCAAGCAAGCTCTCTTAAAACTAATTTATGCAATAAATTTAAAAACGTATCATATCTACACTTAATCATTATCCAAACACTCTCTTAAAAATTCTATCTACATTTTTAGTGTAGTAGTTGTAGTCAAAGCACTCTTTGATCTCGTCTTTACTAAGGCTCTTAGTTAGGTCCTCGTCGTTTAGCAAATTTTGTAAAAATAGGCTGTGACCTTGCTCGTCTATCGCTTTTTTGCCCTCTTGCAAGTCCGCCCAGACCTTCATGGCGTTGCGCTGAACAATCTTGTAGGCGTCCTCTCTAGATATTCCACGCTGTGGCAGCTGCAAAAGCACACGCTGTGAAAATACTAGGCCGCCTGTTAAATTTAAATTTTTCATCATATTTTCTGGATAGACGACTAAATTTGCTATCAAATTTTTGATACGAACCAGCATAAAATCAGCCGTGATAAACATATCTGGCAGGATAAATCTCTCAACCGAGCTGTGGCTGATGTCGCGCTCGTGCCAAAGAGCGACGTTTTCAAGTGCTGGCGTAACGTATGAGCGTAGCACCCTGCAAAGACCGGTGATGTTTTCGCTAAGGACTGGGTTGCGTTTGTGTGGCATCGCGCTTGAGCCCTTTTGTCCTGGGCTAAAGTACTCCTCCGCCTCATAAACTTCGGTCCTTTGGTAGTGCCTAATGGCAACTGCGATCTTCTCGCAAGTAGAAGCTAGGATAGCGATGGCGCTTACCACGTGGGCGTAGCGGTCGCGCTGGATCACTTGATTTGACGCTGGGGCAGCTTTTAAACCTAGCTCCTCGCAAGTTAGCTCTTCAAATTCCATCGGAGCGTGGGCTAAATTTCCCATAGCGCCTGAGAGTTTGCCGTAGCTGATCGTATCTTTTGCGTCTTTGATGAGCTTTAGTGCCCTTGCGATCTCGTCGTACCAGATGGCAAGCACAAGGCCAAAGGTTATCGGCTCGCCGTGGATGCCATGGCTTCTGCCGACCATGAGCGTGTGCTTGTGCTCGTTAGCTCTGTTTTTGACCGCCTGCATAAACTCCTCTACGTCGCTAATGATGAGCTCTAGGCTCTCTTTCATCTGAAGTGCGACGGCTGTGTCGATGCAGTCGCTTGAGGTCATGCCGTAGTGCACGAACCTGCTCTCCTCGCCAAGGCTCTCGCTGACGCTTGTTAAAAATGCGATGACGTCGTGTTTTGTCGTCTTTTCTATCTCGTCGATGCGAGCTACCTCAAATTTAGCGTTTTTGCAAATTTTCTCGCAGTCGCTGTCGCTTATGAAGCCAAGTTTATTCCAAGCTTTAACGGCAGCTTTTTCTACCTTGAGCCAAGCGTCGTATTTTGCTTGTATGCTCCACTTTTCAGCCATCTCTTTGCGTGAGTATCTTTCGACCATTGTTGAACCTTTTGTGTTAGTTTGCTTTTGTCCTGAAAGTATAAATTTGGCTTTTGAGCCAGAAATCACGTCGTGCAATTTCTCTAAATTTAAGTTTTGATTATATAAAATCCGGGCTGAAATGTCGGTTATACGCTTATAAATTTGGGCTTAAGATAGCTCGCTCATTTTTCAAAAGGATCATTTTTGCCCTACGTAAATAAATTTATCATTACTGCAGATCACCAAAAAGCTTATGAAATTTTACTGCAAAATGGCTTTAACATGAGCCAAACCCAGCGTCTCATCGACAAAGGCAGGCTAATCTGTGGCGGCAGTGTCGTGAGTGAGAAAAATGCTGTTTTGTGCGGCGATGTCTTTTTGATCGACTATGAGGCCAAGCCAAAGGGACTAAAGCCGATCTTTGAGTGCGAGAGCTTTGCGGTATTTGACAAGCCAAGCGGCGTGCTGAGCCACCCAAATGGCAGACACTGCGACTACTCGCTAAATGATGAAATTTACACACTTTTTGGGCGAGATGCGAGCGTGGCGCATAGGCTAGACTGCGAAACAAGTGGCGTGATAGTCGTGGGAAAAGATAGAAATTCTACGATAAAGCTAAAGAAAATCTTTGAAAACCGAGAGGTTTCTAAAAGCTACGTCGCGATGGTGCAAGGCAAGATCGAGCGAGAATTTACGATCGATGCTAAGATGGATCTAGCGAACAACTACGACGATGTGAAAATGCGAATGCAAATTTGTGAAAATGGCAAGAGTGCGGTGACTAAAATTTTGCCTATAAAGTATTTTGACGATATCGATACGACTTTGGTTAGGGCTATCCCACTCACTGGCAGGCAGCATCAAATTCGGTTGCATTTGTTTCATGTGAAACACAAGATCCTTGGCGAGCCACTTTATGGTTTGTCGCGTCCGCAGATTGAGAAAATTTTAGACAAAGAGATGAGTGAGAGTGAACGGATAAATTTAACTGGTGCAAAAAGGCTCTTGCTTCACTCGGACGAAATTTCATTTAAATTTGATAAAATTTTTTACAAGATAAAAAGCAAATTTGACGCCGAAAGTGAGTTTTATAAATTTGCAAAAGAAGCAAATAATCAAAATATTTAAATTTTAAAAAGTCTTTCTAGTAAAAACAATCTATAAAATTTTTCTTAATTTTGCTTTTAAATTTGAACCAGAATTTTTATTGAAAAATAGAATTAGATTTTTTAGTGTCCTATATTGTGATTTAAATTTTGGCAATCAACTTTGTGTTTTTGTTTTTCACACAAAATTTCATGCCAAATTTTTCAGATTTTATTTTGAAGTTTTATTTTCCTCTTTCAAAACTTTCATGATAAGTCCAAGTCCAACACCAGCAACCAGCACTATAAAAATTATCTCAGCGATATCAAGAGCTGTCATTTTTTGCTCACGTTAGTTTTATCGTTAGTTGGTTTTTCTTCTGCTTTAGCTGCGTTCTTATCACTAACGTTAGCTCTGAATTTTG